>JBCCHW010000015.1:0-30914 GCA_039028555.1 Pseudomonadota bacterium | reverse complement strand
GACACCCTGCATCACTGCGGCCATGCGCTCGAGACCCATGCCCGTATCAACCGACGGGCTAGGTAAATGCGTCAGTGTGCCGTCTGCCGCACGATCAAACTGCATGAAGACGAGATTCCAGATCTCGACAAACCGGTCGCCGTCCTCATCGGGACTGCCCGGCGGGCCGCCCCAAATATGATCGCCATGGTCATAAAAGATCTCGGAGCATGGCCCGCAGGGGCCCGTCGGCCCCATGGTCCAGAAATTGTCCGAGGTTGCGATGCGAATGATCCGGTCATCTGACAGACCCGCATACTTCTTCCAGATCCCGGCGGCTTCTTCATCGTCGTGATAGACGGTGACCAGCAGCCGGTCAGCCGGCAGGCCATACTCCTTGGTGATCAGGTCCCAGGCGAATGGGATCGCATCCGCTTTGAAGTAATCGCCGAACGAGAAATTTCCCAACATCTCGAAAAACGTGTGGTGCCGGGCCGTATAGCCCACATTGTCGAGATCGTTGTGCTTCCCGCCGGCGCGGACGCATTTCTGACTGGTCACGGCGCGCGAATACGGGCGCGATTCCGCTCCGGTAAAGACGTTCTTGAACTGGACCATTCCCGCATTCGTGAACATTAATGTCGGGTCGTTTCGCGGGACCAGCGACGAGGACGCAACAACCTCGTGCCCGTTCCTGGCGAAGAAATCGAGAAACGTGGTCCGAATATCGTTCAGTGATGCCATGGCGGGTCATGTCCTCAGTTCAAAGCTCACGCGATTTAGCCTGAGGGTTCTGCGATGTCCAGCGCCCGTCAGACGGCGTTGCAGCAATCGGGATCATGGCTCCGACAGCGAGATTTGGGGAAAGCGACAATCTCGCCGCTGTGACGTGGTTGAACTTGTTCCACCTCATCGGCCAGGGTCGGGCCATCGAGGGACTCATCAAGGGTATCGTAGGAAGTCCCCAGACCGACAGAACCGGGCGTGTCGCGCGCTCGACCCGTTCCTGGATCGTGCTTAGATGAACACTTGTCCGGATCGACGCGACGACAGTGCGCGTGATCTCGTCCTGCAAGTCAAAGACATCCTCCAGTTGCCCATCATGGCGTTCGGACCAGACATGCCCGCCGGTTGTCGCGTCGATCAGCTGTGCAGTGACGGGCAACGGCTCGCCTGTCCGGCGGACACGACCTTCCAGCACAAATCGCACACCAGGTTCTCTGGCCACGCGGCGAACGCGACAGCGCTGTGATGATGTCATCGCTGATCCCGTCGGAGATGTATTCCTGCTTTGGATCATCGGACATGTTTTCAAATGCCGGCACAGCGATGAAGGGTTTTTCGCGCCGGGTTGGACGATCAACAGACAAACTGGCAAGCCTGGTTGCCATGGGTGCCAGCCTGTCGCGTAGTTCCAGTTCCGAGGACACACCGAGTTTGCGATAGACTATCCCCAATATGTGCGCACGCTCGAAGGCGCAAGACACAAGCGATCCGCGATCTGCTGATAGCTTTCGCCTTTTGCATAGTCCGCCGCAATTTGGTTCTCACGGGTGGTGAGCATGCTTGCCGCGTCGGGTTTCTCGGTCATGAACGCGCCACCTGGATCGCTTTGATCATGCGGGCGTTCTCCAGCGCGATCACACTTTGAGCAGCAAACATCTGCGCAAGCCGAGTGGTGTCGTCGGAAAAAGGGCGCACGGTCTGTCGGTAGATCGTGAATGCGCCAACCAAACTGTCACCAGCAAGCATCGGGATTGCAACAAAAGACCGCGCCCCGCCAAGATCGGCTGTGGCATGGCGCAAGGGGTCGTCGGTTTGGTAAATCGCCTCTGATTTGACATCGAAGATATTGATCGCCTCACACTGATTACTCATACGGCCGAGACCCGTTTCGGGGCTGACAGTGAAGACACCTTGCAAGTCGAGCCACGCCTGAAATGGTTTCGGAATACCGGCAGCGTGATTTGCCAGAAACCTGCCATCCTGCTTGTACTCGAACAGAATGCCGAACTCTGCATCGCACAGCTCAAGCGCGTAGTTCAGGATCAACGGCATCACCGTGTCCAGATCACCTTGAGACGCACTTATAATCCGCAAGACTTCGCTGAGTGCCTTTTCGCGACTGATGGCCTCTTCCAGGCTCAATGCCAATTCGGACAACACGGATGCCATTTCGGATTGGCTGCGAGGCTCAGGGGCGTCGCCGTTCAGATAGGTTGCCAATTCCAGCTTGGAGGAGACTTCAAGCTTGCGGTAGATCGTCGCCAGATGCGTCCGCACCGTGGATGGCGCAATACAAAGCGTGTAGGCGATTGTTTGATAGGTCTCTCCACGCGCATAAGACTGCGCGATCTGCAATTCCCGTTGGCTGAGGCCTGATTGCCCAATCACCCAAAACACTCCGAAAAGAACGACTTGTACCGAGTTTGCTAAGAACGCGTGCAACAAGCAATCCCGCAAATGCTGTAGTTTGAATACTGCACATCCGATACCGAATTTACAGCATCTGCACGATCGACGGCGCCAGTGGAATCGGGCCAAACTTTCCTCGACAGATCAAAATGGAGGAGGTCACGATGACCCGATACGAAACCGCAAAGGCATTTTTCGAAGCCTGCGAAACCGGCAAAGGGTGGGAGGGCTGCAAGCCTTTCTGCCACGAAGGGGCGAGTTTTTCCTGCCAGGCTGACGCGCTGGCAGAGACGGCAACACTTGCTGACTACGCAGAATGGATGAAGGGGCTTCTGACCCCCGTGCCGGATGGCCGTTACAAGCTGACAGCTCTTGCGGCAGATGAAGCACGCGGCACCGTCGTTGCCTCAGCCGAATTCCACGGCACGCAAACCGGGGCAGGTGGGCCGGTTGCGCCAACGGGCAAAGCCGTTGTTTCAGATTACGCCTATGTGATGCAGTTCGACGGCGACACGATCAGTCACATGACTAAAATCTGGAACGACGTCCACGCGCTGCGCGGTCTTGGCTGGGCGTGATGCGCTGGCGCATCCTGGGATTGCTGTTTCTGGCGCGTGTCGGACTGGGGTTTCAGTTTCAGACTGTGGCGTCCGTGGGCGACGATCTGATCGTCGCCTTCGGGCTCAGTTATGCTGACATCGGATTTCTGATCGGGCTTTTCATGGCACCCGGATTGTTTCTGGCCGTACCTGCCGGATATTGGGGGCGTTACGTTTCAGATCGTATGATGGTCGTCTTCGGGCTCTGCGCATTGGCCCTTGGCGGGGCCGCGTCATCCTTTGCGACGGATAGCTGGACAATTGGGATAGGCAGGGTTCTTGCCGGTTGCGGGTTTGTTTTCACGACGCTCTATTTCACCAAGATGGTCGCGGACTGGTTCGAAGGCCGGGAGATCGCCACGGCCATGAGCATCTTTGTGATGAGCTGGCCTTTCGGGATCGCCATGGGCCAGGTTGGCCATGCATGGTTTGCCCAAACGTTTGGCTGGCAGGTCCCGTTTCAGGCCGCTTCGGCTTATTGCCTGATCGCCGCAGCGGCGGTCTTTCTGCTCTACCGTCCGCCGCATGATCTGCCGGACGCGCCGGGCGGCACGCGGGTTTCCCTGACCGGGCAGGAATGGCGTCTGACACTGTTTGCGGCGGCCGCCTGGGGGGTCTTTAACGCAGCCTATGTCACCTATCTTGCCTTCGCGCCAAAGGTTCTTGAAGGCCACGGCCAAACCGCCATGGCTGCCGCTGGCATCATCAGCATCAGCAGTTGGATCATGATCATTTCCGGTGCGGCCTGCGGGCAACTCGTGGATCGCTTTCGTGGACGGAACAATGTCTTGGCGGTCTGTATGGGCGGCGCCATCTCAGCACTCTTGCTGATCGGCCTGCCAGGTGCCGGCATAGGCGCAAGCATTCTGTTTGGGCTTATCGGCATGGCACCTGCCGGTGTTATCATGGCAATGGCGGGGCAAGCGATGCGGCCTCAGGTCAGGGCCCTTGGCATGGGGATGTTCTTTACGGTTTACTATGCGATCATGTGGATCACACCGCCGGTCGCAGGTGCGATCCTTGATGCAACCGGTAATCCGCAGGGCCCATTGTGGCTTGCAATGATCCTCTTCGCGGTGGTGGTTCCGCTCGGCATCGCATTCCAGTATTTCAAAGATACGCCTGAGATAGGGAAAGAAAGGAAAGTCTGGTGATGGGCGTTCGGAAAACGCTTGTTACAAAGGAAATCATCACCGCAGACGAAATCGTGCTGTGCATCGGACTGTCGGACGGAACATGTGTGCATCCGCACGTTGGAGAAGGCCCAAGCCCCACCTGATCGCGCCATTTTTCTCAAAGCGGGCACTAAATCCAGATGCAGCATCCGTCAGAACAGGTTCTTCCGTCGAATCCGAAGCACGAAAAACAAACGGCTGCTTTGGTGAAACCGCATGGGCAAAGAGCGTTCCGAAATTTCGCGTCCACACGTTCTTTGCCCATGCTTATGTCAGTCTAAGATGGTGACCGAGCAAACCCGGTAGATGTTTTCAACCTTACATCTTGGCGGCATCGCCATCGTCCTCGATCATGCCAGGGACCTCGAAATCAAGGCCGTGGGCCGCCCGGATCTTGTCTTCGAGTTCGTGTGCGATATCGACGTTTTCCCGCAGGAACTGTTTTGCGTTCTCACGCCCCTGCCCTATGCGTTGGTCGCCGTAAGAGAACCAGGAACCCGATTTCTCGACAACACCCGCCTTGACGCCGAGATCGATCAATTCGCCCAGTTTCGAGATGCCTTCGCCATACATGATATCGAATTCGACCTGGCGGAATGGCGGGGCGACCTTGTTTTTCACCACCTTGACCCGGGTCTGATTGCCGACCACCTCGTCGCGATCCTTGATCGCTCCGATGCGGCGGATATCCAGACGGACCGAGGAATAGAATTTCAGCGCGTTGCCACCGGTCGTGGTCTCAGGCGATCCGAACATCACACCGATCTTCATCCGGATCTGGTTGATGAAGATCACCATGCAGCCCGAGCGGGAGATCGACCCGGTCAGCTTGCGCATTGCCTGGCTCATCAGCCGTGCCTGGCTGCCGACCTGCGCATCTCCCATATCGCCCTCGAGCTCGGCGCGGGGGGTGAGGGCCGCGACGGAGTCGACAACAATCACCGAAACGGCACCGGACCGCACCAGGGTGTCGGTAATCTCCAACGCCTGCTCACCGGCATCTGGCTGCGAGATCAGCAATTCGTCCACATCCACGCCAAGTTTGCGCGCATAGACCGGGTCGAGCGCATGCTCCGCATCCACAAAGGCGCAGATCCCGCCTCTTTTCTGCTCTTCAGCAATCACATGGAGCGCGAGCGTCGTCTTGCCGGAGCTTTCCGGCCCATAAACCTCGATCACCCGGCCCTTGGGCAACCCACCGATCCCGAGCGCGATATCGAGCCCCAAGGACCCGGTCGACACCGCCTCGATATCCATCGCGGCATCGCGCTGGCCCAGCTTCATGACCGACCCTTTGCCAAAATTCCGTTCAATCTGGGCCAGAGCCGAATCCAGGGCCTTTTGCTTATCCATACCGCGCCTTTCGTCGAGTTTGAGCAGATTATCCTGCATGCCTTCTCTCCTTATGTCAGAACGGCCGGAAATCCAACGCGGGAACGGCCGTGATCGCCTGTTTGTTCACACTGTGTTCTCATAAAAATAGAAACAAATAAAGAACAAATTAACAGCGCCATGTTTAGCGTGGCCGTACAATCTTTACGAAAAGTTAAACCTGTAGGCTCAGGTCCGAGGCCCTTTTCACCATCGATGCTTTCATGCAAAGGAAGAGGATGCTGATCAGCTTTAAACACCGCTTTATCGTGTTCTCGATGCCCAAATGCGCCTCCCAGGCCCTGGAGCGGGCAATTGGGCATAAGTCAGACATGGTGCTGCGAGATCCCCCTGGCGTGAAGCACTGCAACTATCGCCGATACGACAAATTCTTGCGCCCGTTTGTCGAGCGGTTCAGCGAGTCGCCTCCCGAAACGCTGTGCCTCTTTCGCGAGCCGATTGACTGGCTGCACAGCTGGTGGCGGTACCGTCAGCGCCCCTATCTCGACGGCAAACCAAACAGCACCAGGGGTTTCTGCTTTGACCGCTTTGTCACCATGTATCTCGACGGCGAGGGACCGGGAGCGACAATCGGCCGGCAATCCCGGTTTGTGGTCGATAAGGATCACCAGGTCGCCGTCGACCACCTGTTCCGCTACGAGAGGATCGACAGGCTCACTGGCTGGGTCGAGGAGCGCAGCGGGTGGGAGGTGCGGCTCGATCAGGTGAACGTCTCTCCGCGTGCCGGAGATGCCATCATTCTTTCAAACGAGATCCGCCGGCGAGCGGAAGTGGAACTGGCGCGCGATTTTGAGATTCACGCAGGCCTCGCGCCCTGACCAGGTCAGGCCACTTCCTCAAGAGCTTCTTTTACTTTTGCGGTTAACTCGTTGATTTAGAACGTCTTTGGCAGAAACAGAAACCCGTTTCCGATCTCTGAATTGCGAAAGCTGTCTTCTGCGTAACCCGACATGAAGATCAGGCGCAACTCCGGGCGCAGTCCCTTGGCCTTGACGGCGAAACTGGGCCCGTCCATGCCGGGCATCACAACGTCGGAGACGAGCACATCGACCTTGAATTCGTTATCGACCAGCATCTCCATCGCATCCTCGGCCGACGCAGCCGCGAAAACCTCATAGCCGCGTTGCTTGAGCGCGCGCGAGCCGACAGAGCGGATCGAGTCCTCGTCCTCGACCAATAGAACCTTTGCCTTGCCCGTCAGATCACGCCGGATCTCGGAAGGCATCTCGGTCGGCAGGGCCGGCGTCTCGTCGCGTACCGCGGGTAGTATGACCCGCAGACAGGCGCCCCCTCCCTCGCGATTCTCGGCAAAGATGTAGCCGCCGGACTGTTTAACGATCCCATAGACGGTCGAAAGGCCCAGACCCGTCCCCTGGCCTTGCGCCTTGGTCGTGAAAAACGGGTCGAACATACGATTAAGCACTTCATCCGGGATACCAGTACCGGAATCGATGACACTGATCTCGACGAAATCGCCGGGCGAGACAGCGACACCGTTCATCATCGTCTCCTGCACCTGCACCTTGTTGCGGGTCACCAGGGTCACTTCGCCGCCATACATCATTGCATCGCGCGCATTCACGACAAGATTCATCAGCACCTGTTCCAGTTGATGCTGATCTGCCATGACCGGCCAAAGCTCGCGGTCATGTTCGATCTTCAAGGTCACCTTCTCCCCGATCACGCTATTGAGGAAAAGATGCGCGTCCGAGACCACATCGCGCACGTTCAACAGGATGGGTTGCAGGGTCTGTTGGCGCGAAAACGCCAACAGATGCCGAACCATGTTTGCGGCCCTGTTCGAGTTTTGCTTGATCTGCAACAGATCGTCATAGTCGGGATCCGTCTCTTCACGGTTCATCAGCACGAAATCGCAATGCCCACGGATTGCCGTAAGCACATTGTTGAAGTCATGTGCCACGCCACCGGCAAGTTTGCCGATCGCCTCCATTTTCTGGCTCTGGGCAAAGCGATCTTCCAGCTTGCGCAGCTCATTCGCATCATTGACCACGGCGAGCAGCGAGTCGGTACCGTCGATTTCGGTCCGGGTCAGGGTGATCTCGCGGAAGCTATCTGCTTGCGCGATACTCGTGGCGCTGGAAAGGCGCATCATCGCGCCACGACCACTGCTTCCGGTCGCCGTCGCCTCCTCGATCAGCGACGAGATCGAGCGACCGAGCGGCGTGAAGATCTCATTCACATGCATTCCCGGTGCCGTTCCGGGATCGACCATGTGTTTGCCGTGACGGTTCATCCACAGCAATCTGCCGGTCAGGTCAAACTGCATCAGACCGATGGGAAGCTGGTCCATCGCCGATGAAGGATTGCCGCCGGCCCGCTCCTCAGAGGTGTCCTCGAGGAATACGATATGGGTGTGGTCGTCGCGCGGTTTGTGGATCAGATGCGCGCTGTAAACATTTGTTGTTCCATCAGACTGATCCACCAACAGCTTTTGCTGGGGTTTCGCGGGAGAGATGTCGATTCGCTCGAGAATCGAGCGATGATCGCGGCCAAACCTCTGACGGAAACAAAGGTTGCTGAGTTCGACGCCCTTGTCGATCAGCGAGATCGCCGGAAATGGCGCAGCGCCCAACGGTTGCACGCCGGCATCCCGCAGGACCACGCGTGCCTCCTCCGCATCGAGAAGACTCCAAAGAAGCAGATTTTCGGGCAACCGCTGGCAAGTCAGATAATGGCGTACCGGGCGGTCGCCGATCGCGGTGAGCAACTCACCGGAGAACCCGGCACGGGCGGCATTTTGATGCAAACGATAGACGAGATCATTGCTCGCACCGAAACTGCCTGACAAAAAGGTCTGGATCGAGCCGTCGCTGGCGCCGCCAGACAGAACGAGCGAATCCGAGATGAAGAGGATGTTTCCGTTGGTCTGAGTCAGAATCAGGTCGCCGTCGCTGCGATGACGCAACCACGCGATCAGCCGATCCACCGCTTCTTTGCGTTGTTCCTCCTTCAGCTTGATACGGAACATCGCAAATCCCAGGGCAATGCCACCAAGCACCAAACCAGCGATCAAAGCGAGATCAAGAAAACCCGGCCAGATGAGATAGAGCATCGTCCAATCCAGATACGTTCGAATGAGCCGATCCTATGGCACCGGGCAACACAATCCAAGACTGCACCGCACCATGCACAAAACGACGGTTTTACAGGGCGTTACAAATATGCTGAAATTACGGCTAAGAGTATTGTTCATACCTCCGGTCGCTCCATTGATTGCCCCCAAATCCGATTAGCCAGCCAGAGTTCCAAGATGCGACAATTCCCGGGCAGAGTTAATTTTGTGTTACCAGACCGCGCCAGAGCGGTGATCCCCATTGCCCGCTTGTGGTGAGCGCTCTAAGTTTCAGACTGGGCACCCGCCTTGATGGAGCATCGCCATGACCGCGGATCACGAACTTTCTTTCGCCGCTGCCGTGGCGGCGCATCATCTGGAAGGGAGTCAGTTCCGGCCCCACGACCCGGCGCATGAATACTACCAGACATCGCTGTTGAGCGCGGTGATGAACGGCGTCTATGACGGTGAGGAGACGATCGGGTCACTGCTGCAGCACGGGGATTTTGGCCTTGGCACCTTCAACGCGCTCGACGGTGAGATGATCGTGCACGAAGGCGTTGCCTATCGCCTGACAGGGGATGGAAAGGCCGCCGTCGCACCCGCTGACGCCAAGACACCCTATGCCGCCGTAATCCCTTTTGAGCCAGATACACATCTCGTCGTCGACAAGCCGATCGACAAGGAAGGGTTCGAAGCGGGGCTGGATGAACTCGCGGCGTCGCCCAACCTTTTCTACGCGATCCGCTTCACCGGCCATATCGAGCGTATTCGCTTTCGCAGCGTTCTGCGCCAGGAAAAACCCTACAAACCCCTATTGGACGTCGTCAAAACCCAGGCGGAATTTGACGTAACCGCCATTGACGGCACGATCCTGGGTTTCCGATGCCCCAATTATGCCGTGGGGATCGGCGTGCCCGGGTATCATCTGCATTTTCTCTCGGCCAACCGGAACACGGGCGGCCATGTGCTCGACTACCGTCTCGGACCCGGGGAACTGGAGATCGACCACACGTCGGCCATCCATCTGGAACTTCCCGAGACCGAAGCATTCTCTGATGCCAACCTCAGTGCGGGGTCTTCGGCAGGCGATATCGCCAAGGCGGAGGGGTGATACGACCTCGCGCCTAACCGTCCACACGGATCAGCGAGGCAAAAAACCCATCGCCCTCAGCAAGATCGGCAAAGGTGCGCTGATCCTCGACACGATCCTGCGCGAACCGCCCCAGATAGGCATCGATCTGCGCGATATTCTCGACCTGCAGCATCGAGCAAGTAAGATAGACCAGCCGCCCGCCGGGCCGAACGCAGTCTCGTGCATCGACAAGGATTTGGGCCTGCAGCGTTGCAAGCGCGTCGAGGCGTTCTGGCGTAAAGGTCCATTTTGCCTCTGGATTGCGCCGCCAGGCCCCGCTGCCGGAACAAGGCGCATCAACCAGAACCAGATCACAGGAACCGGCCAGTGCGGCGACCTCCCCGGGCGCGACAAGTTCGATTCGGGCACCGGCCCGCGCCGCACGCTCAGGCATCTGGGCCAGCCGGGCGGCCGACACGTCATGGGCGAACACCCTTCCCTGGTTGTGCATGCCTGCCGCCAGAGCCAAGGCCTTGCCGCCGCCACCCGCGCAGAAGTCGAGCACCGTCTCGCCGGGAGCCGCGCCAGCAAAGATCGCCGCCGCCTGACTGGCCGCGTCCTGAATCTCGACCAAACCGCCGAGATAGGCGGCGCTCTGTTTGACCCGGTGCGCGCCCTTGGTTACGCGCAAACCGTCGGGCACAAGGAGGGTCGGGACCGCCTGGATATCAGCGTCGCCGAGAGCGGCGAGTGCCGCATCCGGGGAAGCCTTCAAACGGTTCACCCGAAGATCGAGCGGCGCACGCAGGCGAAGGGCCTCTAGCGTTCCTTCGGAAAGCTCTGCCATATGGGTTTGCAACCAGTCGGGCAGGTCCCATCTGACCCCCCACTCGGCGTCATACAGCGGTCGGATGCGAGCGCGTTCTTGATGACTTACAGCCGCAGGCGCGTGTCGCAGTCCCGTGAACAGGGAGGCGATATCGTCGTCCGCCTGCAAGACCGATCCCATCACGATGCCTCGGGCTGTCTCGTCGCCGGCAATCCAGGCAGATGACCGCTTTTGCCGAACCGCCGCATAGACCCGGTCGGCGATCGCGCGCCGGTCTCCCGACCCTGCATACCGGTTGGCCCGGCCCCATTCCGACAAAAGCCGCTCGACCGGTCGCCCTGTCATCATCCAGGCGTCAAGAACCTCGATGGCGACCTGAACCCTCGCGTCAGGGCGCATCTGAGAGGGTCATGTCGCGACATCCTTCACGCCCGCTCGTGCATGCCGCATGAGAATCCGCGATGCGGCAAGCGGGATGACCTCGGCAAAAGCAACGGCGAGGTGACCCCATCTCCCGGCCTGAAATGCGTTTTTATCCATTCCGCCACCCCATTTCGAGGCTGCGGGGCGACGACATCGCGCCCTCGCACATGTCGAAGAGGCGATCGTGAGGGAAAATTTCTCGGATAAGGTCATGCTGACCGCTCAGCGCATCAGAATGGTCAGCGCGACCTGAGCCCACATCACCAAAACAGCTAGAAGACCAGCCAGAAAAACCGGCATCCGGTACAAAAGATTGTTCGGCCCTGTATGGATCACATGATGGATCAGCCGTGTCACCACATAGAACCAGGCCAGACCGGCAAAAACCCAGCCCACGGCTTGGACCTGCAATCCGAATAGAATGGCGGCAAAAAAATAGATGGGCGTCTCGAACTGATTTGAGAGATTAGCTTGGAGCTTTTTCACAGGCTCGGTGTAGCCATCAGTCGTGACGGCGATATCGCGCACCTCGACACCGTTTTCCCGCACATCCCTGAAACGCCCGCGCACGGTGCGAATGCCGGCGACAATCAGCACAACGACCTGGGCGCACGCAGCGAGAATGGCGATGTCGGCGGCACTCATGATCAGCTGCCGCGATAATTCGGAGCTTCGCGGGTAATGGTCACGTCGTGGACATGGCTTTCCTTTAGCCCGGCGCCGGTGATGCGAACGAAATTCGCACTCGCGCGCATCTCGTCGATGGTGCGGTTACCGGTATAGCCCATCGCCGCACGTAGGCCGCCGACGAGTTGGTGAACCACGGTGTTCGACGGACCTTTGTAGGGGACCTGCCCTTCGATGCCTTCGGGCACCAATTTTTCTGAAGCCACCTCTTTTTGGAAGTACCGGTCGGCCGAGCCTCGCGCCATGGCACCCACGCTCCCCATCCCGCGATAGGACTTGTACGAGCGTCCCTGGAACAAAAAGACCTCACCGGGTGCCTCATCGGTACCCGCCAGCATCGAGCCGATCATGGCACAATGAGCCCCCGCCGCGATGGCTTTTGCCAGATCACCGGAAAACTTGATTCCGCCATCGGCGATCACCGGTTTGCCGGACTTTTCAGCTTCTTCGGCGCAATCCATCACCGCCGTCAATTGGGGCATGCCCACACCCGCCACAATCCGGGTCGTGCAAATCGAGCCCGGGCCGATCCCCACCTTGACCGCATCGGCGCCAGCGTCGATCAAGGCTCTGGTCGCCTCGGCGGTTGCGACATTGCCCGCCACAACCTGAACCGAGTTTGAGTGCTTTTTGATTCTCTCCACCGCATCGGCGACCGAGGCTGAATGGCCATGCGCGGTATCAATGACGACCAGATCGACGCCGGCATCGACCAGCGCAGCTGACCGCTCAAACCCGGCATCCCCGACCGTGGTCGCCGCCGCAACCCGGAGCCGGCCGAGCGCATCCTTGCAGGCATTGGGGTTGAGCACGGCCTTCTGGATATCCTTGACCGTCAAAAGACCGGTGCATTCTCCCGCAGCATTCACAACCAAAAGCTTCTCGATCCGCCGTTCCTGCAACAGTTTCTTGGCCTGATCGAGATCCACCGGCTCCCGGACGGTCGCCAGATTGCTCGCCGTCATGAGCTGACTGACCGGTGTCGAGTGGTCGTCGCAGAACCGGATATCGCGGTGGGTCAGAATGCCGATAAGGCGTTTTTGCTCATCGACGACAGGAAAGCCCGTGATCTTGTACTGCTCCGAGAGCGCATTTGCCTCGGCAAGTGTCTGGTCAGGGCGGATCGTGATGGGGTTATAGACCACACCACTCTCAAACCGTTTGACCTGCCGGACCTGTGCAGCTTGGATCTCGATATCGAGATTCCGGTGGATCACCCCCATGCCCCCTGCCTGGGCCATGGCAATCGCCATGCCGGACTCGGTTACCGTATCCATGGCCGAGGAAAGGAGCGGAATATTCAGCTCGATCTCAGGGGTGACCCGCGTGCGGGTACTCGCATCCGCTGGCAAGACCTCGGAGGCGCCGGGCACCAGAAGGACATCATCAAAGGTAAGGGCCTCACGAATCTGCATCATAACCTCCGGCGGCAGGGATCGGTGTTGGCGCCCCCCTATCTCATGTCACAGCAGGAAAGGAAAGGGCTTTGCCGATGCACGCCCCTGTGGCTAGTGTCGCGGGACTTTCCAAACCGGAGAATTGCGCATGAGCCATGGATACGAAACCGGGCGGCTGAACCTGCCCTTTGTCGGGATCTCAACCTTTGCCAAGAAACCTTATCTTGCGGATTGGAGCGCGATCGATGCGGATGTCTGCGTGCTTGGTGCGCCGTTCGACTTCGGCACCCAATGGCGCAGCGGTGCCCGATTCGGGCCCCGTGGTGTGCGCGAAGCATCAACCCTGTTCAGCTTCGGGCATGCGGGCGCCTATGACCATGAAGATGACGCTACCTATCTGGGCGACGACGTGCGGATCGTCGACCTGGGGGATGCCGACATTATCCACACGGACACGGCAGGTAGCCATGCCAATATCCGCAAAGGTGTCGAAACGATCCTGGCGGCCGGTGCCCTGCCCGTGGTCATCGGCGGCGATCATTCGGTCAACATTCCATGCATCGACGCCTTCGCGGGCTACGGCGACATCCATGTGCTGCAGATCGATGCACATCTCGATTTCGTGGATGAACGCCACGGCGTTCGCTTTGGTCACGGGAACCCGATGCGTCGGGCCGCCGAGAAGGACTTTGTCACCGGGCTCAGCCAATACGGCATCCGAAACGTGAGTTCGACTGCGAAAGAGGGATATGCCGCGGCGCGTGCGATGGGCGCCGACATCCAGTCAGTCCGCCAAGTCCGCGCGATGGGTGTGGCTGAGGCCGCGCGGAGACTGCCAGTCGGTGCAAGAGTGTATGTCACCATCGATATCGATGCCTTCTGCCCGTCGATCGCGCCGGGAACGGGAACGCCAAGCCATGGCGGATTTCTCTATTACGAGGTGCAGGAACTGCTCCAGGCCGTGAGTAAGTCGCATGAAATCGTCGGCATCGACCTCGTTGAAGTCGCCCCCGATTACGACCCCACAGGCTGCACCCAGATCCTCGCCGCCCAGCTCCTTATGAATCTGCTGGGCTTCATCTTTCACGCCCGCTCGAGTTAAGCGGAGGCGGGCAAAGCCCGCCACGACATGCCCTCGATCCGTCGCCCTCCGGGCTGGATCGAGGCGTGACGCCTCATGTCCGATGCAACGCTAGACGCCCGAGCCACCGCGATTTCGGGACGAAATTGCACCTATAGGCGCATGCCCGGCACGGGCATTCCGTTTGGCTCAACCGCCTTTGAAACCGATTGCGATCAGATACATCTCGGCCGACTCCTTTCGGCTGGCAGGCGGCTTAAAGTGATGCACCTTGTCGAAGCGCCGCTTCAGCAGGGCCAGCAATTGGGCCTCGGCCCCGCCCTGCAGGACCTTCGCGACATACGTGCCGCCCTCGGCCAGAACCTCGCATGCGAACTGCGCCGCGGCTTCGGCCAGCGCCATGATCTTGAGATGGTCGGTCTGGCGGTGCCCGCTAGACGGGGCAGCCATGTCGCTGATTACCGCGTCAGCCTGTCCGGCAAGCACGCCTTTCACCACATCCTCCGCCCCGTCATCCAGAAAGTCGAGGCAGATCAGCTGCGCGCCCGCAATCGGCTCCATCTCCTGTAGATCAACGCCGATCACCGTGCCCCTGGACTTCCCGGTTTTCTCGCCCAAAGCGTTTACCCGTGCGACGGCGATCTGGCACCAACCTCCTGGCGCGGCCCCCAGGTCCACCACCCGGCAGCCGGGCAACAGAAACCTGAATTTGTCATCGATTTCCAAAAGCTTATAGGCCGCACGACCCCGGTATCCCTCCGCCCGTGCGCGCGCCACATAGGGGTCATTGAGCTGACGTTGCAACCATCGCGTCGAGGAGAGCCGGCGGCCCTTGGCTGTCTTGACCTTCACTTTCAACGCCCGTTCGCCGCGGCCAGACGTGTTCTTCGGGCCGTTGGCGGAAGACTTTCTCCGGCTCATTCACTGTCCCTCAAGATTTTGCCGCGCGCCGGGCACGGATGAGGCCGTAGAGCATGCCTTCACGCAGGCCACGATCTGCAATCCGCATTCGTTCGACCGGCCAGACGCGCAGGATCGTCATCAGAATTGCCGCGCCCGAGACGACGAGATCAGCCCGACGTGCGCCAATTCCCGGATGAACCAGACGGCCCTGCTTCCCCAGAGCCAGAATGCGGTCAGCCACTGTCCCCGCGTCGGATCCGGGCAGCCACAGGCCGTCAACCCGATTGCGGTCGTAGCTCTTGAGATCAAGATGCAGGGCGCCAAAGCTCGTTGCTGTGCCGGAAACACCGATGATCTGCAGGTGGCGCGTGAGCCCCGATATGTCGTCTGGATCATAAGGCCCAAACGGCCGAAGCCGCTGTTCGAAATACCACGACATGGCCGCGAACCTCTGGTGATCATCGGTTATCTCGCAGAATCTATCATGCAGGGTTGTGACACCGATCGGCAACGAGATCCAATCGGCAATGCGTGCCTTGGCCCGGCGGACAGCCTTGGTCTCGATACTGCCCGACGGCGCCACCGCCCGGATCAGCGATCGGCGCTTTTCAGGAAGCGTTTTGGACATGTCGATCCAGATGAGTTCGGTCGATCCGCCACCGATATCAAACACCAACAACTGCTCCGCCTCGGGATCCACCAGCGGCGCACATCCGGCGACCGCCAGACGCGCTTCTTCCTCCGGCGCAATGATGTCGAGCGCGAGACCCGTTTCAATCTGGACCCGCTTTATGAACTCAGCACTGTTGGCTGCACGCCGACAGGCCTCGGTCGCGATCACACGAGGGTCATCAACGCGATGATGGCGGATCTTGCCGGCGCAGATCTTCAAGGCCTTCAGGGCCCGCATTTGTGCCGCCTCGGACAAAACATTGCTGCCCTCGACACCCTCGCCCAGCCGCACCGTTCGGCTAAACGCATCGACCACGTCGAAATGATCCCCGCGCGGACGGGCCACCAGCAACCGGCAATTGTTGGTGCCAAGATCCAGCGCCGCCACCGGCGCGTTTGGCGCGCCATTCTCGCGGCCCCGCCGTTGCCGCCCCTGGGCGCGGTCACGCGAGCGAACGCTTTCTCTGCGTTGAGTTTGCGGCACAGGCCTCTCCATTACCGCGCAGGCCCTGATTCTCTACGTGTTTCAAACGGAATCGACAAGGGTGCGGCAACATCGCTCGTGGTTTAAAGGTTCTTCTCATACCCTTCTGCCGCAGAGTTTGTCGCATACAATCTTCACCAAGTCGAAATTACACGCGTGCCCGAAAAGACCACCGGCTAGATTGAACGAAATACCGATCAAGGACACTTAAGATGGCACAACTGCAAATCGTCTATTGGCGCGATATCCCCGCGCAGGTCATCGTGAAACAGGGCCGACGCGCCCTCGCAAAGCGGCAATTGCCCGAACGCTTCGAACAGGCAATCGATCGCTGCGCGATGAAAATCGGCGCCAAGGACTCAGAGGCCTATCTGGCCGAATGGCGCCGCGCGGATCCGGTGAGCGTTGAGGGCGATCCCGACGCATTGGCCGATGCCGAAGCAAGCCGCCTGGAAACTGAGTTCGACACCGACCGCATCAAACAACTTATCGCCAGCGAAGGCTGGGCAACCTAACGGTGCTTTGGAGGAGATTGAAGATGGCCGACATACTGAACATGTTCTCCCGCAAGAAAACATCTCGGATCGACACCGGCGCACTGGCAGGATTCATCGAGGGATTCTCGATTGAAGTGATGCCGCGCACCGCGGAAAAGATTGAAAGCTTTGCCGAAATCCTGCCCGCCGGCACGCGCGTCTACATCGCCCATATCGAGGGCACACCGATCGAGGACATGGTCGCCACGGCAAAACGGATCGCGGGCGAAGGCTTTCCGGTGATGCCGCATTTCCCAGCACGGATCATCAAAGACAGCGCGACACTCACCGACTGGATCGCTCGATATCAGGGAGAGGCCAATGTGGACCAGGCGTTGCTCCTCGCCGGGGGCGTGACCACGCCACACGGCAACTTCGAGAGCTCGATGCAACTGATGGAAGACGGCGCCTTTGACCGTGCCGGCTTCAAACGCCTCCATGTCGCCGGTCACCCCGAAGGCAACAAGGATATCGATCCCGACGGATCGGATGCCAATGTGATGGCAGCGCTCAGATGGAAGCAGGATTTCGCAGAACGTACGGATGCAGAAATGGCGATCGCCACCCAGTTCTGCTTTGAATCCGGTCCCGTGATCGCCTGGGCCGACCGGCTGGCAGCCGAAGGCATTAAACTGCCGATCCATATCGGTGTCGCCGGACCGGCCAAACTGCAAACGCTGATCAAGTTCGCAATCGCCTGCGGCGTTGGGCCGTCCCTGCGTGTCCTGCAACGCCGCGCGGCGGATGTGACGAAACTGGTCCTGCCTTTCACCCCGGAGGAGGTGTTGAACGATCTCGCGCGCCACAAAGCGGCTAACCCCGACTTCAACATCACGCACGTTCACTTCTTCCCACTTGGCGGCATCAAGAAATCCGCCGAGTTCACAACAGAGTTCGGCAAGGCTCCCGCAACCCAGGTCGCGACAGGCTGAAACGCGGACATGCACCCATCGAACCAATCGGAATGCCCGTGCGGGCATGCGCGTATGATTGCGCTTTGCCAAGGCAAAGCGCGCGGGCGCCTGACATCGGGCAACACAGCAGAAATGGGCGCCCACTCCTCAAACGCTCATTGTCCACCCCTTGTGGACAATGAGCGTTTGAGGGTATCTCGTGGCGGGCCCTGGCCCGCCTCCGCTTGACCCGATGCCAGAGCCGAAACCAAAGACCCGCAATCCATTGAGGACGTCCGCATGACCCAGACCATCGTCGAATCCAAGACGAAAACCGCCATCATCGGCTTTGGCCAGCCGTTCTGTGTGATTGGCGAGCGGATCAATCCGACCGGGCGCAAGAAGCTGGCCGCCGAGCTTGAAGCCGGCGATTTCTCGACCGTTGAGAAAGATGCGCTGGAACAGGTCGCCTGCGGAGCGACAATCCTCGATGTGAATGCAGGGGTTGTTTATAATTCCAACCCGAACCCGAACGAGACCGAACCGCCGCTGATGCGCAAAGTTTTGGAGCTCGTCCAGGGTCTTGTTGACGTGCCGCTGTGTATTGACAGCTCGGTGCCCGGTGCGTTGGAAGAGGGGCTCAAAACCTGCGAAGGGCGTCCACTTTTGAACTCTGTGACCGGCGAGGAAGAGCGTCTCGAAGTGGTTCTCCCGCTGGTCAAGAAGTACAACGTGCCTGTTGTTGCGATCTCAAACGACGATACCGGCATCTCGGAAGATCCCGATGTGCGCTTCGCGGTCGCCAAGAAGATCGTGGAGCGGGCGGCGGATTTCGGCATTCCTGCCAACGACATCGTGGTTGATCCGCTGGTCATGCCCGTGGGCGCCATGGCGACCGCCGGTGTCCAGGTCTTCACCCTGGTCAGGCGCCTGCGGGACGAGTTGGGGGTGAACACGACCTGCGGGGCGTCGAACATTTCATTCGGACTGCCAAACCGGCATGGGATCAACAATGCCTTCCTGCCCATGGCGGCAGCCGCTGGTATGACCTCGGCGATCATGAACCCTGTCCAACAAGGGGCCTCGGCCAAAAAGATCGCCGAAAAAGTCGCAGCTCTTGCCGAGATGGGAATTGTTGTTCCCGAAGATGCGGATTGGGAGAAACTGGCACCGCAGTTGGGGCTCACCTCGACCAAAGCGACGCCATCAAAGGAAATCGAGGCGATCAAGGCCGCTGATTTCCTGCTTGATTGCGACCCTTCAGGGGCAAGCTGGATCAGGTTCAACAAGCCGCCGGCCGCCGCCGGAGCCGAAGGCGCTCGGGGCGCCCGCGAAGGTCGCCGGCGACGGCGCGGCTGAACCCTTTTTGCCTATAGCTTTGGCACCGGCCCAAGATCCAGATCTTCGGGCCGTTCCAGACCCTCGGGCAGATCGCTCGGCAGGGCGAAGTTGTGATAGTACCAGACTAGATGCTCCCAGGCCTTGTCTTTGCCTGCCGGTCGTCGGGTATGGGCAATCCAGGGCGAACAGGTGATCACGAGCCGGATCACATTTCCCCTGATCGTCCGCTGCAGCAAATGCGCGTCCAGATCCTGGCGGAAGGTCGCGACCGCGACCATTTCGTAGAAGTTCAACAGGAAAGACGCCGATTGACGGAACGCTTTTTCGGACTCGTTAAAGGGCGCATTGCGCGGCGTTCCGTCGGCCTGGCGGTTTAGTATCAGATCCAGAACATGCTTGGGCATCACTTCACCCGGCGTGGGAAGTATCTCCCGGAATGCTTTGGCAAATTGTAGATATTCGCGATCCAGACGAACGGTGCTCAACAATTGGAGCGTTTGCTGCGCCCGCGCCTGGCGTCGATTGAGCCAAACATTCGCCAGCAATGACACCCAGGCGATGAAGGCGCTGCAAATGATCAGCACGCCGTTGCCATTTTCGCGTGTTGCGACAGGCTGCACGACAAAAACGAATGCGATCATGGCGAGGATGATCATGATGCCGACCGTAATCACCGCAATGATGATCACCCGGTCCGACACAAAGCGATGACCCAGGCCCGTTGGGGTCCGCTTAGATGAGGTCCGTTTCCTCGAAACAAATATCATGGGTCATGGCTCGTCCTCCTGACGGAAGATATAAGGGGAAACTCGTTGAAATTCAATGATCCACCGGGTGGGTGATCGGGAACCGGGCACCCATCAGCGGGGCGTCCGGCGCCCAAGCCAAATCAGCAATCGGGCACGATATCCTCGGCAGGGACCGGCATCAGCAACTGGTTCATGCTGAAGGATGGGCGCTCACAGCCGGCATCGCCGATGATCTTGGCCGGGATCCCGGCAACCGTCTTGCATTCGGGGATATCCTTGAGCACGACCGAGCCTGCCGCAATGCGCGAGCAGCGCCCGACATTGATATTGCCGAGAACCTTGGCCCCCGCACCGATCAGCACGCCATTGCCGATCTTGGGGTGGCGGTCGCCGCCTTCCTTGCCAGTGCCGCCCAGCGTCACCGAATGCAGCATCGAGACGTCGTCACCAACAATCGCCGTCTCACCGATAACGATCGAGTGCGCATGATCGATCATGATCCCCTTGCCCATGGTGGCGCCAGGATGGATGTCGCAGCCAAAAATCTCGGAGGCACGCATCTGGATGTAAAGCGCCACATCCTTGCGGCCATTGTTCCACAACCAATGCCCCAGACGCTGCGACTGCACCGCAAGGAACCCCTTGAAGTAGAGCAGCGGCATCACCATCCGGTCACAGGCCGGATCCCGGTCAAAGGTCGCGACGATATCAGCGCGCGCTGCTTGGGCCATCTCGGGCTCGGCGTCATAGGCGGAATCCGCTATTTCGCGCATCAACAGCGGCGAAAACTCCGGCGAACTCAATTTTTGCGCGATGCGATAGCTGAGTGCGTCCTCAAAGGTCGGGTGGTGCAGCACCACTGAATGGGCAAAGCTCGCCATCAGCGGCTCGCTCTCGGCCAGATCCTCAGCCTCGTCGCGGATTTGCGCCCAGACCGGATCGACATCACGCGGCGTTTTGGTTTGATTCAGCAAAGCCATAGCAGCCTCCCCATATCCGTCTTCGCGCCTTATACGCGACTTCAGGAAAAATGGGGAGGTGCGACAAAGATTACCAGCGAGAAAATTTGACCCGCAGGGCAACTATTTTTGATGGGTCAGGCCGCAAACAGCCCAGAATCAGACCTGACGCGGGGCAATAACGGCCTGATAATGCACGGCGATCCGCAAGGCGCCTGCCGTGAAACTCCCGCCCTCTGCCGCGATCTCGAGCGCGGTGCCGCCGTAATACGTGACCGGAGATCCGGTCACACCATCGGCGCTCGCGTTAAGCGCCGTACCAAAGTTCGACCCATAGCGGCTCGGATCCGAGGCGACACCCAGCGACCAGCCCGATGCGCCTTCAATCGTTTCGATCACGCGAGCCGTAACGCCCAGAACGCTTGCTTTGTCGGGAATTTGCTCGGCCGTGGTGGAAACGGCACCGCTGAGCACGTGTTCGAATTCCAGCACCTTTTGCAGCGTCACCGCACCGCCGGGAGAAAGCGCCACCGCCCCGCCCTGCCATTGCTGCCCGTCGAAAACCAGAAAAGCATTCTCTGCCAGCGTCCATACCTGCCAGCCCGCCCTAGGCGCAAAAAATGTCCAGCCGCCATTACTCGCGATCGCGACGTTCAGGTCCTGACCGATCCAATCGCCCGTGGCGCCCGCGCCAACCACATGGGTCTCACCATCCACACTGGCGGGCGGCACCGCCTGGCCTACCGACGCGACGGCGCCAAAGCCCAGCGCATCGAGCCGCGACAGCGCTTCGTTCATGGTCACATGCTTCTGCGCCTGTGCCGCATCGAGCAGCGGGAGTGCGATGTTTGCCGTGTCAGCCATCGATGGTGATCCTCTTTTCCGGGCCATAGCCGTATGCGTTGGATAGTTGGGCGACGGTGATCTCATCGCCTGCCGAAACCCCGTCGGCGACCTGCATTGCCGCCGTATAGGTGAAGCTGGGCCCGCTCTGCGTGGTTTCTCGCAGAACCGCGCCTCCGGACAGGATCCGCAGGCGATAAGCCTCCTGCGCCTCGCCCAGCGGCACCTCGACCTGTTCCCAGTTGTCCCCGCCGATCCGGGTCTGTCTGATCCAGCCGATCATAATATCCGCACCCAGCTGCCCGCTCAGCGAGATCCTGGCGGGCGCAAAGGGGCGCAAGGCGGTTCCTCGGAAGGTCGCTGAAACATCCACGTAGCTTGGATGCGAGACACCGAATTGAGCGGGCCCAACCCGGTAAAATCGCTGCAAGCCCCGCTCGGCCTGGGCCAGATCCAGGGTTGCGAGGGTGTCGTTGAGGATCACAAACCGCGTCCCCGAGGCCAGCGGTTCCCGCGTTAACCCCCCTGTGCCCCGCTGCCCGCGCAACAACATGCCAAGGCGATAGCGCCCCTGATCGACCAGCGCAGCCTGTTGGAACTGCACGACCTCCCACTCACCATCCGGTCGTTCCAGCGCGGCAACATTGGCGCCATTCAAAACGCTCAGCCGGTCGGCAGAGGCGATGCCTGCCCCGGGCAACAGCACCTCTACCTCGACCCGCTGTCATCGGTTGGGATCGCCCGGGGGGAGCTCATCTGCGAGCGTCCCGATCAGGGCCGGCTGCCGGGTTTGGGTCGCCAGGGTAAAGCCTGATTGCTGAGGCGCTTTGTAAACTGCCGCGTCACCAGGCCAGGGGACTGCCGTAACAGCAAAAGCGGCCTCCGCCTCTGATTGAGCATTCAGGACCGGCAGATCCAGGAAAATGGCCTCGATCGGTCCCGGCACGACCGGCAACAGCGTTTCGGTCGGGTCCGGCTGCACGGCGGCAGGCACATATAGGCTGCGCTCGACCCGCGCTGCCGAAATGCTTCGCGCCTCGCCATCCACCACTGTGTCGATGCGATAGGGTGTCGTCCCCGTACCGATCGTGATCAGATCGCCGGGCTCGAGCGCCAGTTGCGAGGGTGGCAGGGTCAGTTCTGCCGTCTCGGCCACGCGCATTCCCTCGGCCAGCCAACGTTGCGCAATCAACCGCGCCCGGGCACCCGCCAATGCGATGGGCAACGAGGTTTCCGAGGTTCGGTCAGCAATCGTCGCGCCCTGGCGCGCCTCGGCCGCGCCCAGGCGATAATCGCTTTCCGCCTCGACATAGCTCAGCCGCACCGCATCGACGATCTCGCCCGCGCTTGTGCGTTCGCGCAGTACCGGCCCTTGGACGGGATCATCACTGGCGATCGCGCGCGCATCATCGACAGGCGTCGGGGCGCGCAGGTCACGCATGCGAAACACGATCCGGTCTTCCGCCTCGAACGCATCAAAGCCATAGGCCTGCATCAGGGGCTGGATCGCCTCGCGCGCGCTTTGGGTCTGGTCGATCACATACCCGTCGACCGTGCCGTACAGCCCGCTCACGTCAAACGCCGCAACCCCGCGCCGGGAGCAGATATCTGCAACCACCTCCGCAAGGCTCGACGCGCTTACCCGCCCCGTGATCCAATGCCCGAAGTCATAGAGCGGGCCGTCCGACCACACGCTCTCGCGGGTCGGGAAATCCGGGAACGGGCGGGTATCCCAGGTCCAGACAAAGACACGGTCGTCGGGGATCATGGGCCCGCCATAGACGGGAGAGACGGGGTTGTTCGCCCCGTCCTGCCAATAGCCGAGCTTTGCCTGCAAGAAGCGGCGCTGCATTTCGTCGTCACGCGCCCCGATCGAGCCATAGGGCAACCCGCTCTCGGAGCTTTTCGGATCGTAAAACAGGTTGGGCATGTTGCCGCCCAGATCCACCGCCGGGCAGCCGGTTTCGGTCAGCCAGACCGGCTTGGAGCCCGGCACCCAGCCGGTTGCATTGGTGTCGCGAACACCTGCGACACGATTGTGATGGGGATTGCTCCACCAGTTGCGGATGTCCTTTGGCCGAAAGACCCAGGGCTCGTTCGCCGCACCATCGGTGATTGGCGTTCGATCCTGAACCGAGCGTGCAAGCTCATCGGCGTAGAAGTAATCATAGTACTCCCCACCCTCGATATTCGCGTTCAGATAGGGCAGTGAGTACACACTCGCGGCGCCATCCTGACGATCAAGGTGGGTGGTTTCGTGGCGCCAGTCGCTCAACGGCGTATAGTCATCAATACCAACGAAATCGATCACGGGGTCGGCCCAGAGCGGGTCGAGATGAAAGATCGCATCGCCCGAGCCATCGTCGGGCTGGTGCCCGAAATACTCCGACCAGTCCGCAGCATAGCCAATCTGGGCCCCCGGCAGCAGGGTGTCGACCTCAGCCGCAAGCGCGCGAAACTCGTCGACCGCCGGATAGCTCGTGCGATCGCTTCTCAGCGTGGTCAGCCCGCGCATTTCCGACCCGATGCAGATCGCATCGATGCCACCCGCCGCCGCCGCCAGCGCGGCACAGTGCAAGACAAAGCGGCGCAGGGTGAACTCTGCCGGTCCCGCATAGGTCACACCGCCCGCCTCCACGGTAAAGTCAGTCGCCGCAACAGTACCGAAAAAGGCCCCGACCTCTGTCGTTATCGCCGGGGTCTGATCGGGCGAGCCTGCCTGACCCGGGGCGATGCTCGCGGTGATCCGACCACGCCAGGGAAAGGCCGCCTGGCCAGCGGTGCCGTCATAGGGATTGAACAGGCCATTGCCCGCAGGCACATCCATCAGGATGAAGGGATACATCATCACCTTCTTCCAGCGCGCCTTGAGCTCTTGAATCAGCCGGATGATCGACGCATCCGACGGTGTGCCGCAATAGTTCGGCCGCCCAGCGTCGCTCAGGCTCACCCGATTGGCGGTGGCGTTGGTGAGGCCGGAAACGGCCCAGCTCGAGGGCGCGGAGTTGCGGTTGTTCTCCTCCACCCGCGGCTCGATCCGGCAGTCGCCACAACGCAAATCGGTCCCGAACCACGAAACGATCAGCGAGACCGCGTCGCAGTCCGGCAGATCAGCCTCCAGCTGATCCAATGCCACCAGCGCATCGGGTTGCCCCGCCGCATTGTTGACATTGGCATAGGTCGCGCCGCCGCCGGCAAAGACATAGCGATGCGCCTGAGTGTCGAGCGCAAACTCCCCCGATCCGGGAGAGAGCGCCACGCCGCGCACCAGTTTCGCCGGGCGCTCCCCCTTTTCGGGACCATCGGGCATCGCGTCTTCTGGCGGGGCGCGAAACACTTCAAAGTTCAGTTGCGGAATCCGGTCGCCGAACTGCGCCAGTGGCAGGTCTTCGAACACCACATACGCAGTGCCGCGATAGGCCGGAGCAAGATCCGCACCTTCGACCGCCATGATCTTGGGATCGGGCGGCTGATCGGGATCACCGCGATAGGTGCGGATGGTCAACCCCTGGGTGTCGAGCAGCTTGCCATCGGCCCAGATCCGCCCTAACCGCTCGATCGCCCCCTCGCACAGTGCCACGGCAAAGCTGATCGAATAGGCATACTCGTTCACCGTCCGGGCGGAAGAACTGCCGCCGCCGATCCCACCCTTTCCGCCTTGCGAGGTCGTGCTGACCGATTCGAGATACCTGGTCGACCAGATGACCTGCCCCGCCACCCGCATACGGCCATAGACCTGCGCAATCGGCGCCCCTTCGGTCGAGGCCTGCAGGCGAAGCGATGAGGCACGGCCAACATCGACCGGTCGCGATCCGGTGCGAAACAGCTTGGAATCGATCACCGCGCCGGCTGCGGCACCGGCGACCTGCCCGATTGTGGCAGCGCTGACACCCAGAAACGTGCCGCCGATCGCGCCACCAGCGGCGGATCCGGCGGCGGATAAAAGCAATGTGGCCATCAGGACCCCCTTGGCGGAAAACGGAACCGGCCGGCGATACGCCGCGCCCATGTGGGCGTCAGGCTGGTTTCACAGACGGAATGGCCGGAATAGGCATGGATCAGGCGCGCCTGCTCACCGGCAGCACTCAGAATGCCGAGATGTTTTGCGGGACCGCACGCCATCACACGAAACAGCAACACGTCGCCCGGGGACGCTGTGTCGACAGCATGCAGGTGGCGCAGGGCGGCGTGCATCAGCGGCTCTTCGCCCGAGATGTCGCCCCAATCCGGGGAATAGGGCGGCGGAACCTCGGGTTCGGCGCCATAGAGCCCGCGCCAGACGCCGCGGATCAGGCCGAGGCAATCAGCGCCCGCGCCCAGGCAACTCGCCTGATGGCGATAGGGCGTGCCGAGCCAGCGACGGGCAAGCGCGAGGACCTCCTCGGGCCCGGGATCTCGCGCTGCTTCAGCCATCGACCAACGACCCGCCGTCATGCCCGCCGCCCGAGCGATACCCGGTCACCCAGTCATCGCCGGGCATATGGGGAAACCCGCCGAAATTCAGGATGTTGTCGAACTTGACGCGGCATGTCTCCGCCCGCTTGTCACAGCCCGCGACCACGACGAACTGATCACCGGGCTGTATCGCCTCGGGCGGTTCCAGCCACAGATCCAGTGTTGCGATGCCGTCATTGCTGAGGTGGTTCTTCACCTCGGAGACCACGCCCTGATTGGCGCCGCTGGTCCAGGTCAGCGTTCCCTCGGTGAACCAGGTGGCGATATAGGCTGCAAGTCCGGCTGCGGTAAAGCGCTGCTCGGCCACGACGGTGCTGACCGTACCCGCGCCGCGATTGCGGGCGAGCGCCGTGTCGACGCGGCAGATCCCGTCACCCAACCGGCGGTGGCAGCGGCGGATAAAGGCACGCCCCGCAGGTTGCTCGAGCTGTTCCGAGAGGCCCAGCACCTCTGCCTCAAACCCGTTATCGCTGCGCCGGATCTCGCCGATCCGCCCGGTGGCCAGCCGGGTCCGGCTGGTCGTATCGGTCCAGTCCACCAGCCAAAGCTGCACCTCGGCGCTGTCATAAAGCCCGCGATGGATCTCCGCCTCATCAATCGCCTGCGATTGCAGCGCACCGGTGATCGAGTGGCTGTCGGCCCGCATGCCGGTCGCGCGCTCGATCGTGGTGCCGCTGAGGCCAGAGCGCGCAAGATAGCTCACGCCGTCAAAGGCCAGATCCCGGTCATGATCGGTAAAGCCCAGCACCACGCCATCGCGCCGCTGCACGCGCCAGCACCGCGCCAGGGTGGTTACACCGCTCGCCAGGCTGGCGGTCAGGCTTGGGGGAAGCTCACGCATCAGACACGCACCTCGATGATGGGGATGGAGGGGAAATCGCCGGCCTCGAAGGCGGCGAGATTGACTTCGATCACGTCGCTGTCAAACCGCACGGGCACGTCGAACTCGAACCCGGCGGCAACCACCGCCCCGTTGCCGGGGGCCGCGTCAAAGCTGATTTCGCCCGTCGCCGTGTCGATGGCGAAGCCCGCGCCTTCGAACCGCTCGATGCCGTCGACCGAAGCGCGGACGGTGCCCGCGACCGGTTTGGTGATCTCGCGATTCACGGTAACGCCACCGCTGGTATAGGCCTTGTGCAGCCGGAACACCGTCTGGCTGCCGGTCCCCGTGCCCAGCACCTGATCCCCGGGCCGGACCGGGTCGGACGGTTTCGAGGACCGATGGTCGAGCCAGTCCTTCCAGCGGAACGGATGAAGCCGCCCCTGGCGCGCTTCAAAAAACGCAAGCACCAGGTCGAGGTCGTCGAGAGTGCGCACACCCAGCCCCGCATCATAGCGCCGCCGGGACTGGGACCAGGGAGAATTCCGCTCCTCGAACCCGTTGGCCAGCGTGATCACCTCGGTCCGCCGCTCGACACCGCCGGAGGAACCGAACGAAATCGCGCCCGGGAACCGGACATCATGGAAGGTCATCGCATTCTCCTCAAAGCTTGCGTGAGCCGCGCCCGACCGCGCGCGCGATACCGGCCGCGATCTGCCCGCGTGAGCGTTGGAAGCCCGCCACATCGGGCGTGCTGATATTGATGGTCACTGTCGCCCCCTGCTGGCCGGAGGCCCGCACGCCCAGGCGACCGTCACCGCCCCGGGTCAGGGGCATGATGGCCTCGGGCCCTGCCTCTCCCATCAGGCCGGTGCCGCCGCGCAGGGGAAAGACCGTCGGGCCATTGACGATGCCGCCATTGGCAAAGGCGCGGACCTGACCCGCCGAAAACGCCCCGCCCCTGGCGAAGCCGAGCGCGCCGGTGAGCGAGCCGGCAAGGCTCGACAAGCCCGTGCCCACCGCTCTCTCGACCGGTCTCAGCGCCGCATTCAGGGCCCTGCCCGCGACCGAGCGGGCAAGATCGCGAAACACGTCCGAGAGTTTGCCCCCTCCGAACACCGCCCTGTCAAAGGCCGACCGCAATGAAGAGCCAAGCGAGCGTGAGAGCCTTTGCGTCTCGCCGTCCATTTGGCGGATCGCGGTGGTCGCCTCGTCCAGTTCGACGCGAAAACTGGCGGTCAGGCCGCGCATGTCGTTCAGCGTATCGCTCAGCCCGGGGCTGAACCCGCTGGCGCCGTCGGTTTGCATCACTCATTCCTCCTCGATCGGGGGCATGTCGGGAAACGCCGTCATCAGCCGGTCGAGCCCCGCCCGTGTCATCGGGCCGTTGCCCGGAAGCGGGATCAGACCCGCGCCTTCCAGCGCGCGGGTCAGCTCGACCGGCGTCATGGCCCAGAACGCCTCCGTCGGCAGGCCGAGGCGTCCCAGCCCCAGCCGCATCAGCCGGGGCCAGTCGACCGGCCCCGAAATGTCATCGGTCATTCCGCCTGGAACGCCGCCGAGATCAGCGCGAGACCTGCGCGCATCGCGCCCACGGCCCCGCCCTCGATCTCGGCCTCGGCGACATCCGCCTCGGCCATCGGCGCCCCCGCCCCCTTGAGCCCGGCGGCAATCAGCGCGATCAGCTCGGCGGTCGAGACCTCGCCCTGTTCGAACTTCTCGGCAAGCGCGATCAGCGACTGGCAGTCCAGCCGCGCCTCCAGTTCGGCCAGCGCGCCAAGCGTCAGGCGCATCACCCGCGGCTTGCCGTCCAGCGTAATCGTCACTTCGCCACGATGAGGGTTCGCCATCAGGCGGCCTCGGTAAAGCTGAGCGCGCCGGCCGAGGTCATCGCGATCTCAAAGCTCGCCTCGCCATCATAGTTTCCGGCATATTCGACGCTGGTGACCTGGAACGGCCCTGATACGGTTCCGAAATCGGGGATCACGATCTCGAAGTCAGGCGCTGTGCCGTCAAAAAACACCCGCCGGATCGCCGCATCGGAATTGGCATCCTTGAAGATGCCGGAGCCCGAAATGGACGCGGTGCGCAACCCTGCACCGGCCAACAGCTCGCGCCATTGGCCCGGGCTTTCGGCGGTGGTCACATCCACCGTATCGGCGTTCAGGCTGAGCCGTGTGGCCCGCAGCCCCGCCACAGTCTCAAAGCTCCCCCCGCCGGTTTCGTCCAGCTTGACCAACAGGTCCTTGCCGCGTTGGGCTGTCATGATGTCTCTCCTCGAGCAGAAAGGTCAGGCGCCGGTCAGCGCACTCCAGATCAGGCCGGCCAGGCAGAGGATCCGCCCAGCGCCCAGAATGTCGGTGATGGCAGCAACCGCCAGCACCAGCAGCGCCGCCAGGATCACGAGCTGACTGATCAGCTCGGCCCGCAGCGCCCGCATGTGATTGAATGGCATGGTCCCCCCGGAATGCCCGATTACGCCGTGTCCTCCATGGTTACTCGAAAGCGCAGGTCGATCCGCCGCAACGCATCATTCTCGGCCCGCGCGGTGCGGGCATCGATGAACAGGATCTGCACGATCTGCCCGCGCGACAGCGCAGGCATTGCGCCGGCCATCAGGTCCGAGATCACGCCCGCCGCGCGTTTTGCCTCGGCAAAACCGCGCCTTGGCGCATGGATCGAAACCGTGACGGTGTGAAGTGCGCCCGCATCGCTGGCTGTGCGCCAGTCCTCGGCCACCTCATCGCCCAGGGTCACATAGAGCCCCTCGTCGGCGGCGTCAGAGACCTGTTGCGGGGCGGCGTCATAGATCCCGCCCACAAGCGCGCCGAGCGCCGCATCCCCCGAGAGCAACTGATAAACCGCCTCCTGCAGCGGCCAGGCCAGTGCATAGGTCATTGAAAGGGGCCCTCCTCGACATCCAGGCGCAGATGACCGGCGCCCGGCATCTGTTCGGTAATCGCGCGGATCGCAAACACCCTGTCGCCCCGGCGCAGGCGCTGATCCGGCGCGGGCCTCTGGGGCGAACCAACGGGGGCCGAGCGCACGATCACCCGGTGTGTGACGCGCGAGGCGGGACGCAGACCGGCCAGATCCTCGCTGCCCGAGCGTGGCTCGAGCGCGCCCCAAAACGTGCCGAGCGCTGTCCACGAGACGTCCGCGCCGCCGCCGCCATCTTCGGTGCGAACGGGCGCTTCCAGCGTGAACTGGTGGGTGAGTTTCGGGGCGGCCATGGTCAGACCCTCAGCACATGATGGGACGCGATCAGCGAGCTGACCATCGCCGGAAAGGTCGCGTCGTTGTCCCCCTCGCGGTTCTGATAGAGGTGCCCGGCAAGGATCAGCACCGCCTGGCGGATCTCGCCCGGCACCGTGCTCCCGGCAAGTCCGTAGCCTGCCTCAAACAGAATCTCGGCCTTGCCACCATGGGGGATCAACGGCAGCACCCCGCCGCTGGCACCGCTCAGAACCTGACGTGTCGCGCCGGGTGCGAGGGACAGATCCCCGACATCGATTGCGACCGTGGCATTCGCCGAGATCAGGCTGACCCCGGTCAGCGCCGCCACCGGCCCGATTGGCATGGCGAACCGGCCATCCCGGTCCCAGCACGCGGTCTCGAGCCGGAATGCGCGCAAGATCAGCGCCTGCCCCAGCCGCTGTTCGATCGCGCGGGTGGCGTTGTCGAGATAGAGCTGCAACAGGGCGTCTTCGACCCCGCTATCGGCAAAGCCGAAGTTGAGACGGAGATGGGACGACAACTCGCCCAGCGACACCGGGCTGGCCGCCGGTGCCGAAGTCTCGGTCAGAATCATGAGAAGTGCTCCTTGATCGCGGGGCGATGGACGGGGTTTGGCCCGCCCGGCGAAACACCGGGGCGGGCCGTTTGCTCACTGGCGCGGGATCACCCGCACATCTTACGCAGCGCTAAAGCGCAGCAGCTTGATCGCCGCATAGTCGGTGACATCGCCCCCGACCCGTTTGGTCGCGAAAAAGACCACGTTCGGGCGCGCCGAATAGGGGTCGCGCAGCAGGCGGATATCGGGGCGCTCGGCAATCGTGTAGCCGCGGCCAAAATCGCCAAAGGCAATGGCCGCCTGGTCGCTGGCAATATCCGGCATCGCCGGCTGCACCCAGG
>JBCCHW010000014.1:0-31328 GCA_039028555.1 Pseudomonadota bacterium | reverse complement strand
TGGGCGCGCTGGTCCTGGGTTTTGGCGTCATTCTCCCGCAATATGGCCGGGGCGCGGTGTTCTGTGGCGCGATCGGGGTCGTCGCGGGGGTCGGGATCGGCCTTGTCGAGCAACACAACAACCCGATCCGGCGGCTGGTTGCCGATTGCCTGCCTGGTGCTGCCGATCCCCGGTGCCCGCTTGACCTTGCCGTGCTGCGCGCTGGTGAGGTGGGGACGTTCTCGGCGGCCCATCTCGAGCATATCCGGTTGCTGACCCATTGGAACTCGGCCGTCAGCGTGGCGGGCGTGGTGCTGATGGCGGTGTGTTTTCTGTTCATCTCGCGCGGGGCCAGCCGGGCCGAGCTGGCGCCGGCACCCCTGCGCCAGCGCCGCGTGCATCTGGGCTTTGCCCTGGCGATGGCGGGGTTGATCCTGGTGCTGTCGGTCGCGACGACCCATGGGTTTTATCATCTCTCCGCCTCGCTGATGGCCCCGGCCAGCGCCGGGCTGGTCGCGGGGCTGGCCTCGGCGGGGACGACCTATTGGGGGGCGGCCTACTCAACGGTGCTGATCGTGGTGGCGACACCTGCCGTGATCTCGGTCTTTCGCGACATTCGCCGCGGCGCCGAGGTCGCGCTGCCGGGCGCAAGCTGGGAGGAGCACGAAGCCTGGCACCGGCGCCATGGCCTGTCGCTCGAGCTTCGCGACAGCATCGGCGTTGCCCTGACGATGATGACCCCGGTTCTGACCGGCCCGGCACTGGATGCGATCCAGTCCCTCGTGCCGGGGTGATCCGGGCGGCCTGAAAAGCCCCCGGGGTGCGATCGCCACGCGGCCATCAGGCCGATGTGCTGCAACCCGGCAGACGTATCCCGGCACGGCATCGACGGCAGCAAAACCCTGCGGGGGGAGACCTCGGGTATCTCGGCCCCGGCTGGCCTTGCGCAAAGCTGAGGTAGCTGATCCTGGCGTGCCGATGGACTGCAGGTTTATCTGCGCTCTGTTCGCGGTCCGTGCTTGCCTGGCTGCATGACAAGAGTCATGGTGATCGGGAACGCCGGGGGCGGAAAATCGACGATGTGCAGCGCTGTATGCGCAGCGCATGACCTCCCATACTTTGCCATCGACAAGCTTCTGTGGAGGCCGAATTGGCAGAGAGCGCCCGACGAAGAATTTCGCCAGAGCCACGGCGCGCTGGTGGCGACGCAGCGTTGGCTGATTGACGGCTATGGACCGATGAGTTCTGTCGAAGAGCGCTTGAACGCTTGCGATACGGTTATCCTCGTGGACCACCCACTTGGTGTTCATTTCTGGTGGGCGACAAAGAGGCAGATCAAGTCCCTGTTCGTCGGTCGGCCGGACGGGCCGGATGGCTGCCCGATGTGACGGGTTACATGTCGTTTGTACAGGATGATGTGGTGGCTTCATCGCGAGATGTGACCGAAACTCATTGAAGCAATCTATAACCATGCAGATCGCATTCGGATCATCCACATCACGTCCCCTGCAGAACTCAACGCGTTCACGGCAAACCCTGGATAAGCGTTGCATCGCTTCTTGTTTGGGATCGGCCAGGGCAGACCGTCTTTGCCGGCGAGGGCGGTTGCGTGCGGTGCAGGCCCGCGCGCCGGTGATCGGTTCCAGGCCTTGACAGGATGCAGGGCAGTAGATATTTCTGTGATATCAGAAATTACTGGAATAAACAATGCATCTGACACCGGCCATGCAGGATTTCATTCTCCACTGGGGCGAGATGGGCGCGCGGTGGGGCACCAACCGCTCGGTCGCGCAGATCCACGCCCTGTTGCACCTCGCGCCCGAGCCGCTGACGGCCGAGGAGATTGCCGAGACGCTGAACATGGCCCGCTCGAACGTCTCGACCGGGATCAAGGAGCTGCAATCCTGGGAGCTGATCAAGGTCAGCCGCAAGCTCGGCGACCGGCGCGACCACTTTATCGGGATCGCCGACATGATGGACCTGGTGCGCAATGTCGTCGAGGGCCGCCGCGCCCGCGAATACGCCCCCACCCTGCGCGCGATCCGCCAGGCGATCGAGGCGGCTGACGCCGATGGCACGCCCCAGGGCATCAAGGAGCGCATGAACGAGACGCTGGAGCTGATGGAGATGTTCGACCGCTGGTACGCGGAAATGGCCCGCCTGCCCCGCGGCACCCAGATGGCCCTGTTGAAAACCGGCGCGCGCTTGGCCCGCCTGCTCCCGAAAGCGTCTGGCTAAAAAATTTGGCCCGTAATTTCAGGGATGACAGAAATGACAAAAAGTACTGATATCGCCATGCCCCCGCCGCGCCCCGATCCGGCCGCCGGCCTGCCGCACGTCTCGCAGCCGGCCCAGAACCCTCGGTTTGACCGCCCTGGCCCGACGCCGGCATTCGAGCGTGCGTTCTCCAGCGCGATTGTCGAGGCGCCGCTGGCATTTTTGGCCTTGACGGTCCTTGTTGCCGCGATCCCCAACTTGCTGTTGCCGGGCGGGGCCTTTTCGTTCAGCGTGCTCATGATCGGGATCATCGCGCAGGCACTTGCCCTTCCGGCCTATCTTGTGATCGGTGTGAGGCTCGCGCGCAAAGCGCTTGTCAGACTGGACAGTCATCCGGGCTCGCCGCACTTGCGCCTGCTGATTGCCGGATGGGCCACCAATGTCCTGGCGGCCGCCCTCTATTTCATCGTCGTGCTCCTGATCACGCTCAACGCCGGTGCGGCGCTCGCCTTTGCGGCGTTCTGCCTGAAATGCGGGTTCATCTACAGCACGCTTTTCGCCCCGCTTTTCGCCTGGCGGTTCCTTCGAGCCGCCCGCAAACAGATCCCAACCTCGGAAAAGGAGACATGAGATGACTTATGGGATTTTCTACCTGACCGCGTTCCTCGGCCTTGGCGCGCTGTGCTATGTGCTGCTGTTTGTCGGCCGGGCGGCCAGCCAGTGCCCGCAATCGACCGCGGCGGCGCGGCTGGCCAGCGTCGTCGTGACCACGGGTTTCGCCGCGATCGGCGCCGGGGCGATTGCGATTGTCGGCGCGGCGCTCCCCGCCGTCAGCATCGCAAACACCGAGCCCCTCTCGATGACGATCGGGATCACGGCGATCGGGTTGGGCATCGGCTTCTGGAACGCGGCCTCCCTGTTGCGCGACCTCGTCAAGGAGGCCGACAGGGCCGCGCAGCAGGCGGTATCATAAGTCAGAGGCGCGGGCGCCAGCGGTTCGCGGTCGCCCATGCTGAAAAGGGCCGGGGAGGCTTTGCTCGCATCCCCGGTCAGGCGCGCAGGGTCAGGCCGTCAGCCCCTCGGGCTCGGGCAGGTTGTTGGCCCGGCAGCACGCGGTCAGCGTGTTGGCCAGCAGGCAGGCGATGGTCATCGGGCCGACGCCGCCGGGCACCGGGGTGATGGCGCCTGCCACCTCGGCACAGCTCTCGAAATGGCAGTCACCCACCAGGCGGGTCTTGCCCTCGCCCTTTTCCGGCGCGTCGATCCGGTTGATGCCCACATCGATCACGGTCGCACCGGGCTTGATCCAGTCGCCGCGCACCATTTCCGGTCGCCCAACGGCGGCGACGAAGATATCGGCGCGGCGGCAGACCTCTTCGATCTCCTTGGTGCGGCTATGGGCGATGGTGACCGTGCAGCTGTCGCGCAACAGCAGGTTGGCCATGGGCTTGCCCACGATGTTCGAGCGTCCCACCACCACGGCATTCATCCCCGACAGGCTGCCATGGCGGTCACGCAGCATCATCAGCGAGCCGAGCGGCGTGCAGGGCACCATCGACTTTTGCCCGGTGCCGAGCAGGCCGACATTCGAGATATGAAAGCCGTCCACATCCTTTTCCGGCGCGATCGTGTTGATCACCGCGTCCGAGTTCATGTGATCGGGCAGGGGCAGTTGCACCAGGATGCCATGCACCGCGGGGTCGGCGTTCAGCCGCTCGACCTCGGCGACCAGTTCGGCCTCCGAGATATCGGCGTCGAACCTGGTCTCGAACGAGTTCATTCCCGCCTCGAGGGTCTGTTTGCCCTTCGAGCGGACATAGACCTGGCTGGCCGGTCCTCGCCCACCAGCACGACGGCGAGGCCGGGGGTGAGGTTCTCTTCTTCCTTCAGCTTCGCCACATGCTCGGCCACCTGAGCACGGATCTTCGCGGCAAAGGCTTTGCCGTCGATGATGTCTGCAGTCACTATCGCCTCCTGAGTGTTTCCTGTGGGCTGTCCCATACCAAACCCTGATCTGATCGCTGCGAAAAAAATGTTGAAGCGCCTGAAAGCTCACCCTTTTGCATGCCGACAGGGCACCCGGGATCCGGGCAACGATCGCACGGGGCGCCGCGGCAGACAGGCAGATACGTGGTTGAAACCCCGCATTCGATGTTCCCCAGACCAGGCCGTCGCGGCGGGATCGACCCGCCGCCGACGGTTCCTCGGCGGGAAAGGAACGCCCTATCCCCGGCCGCGATAGGGTTCTACGCCGGTTTCCGGCAGCCAGACCCCCTCTGGCACGTCACCTGTCTGCCAAAAAACGTCAATCGGGATGCCGCCGCGCGGATACCAGTAGCCCGAGATCCTCAACCAGCGCGGAGAGACCGCCGCGACGATGCGTTTGCCGACATCCAGCGTGCACCCTTCGTGAAAGGCGCCGTGGTTGCGGAAACTGGTCAGGAACAGTTTCAGCGATTTCGATTCGACCAGGAACCGGTCGGGGATGTAGTCGATCACCAGATGCGCGAAATCGGGCTGCCCGGTCACCGGACAGATCGAGGTGAATTCCGGGCAGACGAACCGCGCGACGTAATTGGTGTCGGGATGCGGATTGGGCACCGGGTCGAGCACCGCCTCGTCGGGCGAGGCGGGCTGGTCGATGGTTTTGCCCAGCGAGGTATGGGTGAGGTCGGTCATGGCGCCTCAATACGCGTGGCCCGCCGCCCTCACAAGCCCGCGCATCTATTCCAGCACGATCCGGTGCGACCACAGATCGCCGTCGGTGATCACGATATCCTCGAACCCCAGCAACTTGGCGAGGTCGAACCAGGTCGCCCGGTCGGCGATGCCGCTTTTGATAAAGAACTCGGTCCCCCGGGCGTTCGATGTCAGCTGTGCCAGCACCGCGCGGGCACGGTAGAGCGTGCGAAAGACCTGATCATCGAGGGCCACGATAATCATGTGCTCGGCCTCGGCCCCCTTGGCAAAGATCGAAAAGCGGGGGGTTTCGGGCGCTTCGAGCTGTGCCTTGGTGATCTCGGTGATGAACGCGATGCGGATCGCCCGGTTGGTCGAGGGGGGCTCGTCGGTCAGGTCGCGGGCGAAAACCTCCTCCGAATTGACCGGCGGGTAGTAATAGCTCTCCTTCTCGGCCGCATGGGAAAGCACCGAGGAAAGGGCGAAGGCGAGGGTGATCATGAGTAGGCGCATGGGGGCTCCGAACCGCTGCTGTCGGCCTATCTCACCCGGCAGCTGCCACGGGATCAAGCCCACATTGGCCCGGGCGCGGGAAAGTGATCAGTTCACATCAGCGGATGCAAGCGGCGGGGCGGGACATGCAGGCGTCCCCTGTCGCCCAGTTTCAGCACCCCGGGCCGCTCGACCCAGGCGGTGACGCCGCGTTTGTGGCGCGCCTTGTTGGCAAAGGCCATGCCGTGGCCGGGATGTTTCTCTTCGATCACCCTGGCAGGATAGATGCAGGGCGCGTTCTCGGTATCCGTGGTCAGGCTGGTGCCGTTGTCAAAGATGATCCGCGTGGCGGGCGGGATCAGCGTGAAGTCGGGCACGCCGCTGATCGACAGCGAGGCGCCCAGCCAGCCGGGGTCGATATGCTCGAGGCCCAGCCGCCCGGCGACCTCGGCGAGTTCCTCCTCCGACACGATGCTCAGCTGGCGGGTGTTGCGGATCTCGGTCGCCTCGGCATACTGGCGTTTGACGCGCACGCAGGCCGGGCGGGTCAGCCCGCTGTGGCAGTCATCCTCCAGCCCCTCCCATCCCAGCGTGATCTGTTCGCGCGGGCGGGCGGTGATGTCTGCCTCGCTGTCGGCGACACTGCCCAGCCAGGTGACGGTTGCGACGAAATCGGTGGGGGTGAGCAGGGTCATGTCAGCGCTCCTTTGGCGCGATGTCTTTCAGGCGGGCGATATGCGGGGCCAGATCTTCCTTTGGGTATTTCAGATGCACGCGCCTATCCGAGGGCGGCTGATGCGCGCGGCTGACCCCATCGCGCCACGCGGTTGCGGGCCGGATCGGGCGCGGGCAAAACCCGCCGCCGCAATTGGGGCAGACATTGGCGAGATGCGTGTCGGCGCAGTCGGCGCAGAACGTGCACTCATAAGAGCAGATCACCGCATCCGTGGCCTCGGGCGGCAGATCCTTGTCGCAATATTCGCAATTGGGCCGTAGTTGCAGCATGGCTGGTCCTTTGGGCGCCGAGATTGGCCGAGATCGGCGCGGGAGCCAAGCGAAATTCGCCCCCGCGCGCTCCCCTGCCGAGGGAGCGCCGGCTGGCCGATCCGGTGCAGGCCCACCCACCCGCGCGCGGGGGCGCATTTGACTTGCGTCTTGCCCTGATACGGATTTCTGCGGCACAGTCCCGAACCATGCGTATCAGATGGATTTTCGCCGGGGTGATCTGCCTCTTTTCCGGGTGCAGTTTCGTGGACGAGGTGCATGTGACCCTTGGAGACGGGGTGCGGCTGATCAGCATAAATGACCGTGCGGTCGAGATCTCGCCCGAGGGCGCGGCGGTGTTGGACGAGGCGATCAGCGCCGATCCGCAACTGTCTGGCGATCTATCGGTTGACGAGGCGCGCGCCGCTGTCGGGTTCGACTGTGTTCTGGAGCAGACCGGAAAGCAGTCATCGCTTCTTGCCTCGCTGTTTTCACGGCCCGATAAGACGTCGCGGGTGCATCTGATCTGCAAACGGAATTTTGTCTGAAACGGGTGCATCGGGCACCACGGCCCGTGAAGGAGCGTTGGAATTGGAGCTCAACAATCTTGTCCACGAGGCCGAAGGGGCCGAGACCCGCCCGCCGCTGGTGATCGCGCACGGGCTTTATGGATCGGCGCGCAATTTCAACAGCCTCGCGCGCCACTTCACCGCCCATCGGCGCGTGATCATGGTGGACATGCGCAATCACGGCGACAGTCCCTGGGATGCCGAGATGACCTATCCCGCCATGGCGGGCGACCTGGCCGAGACCATCACCGGTCTTGCCGGCGGGCGCGCGGTGGTGCTCGGCCATTCGATGGGGGGCAAGGCGGCGATGGCGCTGGCACTGACCGAGCCGCGCCGCGTCGCCGGCCTGATCGTCGCCGATATCGCTCCGGTCGGCTATGACCATGCCCATGGCGGCTATATCGACGCGATGGCCTCGGTCGATCTCGCCACGGTGACCCGGCGCTCGGACGCCGACCCGGCGCTGGCCCGAACGATCCCCGAAAAGATGCTGCGCAGTTTCCTGTTGCAAAACCTGCTGGTCGAGCATGGCAAGGCGCGCTGGCGCCTCAACCTCGCCGCCCTCGGTGCCCATCTCGACGACCTGATGGCCTGGCCCACAGGCTGGCCCGAACCGGTTTTCGAGGGGCCCGCGCTGTTCTTGAACGGCGGCGCCTCGGACTATGTGCTGCCCGAGATGCATCCGCGCATCCGCGCCCTGTTTCCCGATGTCAGCTTTCAGACGCTGCCGGGCGCCGACCACTGGCTCCACGCCGAACAGCCGCAGAACTTTGCCAATGCGATCGGGGCCTTTCTCGCCGAAATCGACAGCGCGCCCGTGACGGGGTAAGCTGATCCCAAAAGGGCCGTGAAATGCCATACAAGAAGATCAGCGCCGACAAGATCTCGACGGCGATTGTCCGCCAGATCGAGGAACTGATTCTGCAGGGAGTGCTGCGCCCCGGCGACCGGCTCCCCTCCGAGCGTGATCTGGCCGAGCGCATGGATGTCTCGCGCCCGACCCTGCGCGAAGCCCTGGCCGAGCTCGAGGACAACGGCCTGACGGTTGCCCGCCCGGGCGGCGGAACCTTTGTGGCCGATGTCCTGGGCTCTGCCTTTGCGCCGCCGCTGATCGCGCTCTTTGCCAGCCACGACACGGCGCTCTTTGACTACATCGCCTTTCGCCGTGATGTCGAAGGCCTCGCCGCCGCCCAGGCGGCCGAGCGCGCCACCGAAACGGATCTGAAAATCATCCGCTCGGTCTTCGAGCGCTTTGCCGCCGCAAGCACCAAGCGCAACCCCGAGGAAGCCGCGCGCCTGGATGCCGAGTTCCACATGGCCGTGGTCGAAAGCGCCCATAACGTCGTGATGACCCATGTGATGCGCTCGCTCTACGAGCTGCTGGTCAAGGGCGTCTTCTACAACCGCCGGGTCGTCTATGGCCTGCCCGAGGGGCGCGACAGACTGCTCTCGCAACACCGCGCGATCCTCGACGCCGTCACCGCGCGCAAGCCCGCGGCGGCCCGGGCCGCGGTCGAGGAGCATCTCGACTATGTCCGCGAGTCGCTGCGCGAGGCGGACCGGATGCGCACGCGTGAGGAAATCGCGCTGCTGCGCGAGCGACATGAGGAAACCCGCTCGGCCCGCCCCCGCCAGCGCAAAGCGACCTGAGCCACCTTGCGGCGCGGGGGCTTCGGGCCCTATACCCTTGGGCATCACCCTGGGAGGACGGCAATGGATCTGATCTCGAAAACCGCGCGCGAGGTTCTGGCGCTGCTCAACACGGGCGAGGTCAGCCACGACGAGGTGCTCGATCAGCTCGAGGCGCGCATCGCCGCGGTTGACGGGCAGATCAACGCCTTGCCCACGCTCTGCTTTGACCGCGCCCGCGCCCATGCGCGCGAGATCGCGGCCAGGCCGGTGGCCGAGCGCGGGGTGCTGGGCGGGATGCCGGTGGCGATCAAGGATCTCGCGATGGTCGCCGGCGTGCGCTCGACCAACGGCTCCCCGATCTATGGCGATCATGTGCCGGATGCCTCCGACCATATCGTCGAGCGGGTCGAGGAGACGGGTGGCGTGGTCTATGCCAAATCGAACACGCCCGAATTCGGCGCCGGGGCGAGCACCTTCAACGAGGTCTTCGGGCGCACCCACAACCCCTGGGATCTGGGTCGCTCGGTGGCGGGCTCCTCGGGCGGGTCGGCGGCGGCGCTGGTCTCGGGCCAGGCCTGGCTGGCGCACGGCTCCGACATGGGCGGCAGCCTGCGCAACCCGGCCAGCTTTTGCGGCTGTGTGGGCCTGCGCCCCGCGGTCGGGCGGGTGCCCTATGGGCCCTCCGATGATGCCTTTGGCGTCCTCTCGGTCAACGGTCCGATGGCGCGCAACACCGCCGATCTGGGCCTGCTGCTCGACGCCATGGCGGGCGCCGATGCCCGGGAGCCCCATGCCCAGCCCGACAATGGCGGCTTTCGTGCCGCGGCCGAGGCGCCGGTGCTGCCCGAACGGGTGGCCTATTCGCCCGATCTCGGCATCACCCCGGTCGACCCGGAGGTGGCCGCGATCACCCGCGCCGCGGCGCAGCGGCTCGAGTCGCTGGGCGTGACGGTCGAAGAGACGCATCCCGATTTCTCCGGCGCGCATGAGGCGTTCCAGACGCTCCGCGCGATCGCCTTTGCCACCGGCCATGCCGATCACTATGCCAACAAGCGCGATCAGCTGAAGCCCGACGTGATCTGGAACATCGAAAAGGGCATGACCGCCACCGGGGCCGATGTCGCGCGCGCCAATCTGCTGCGCAGCGCGATCACCCGGCGCGTGGCGAGCTTCTTCGAGAGCTACGACCTGCTGCTGTGCCCGGCCACGGTCGTGCCCCCCTTCCCGGTCGGCGACCGGACGGTGACCGAAATCGCGGGCCAGGAGCTCGAGACCTATATCGACTGGCTCGCCATCGTCTTTGCCGTGACGCTCACCTCGGCCCCGGCGCTGTCGCTGCCCTGCGGCTTCACCGCCAAGGGGCTGCCGGTGGGGCTCCAGATGGTGGCACCGCTGCGCAGCGAGGCCAAGCTGCTCTCCCATGCCGCAGCCCTCGAGGCCGATCTGGCGCTCGATCTCGGCCCCATCGACCCGCGCGGCTAGGCCATGGATCGCGCCGGGCTCCTCGCCGCGCTCAGCTGGCAGATCGACCTCGGCGCCGATGAGGCCATGGCCGAGCATCCGATCGACCGTTTCGCCGAAAGCGCGCCAAAATCGCCCGCCACGGGCACCGCGCCCGCCGCTCCGCGCGCGACCGAGGGTGCCCTTCGCCCGTCGGTCGACGCGCGGCGCGCCGAACCGGCGCGCATTGGCGCCGGTGATGGCGCCGCTGACCTGGCCTCCGCAAGCGCCGCGCTCGCACAAGCCTGCGAAACCCTCGATGATCTGCACGCCGCGATCGCCGGCTGGGACGGGTCCGAGCTCAAGCGCGGCGCGCGCACATGCGTCTTTGCCGATGGTCGCCCGGGCGCCCATCTGATGATCATCGGCGAGGCGCCGGGCGCCGACGAGGATCGCCAGGGCAAGCCCTTTGTCGGCCGCGCGGGCCAGCTCCTCGACCGGATGCTGGGCGCCATCGGGCTCGATCGCCATGCCGATGACCCGGCCCGTGCCGCCTATATCGCCAATATCCTGCCCTGGCGCCCGCCGGGCAACCGCACGCCGTCGGACCAGGAGGTCATGGCCTTTCTCCCCTTCATCGAGCGTCATATTGCGCTCGCCCGGCCAAAACTGCTCTTTACCATCGGCAACACACCCACCAAGGCGCTGCTCGCCACCCGCACGGGCATCAAGCGCATGCGCGGGCACTGGCGCCGGCACGGGCCCAGCGGCCTGCCGCTGTTGCCGAGCTTTCACCCCGCCTATCTGCTGCGCCAGCCGTCCGAGAAACGCGACGCCTGGCGCGATCTGCAGGCGCTGCGCCGGGCGCTGGACGGTGCCGCGCCCGAGATCGAGGAGATGCCATGAGCCGGATCGACGAGAACACCGCCTTTCTCCCCGTCAACATCGCGGTCCTGACCGTCTCCGACAGCCGCAGCCTGGCCGAGGACCGCTCGGGCGAGGTATTGGTCAGCCGCCTGACCGGGGCGGGCCACAGCCTGGCCGCGCGCGAGATCGTGATCGACGACCGCGCGCTGATCGCCGATCAGCTGCGCGCCTGGATCGCCGATCCCGGCATCGACGTGATCCTCTCGACGGGCGGCACCGGGCTCACCGGGCGCGATGTGACGGTCGAGGCCCATCGCGATGTGTATGAAAAGGAGATCGACGCCTTTGCGACCGTCTTCACCCTCGTCTCGATGGAGAAGATCGGCACCTCCGCGGTGCAGAGCCGCGCCTGCGGCGGGGTCGCGGGCGGCACCTATCTCTTTGCGCTGCCCGGCTCGCCCGGCGCCTGCAAGGATGCCTGGGACGGCATCCTGGCGCGCCAGCTCGACTATCGCCACCGCCCCTGCAACTTTGTCGAGATCATGCCCCGGCTCGAGGAACACATGCGCCGCAAATGAGCCGGCGGGGCGGCAATACCGCCCGTTTCACAGGGCCTTAACCCGGTCCCCGCATGGTTGGCGCGGGATCATCAGAGGAACAAGAGATGTGCGCCCGGGACTCCAGCGCCGATCAGAATGCGGACCTGCTCGACCAGGCCTATCTCGGCGATCTCGAGCGGCATCTGGGCGTGCCGGCCACCGCCGGGCTGCTGACGCAGGGGATCGAGGATCTGGCCGCGCGGCTCGACCAGCTTTCCGGCCCGGCCTCCCCGGCGGGGGAGGCTGCACTGGCGCGCGCGGCCCATGACATCGTGGGCGGCGCCGGCCAGCTGGGCCTGGCCGCGCTGACCCAGCTGGCCCGGGAGCTGCACAGCGCCGCCGATGCCGGACGCGGCGACGAGAGCCGGCGCCTTCTCGCCCGGATGGCCGACAACGCCCCGCGTTCATTCGACGCTCTCAGGCGCTGGATTTCCAGCAGACGGTGACACCCGCCGCCCTTTCATTTTTCACCGCCCTCGCTAGGATGCAGCCCCTGTTTCAAGTCCCGAAGGTTTCTGCATGGCGCGCTCCATTCCCATCTCGCTGATCGGCCCCGACGAACTCGATGCCCAGCTTGAAGAACTGACCCCGGCCCAGGCCGCCTGGATCCGGGTGCAGGGCTTCAGGGCCGGTGCAGGCAAGGCGGTCTCTGTCCCCGATGACACCGGCGCCATTGCCCGTGTTCTGGTTGGTACCGGCACGCCCGAGGCCCGTCGGCGCCAGCGCTTTCTGCTCGCGGATTTTGCCGCCAAGGCCCCCGAGGGGCTGTATCAGCTCGAAACCGAGCTCGATCCTGAAACCGCGCGGATCGAGGCGCTGGGCTGGCATCTCGCGCAGTACAAATACACCCGCTATACCGGCGCGCCACTGGGCCTGCGCGTGCTGTTGACACCCGACAGCGTCGACAATGCCGAGATTGATCTGTTGGTCGAGGGCAGCAATCTGGCGCGCGACCTGATCAACACGCCGGCCAACGACATGGGCCCCGACGCGCTGGAACAGGCGGCGCGCGAGCTTGCCGCGCGCCACGGGGCCGAGGTGACGGTGATCGCGGGCGACGATCTGCTGGAGCAGAATTTTCCGCTGATCCACACGGTCGGGCGCGCCGCCGCCCGCGCCCCGCGCCTGATCGAGATGCGCTGGGGCGAGGGGCCCGAGATCGCGCTGGTCGGCAAGGGCGTCTGTTTCGATACCGGCGGGCTCAATCTCAAACCGGCCACCGGCATGAAGCTGATGAAAAAGGATATGGGCGGCGCCGCCGCGATCCTGGGCCTTGCAAGCATGGTGATGACGAGCGGGCTGAAGGTGTCGCTGCGCGTCCTGATCCCGGCGGTCGAGAACGCGGTGTCGGGCAGCGCGATGCGCCCGGGCGATGTGCTTCGCTCGCGCAAGGGGCTCTCGGTCGAGGTCAACAACACCGATGCCGAGGGGCGCCTGGTGCTTGCCGATGCGCTGGCCTATGCCTCTGAGGGCACGCCCGGGCTGGTGATCGACATGGCGACGCTCACCGGGGCCGCGCGGGTGGCGCTCGGCCCCGATCTGCCGCCGCTTTACACCGATGACGACGCGCTGGCGGGCGATATCCTCGAGGGCGGCGTGCTGATGGCCGATCCGGTCTGGCCGATGCCGCTGTGGCCCGGTTACGAGACGGATATCGAGCCCGATATCGCCGATCTCGACAACGCGCCCTCGGGCGGGTTTGCCGGCTCGATCACGGCGGCGCTGTTCCTCAAACGCTTTGTGAACACCAGCGCCTGGGCGCATTTCGACATCTATGGCTGGGCGCCAAAGGCGCTGCCGGGCCGGCCCAAGGGCGGCGAATGCCAGGCCGCGCGCGCCGTCTTTGCCATGCTGAAAAAGCGCTATGGCTGAGCCGCTCGCGTTCGATCCCCGCGTGACCCCGGCGCGGCCCGATCTGGCGGCAGAGGCGCTGCGCGGCCGGGTCGAGGCGGCGCGCTATGTCACCCCGCTCTGCCGCAGGGTCGCGACGGGCACGGTCGCGATGCGCGCGCGCCCCGATGCCACGGCCCCCTATGACACCGAGCTTTTGTTTGGCGAGGAGGTCGCGCTGCTCGACACCGATGCGGGCTGGGCCTGGGCGCAGTCGGCGGCCGATGGTTATGTCGGCTATCTGCCCGCCGGGGCATTGGCCGAGGCGCCCCAGCCGACCCATCGGGTCACCGCCCTGATTGCCCGGCTCTATGCCCGGCCCGCGCTCAAATCGCCGCCGGTCGCGTCGTTGCACCTTGGCGCGCTGGTCGGCGTTCTCGACCGGGAAGAAGACTATGCACAGCTCGCCTGTGGCAACTGGATCCCGGTCGACCACCTCTGCCCCGTCGACCATGCGGCGCCCGACTGGGTCGCGGTGGCCGAGGGTTTTGTCGGGGTGCCCTATCTCTGGGGCGGGCGCAGCCCGGCGGGTCTCGACTGTTCGGCGCTGGTGCAACTGGCGCGTCAGGCTGCCGGGCATCGCTGCCCGCGGGATTCCGACATGCAGTCCGGCCTGGGCGAGACGGTGGCCGCGGGTGCCCCGCTCTGCCGTGGCGATCTCGTGTTCTGGAAGGGTCATGTCGGCATCATGCTGGATGCCGGGCGCCTGCTTCACGCCACGGCTCACCGGATGGTCACCCAGATCGAGCCGCTGGCCGAGGCGCGGGCGCGCATCGCGGCGCATGAATTTGGCGAGGTTGTCCGCATTGCGCGGCTCGACCCGGACGGGGATTGAGACTATCCTTGGCGAAAAACAACGGCGTCGGAGCGACCCGCATGAGCAGTTCCTATCTCGCGCCCCTGGCGGCGCTCTCGCTGGTCCTGTCCGGCTGCACGGATCCGGCGGATGGCCAGACCCTCACGCCCAATGGCCAGGCCGCGCGTCCCATCGCCAGGCCCGCCCAGCCCGAGGGGCCGGCGGTGAGCTTTGAAGAATGGCGCACCGGCTTTCGTCAGCGCGCGCTGGCCCAGGGCATCACGCCGGCCACCTTTGACCGCGCCTTTGCCGGGGTGAGCGTGAACGAGGTGGTGCTGGAGCGCGACCGCTATCAGCCCGAATTCTCCCGCCCGATCTGGGCATATCTCGACCGCGCGGTCTCGGACACGCGCATCGCCAACGGCCGCGAGAATGCCGCCCGCTATGGCGCGCGTCTCGACGCGATCGAGGCGCGCTATGGCGTGGACAAGAATGTCGTGCTTGCCGTCTGGGGGCTGGAAAGCGCCTATGGCGACAATATGGGCTCGATCCCGGTGATCGAGGCGATGGCGACGCTGGCCTATGAGGGGCGGCGGCGGAAGTTTGCCGAAGAACAGCTGATCGCCGCGCTGAAAATCCTGCAAAGCGGCGATGTGACGCCCGAGCGGATGGTCGGCTCCTGGGCCGGTGCGATGGGCCATACACAGTTCATTCCCACCAGCTATGCCGATTACGCCGCCGATTTCGGCGGCGACGGGCAGCGCGATGTCTGGGCGTTTGATCCCACCGACGCGCTGGCCTCGACCGCCAACTACCTCGCGCGGTTCGGCTGGACCCGGGGTCAGCCCGCGGTGATCGAGGTGGTTCTGCCGCCAGGCTTCGACTATGCGCTGGCGGATCAGAAAATCCGCCGCCCGGTCAGCGCGTGGCGCACGATCGGCATCGCCTCCCCCGGCGCGCCCGAGGTCGAGGCGGCCGTGCTGTTGCCCGCCGGGGCCAAGGGGCCTGCCTTTCTGGTGCTGCCGAACTTTCGCGTGATCAAGCGCTATAACAACGCAACCTCCTATGCGCTGGCCGTTGCCCATCTGGCCGAGCGGATCGGCGGCGCGGGCCCGGTCGCGGGCGACTGGCCCCGGGGCGACCGGGCGCTGAGCCGCAGCGAAAAGGAAGAGCTTCAGCGCCGCCTCACCGCGCTTGGCTATGACACCCAGGGGGCGGATGGCATCATCGGGCCCAATTCCCGCGCTGCCGTCCGGGCGTTCCAGCAGGCCAACGGGATGATCCCCGACGGCTATGTCTCGGGCAGCCTGCTCGACCGGGTGCGCGCGGGCAGCTAGCCGCGCGGGCCGCCGAGAAAGATCGCAAACCGCCCCATCACCATGCCCGCCGCGATCATCGCAACGGGCAGCGCCAGACCGGCCAGCGCCGCCACCGCCACGCCCTGCGCCCCGATCAGGCGCAAGGCGCGGTACCCGGCAAGCCCCCACAGGAACACAACCCCGACCGACAGGACAAATCCGGCATAGGGCGGCAACAGCGCCCAGGGCACCAGATTGGCCAGCGCCATCCAGCACAGCTCGGCCCACAGCCCGGCGGCCAGGATCGCAACCGTCAGGGCGGGAATGGCGGCCTGAATGCGCCGCCACCGCGCCACGCCCTCGACCCAGGCCATCGCGATCACCAGGGGCAGGAGGGCGAGCCCCACGCCATAGCCCAGCAGCTGGGAGGGCGGCCAGGCCAGCACCAGGTCGGCAAGCCCCCGCAGCATCAGATGCAGCCCCAGCAGGGCCAGCACCTGCAGCGTATCTGCGCCAAAATCCCCCGGCCCGACCCGGGCAAGGGTCAGCAACCGGAAACCACCCTTCAGATTGGCCGCGAGCGTGGCGATCGTGCGATACATGCCCCTCTGTCATCCTGTCCCGCCGGTCCTGCCCCGCAGCGACCGGCCCCCATAACATGGCACAATGTTCGCGCGATGGCGACCGGCGCCATCGGGTACAGCGCCACCCCGGCGGGTCTGAATTGCTGCCGGAAAACGACCCTTCATGTCGCCCATTGTCTGCCGCTGGTCGCCAATCCTCGGCTGATGTGACAGAGTTCCCGCTATCGGGGGGCAGGTTCTGGTTCGGCGGAGGACATCATCATGAAGACCCATGCGCGTGCGGTAGTTGTCGGCGGCGGTGCGGTTGGCGCGTCGATCGCCTATCACCTGGCAAGAGCTGGCTGGGACACGGTGCTGTTGGAGCGGGACGAGCTGACCTCGGGTTCCACCTGGCACGCGGCGGGGCTGTTGCCGCTGTTCAACATGTCTTATGCCACCAGCCATATCCACGACTATTCGGTGAAGTTCTACAAGGAACTCGAGGCGGAGACCGGGCTGAATGCGGGCTTTTCGGTCGTGGGCAACCTGCGCATGGCGCAGACCGAGGCGCGGATGGACGAATACGCGCTTTATGCCTCGACCGCGGATTCGGTCGGGATCCCCTATGAGTGGCTGACCCCCGGCCAGATCAAGGACCGCTGGCCACTGCTGCGCACCCAGGACCTGAAAGGCGCGATCTATCATCCGACGGATGGCTATATCAACCCCGCCGATGTGACCCAGGCCATGGCCAAGGGCGCCCGCCAGCGTGGCGTCGAGATCTATCGCAAGGTGCAGGTCGACGCCTTTGAACGCGCGGGCGGTGAGTGGGTCGTCAAGGGCGCGCACATGGTCGAAAAGGGCGGCAATCTCGTCCCCGGCGAAGAGACCTTCGAGATCCGCTGCGAGCATGTGGTCACCGCCACCGGCAACCATGCCCAGCGCACGGCCGCCATGGTGGGGTGTTACATCCCCGCGATCCCGGTCGAGCACCAGTACATCGTGACCGAGGCAGACCCCGCCCTGGTCGAGTTCCGCAAGACCCATGGCGAGCACCCGGTGCTGCGCGACGCGGATGCCAAATGGTATGTGCGCGAGGAACGCGGCGGCTGGATTCTGGGCCCCTACGAGCATGGCGCGCCCGCGCGCTTTGTCCATGGGGTGCCCGAGAGTTTCCGCGCCGATCTCTTCCCCCTCGATCTCGACCGGATCGAAGAGGAATACATGTCGATGATCCACCGCATTCCGTCCTCCGAGACCGCCGGGCTGAAAGACGATTTCAACGGCCCGATCTGTTACACCCCCGATGGCAATCCGCTGGTCGGCCCGGCCCCCGGTGTCGACAATTTCTGGTTTGCCGAGGGGTTCAGTTTCGGCATCACCGCGGCGGGCGGCACCGGCCACTACATGGCCCAGATGATGACCGAGGGCGAGGCGGAGATCGACATGTGGGCGCTCGACCCGCGCCGCTATGGCCGCTGGGTCAACCGCGAATATGCCGCGCGCAAGAACGAGGAATGTTACTCGCACGTCTTCATCCTGCACCACCCGGATGAGGAGCGCGAAGCCTGCCGCCCGCTGAAAACCGCGCCCTGCTATGACCGGGTCAGGGCGCGCGGCGCGCAGTTCGGCCAGGTCAATGGCTGGGAGCGCCCGAACTATTACGGCCCGCTGGATGCGCCGGCGGGTTTCGACCACCAGGCGCGCAGCTTTCGCCGTGGCGGCTGGTGGCAATACGCGGTCGACGAGGCAAAGGCGGTGCGCGAGGGCGTGGGGCTTTTCGACGCCACCGCCTTTACCAAGCACAGCCTCAGCGGGCCCGGGGCGACGGCGTTTCTCGACTGGCTGACCTGCAACAAGCTGCCCCGCGTGGGCCGGATCAACCTGACCTATGCGCTGACCGAGGCGGGCACCATCCGCACGGAACTCACCATCGTGCGTCAGGCCGAGGATGTCTATTACCTCGTCACCGCAGGCGCGGCCGAGGCCTATGACAGCGACTATCTGGCCAAGATGGTGCAGGCCAAGCTGGCCGAGTTCGGCCCGATGATGCTGCAAAACATCACCGGCCAGTACGGTGTGCTTGCCATTGCGGGCCCCAGATCGCGCGAGGTGCTCGGCCAGCTGGTGGTCGATGCCGAGCCTGCCACCGCGCTCTCGAACAAACGCTTCCCCTGGCTGTCGGCAAAGCAGATCGACCTCAAGATGTGCCCGACACTGGCGATCCGGGTCGCCTATACCGGCGAGCTGGGCTGGGAGCTGCACCACCCGATGGAGATGCAGAACTATCTCTTTGACCGGTTGATGGAGGCGGGCGAGCCCCATGGGCTGAAGCTCTGTGGCGCCCGGGCGCAGAACTGGCTGCGCCAGGAGAAAAGCTACCGCGCCTTTGGCGCCGATCTCGGCCGCGACGCGACGCCGATGGAGAGCGATCTGGGCCGATTCATCGATATGGACAAGGACTTCAGGGGCAAACAGGCGATGATCGAGACCGGGGTTCGCGCCAAATGCGTGACCCTGTTGATCGACGGCCCCGCCGATGCCGACCCCTGGGGCCGCGAGGCCCTGACGCTGGAGGGGCGCAAGGTCGGGCGGCTGACCTCGGGCGGCTATTCGGTGGCCTTTGGCAAACAGATCGGCATCGGCTATGTCGCGCCGGATCTCGCGACGCCGGGGCAAAAGCTGAAAGTCACCATGCAGCGCCAGCACTGGGATGCCGAGATCGTCGAGGAAAGCCCCTATGACCCCAGGAACGCGGCCATCCGGGTCGATGGTTAAGACACGGGCACCGGCGATCCGACCGGTTCCCTCTTGCGCACGGCTGGGATAGAACTCTTGCCATGATGCGGCAGCGACCGGGTTGGAGAGCGCAACGGGCAGGGCGATACGCTTGCATCGCCCTCGCTTTGCTGTTGCTGGCGCTGATGTCGCGGCCCGCCCCGGCGCTAGAGATCGACACGATCGATGGGACCGCGACCTATGCCGATGGCGGTGTGCTGCCCCGGGATGCCGTGCTCGAAGTCGATCTGATCGACCGGACCCGGCAGGGCGAGCGGGGGCGGGTGCTCAGCCGCATGCGGTTTTCGCCGCAGGACGGCGTGCCGATCGACTTCGAGCTCAGCTACGACATGATCCTGATCAACCCGCGCGGCACCTATCTGCTCGTCGCCCGGATCATCGACAAGGGCGAGGTTCTCTATCGCTCTGCCGCCGGGTTCCAGGTTTTCACCTCACAGTTCGAGCCGCGTCCCGAACTGGTGCTGGAGCCGGTGACCCCGCTGGTCCATGGCGGCTCGCCGGTGGGGCATAAATGGCGGGTGACGCAGATCGACGGGGTCAAGGCCTTTGGCTTTACCAAGACGACGCTGGTCCTCGACGAAGACGGCACCATGAAGGGCAATGCCGGGTGCAACCGGTTTGACGGGACCTACAGGGTCGACGGCGACAAGCTTGATCTGGGCGAGCCGATCCGCACCAAACGTGGCTGCTCGCCCGACATCATGGACCGCGAGCGGGGCTTTGTGATGGCTGTGCGGCGCACCGAACGCTACGAGCGCGACGGCGACACGCTGTATCTCTTCGACATCGACGGGCTCGAGGCGATGCGGCTCGTCCGGGAATAGGCGGGCCCGGGCCCGGCCAACGGCCGGACCGGCGGCCTCAGCCCCTTGGCGGGCCCATCACCTGTTCGAGGATGTCGTCCAGCGGCGAGCCATCGCCATCTGCATCCAGCATCTGCGCGATCTGGCCGAAGTCGATCCCGCCCGCCGATGCCGCGCCGCCGCCCAGCAGGCCGCCGATCATGCCCATGATCCCGCCCCCGTCCGAGGTGCCGCCTGCCGGCGAGGCACCGGCACTCAACCCGCTCAGCATGCTGTCGAGCGAGCTGTCGGGCATCTGGCGTTGCATGCCGCCCTGCATCATCGCGGCAATCGCGGGCATCAGGTGGTCCATGATGCCGGGCTCCACACCGCTGCGCTCGGCCGCTGCCTGGCTGACCTGGCGCGTCGCCTCGCGCGAGCCAAAGATCTGTTCGAGGAACTGTTCCCCCTCGATCTGGGCCTCGGGCGTGGCGGCCGCGCCCGCATCGTCGAGATAGCGCGCTTGCGTTTCGCCGCGCATCTGGGTCAGCATCGCCTCCATGCCGTCGGGCTGTTCGGCGCGCCGGCGCGCACCGGTCGCGATGGTGGGTGCGAGCATCTGGGCCAATCCGTTGACCTGCGCCTCGTCGACGCCGAACTGCCGGGCCAGCTGGACCAGACCCTGACCGCCCTGGGCCTGTTGAAGCATGGTTAAAAGCGACATCTGCGTTACCCCTTAGACATATGGTTGATGTTTATCGCGCCAGTTTACCAGATTCGGGCGGGTTTGCGGGCACGGCGGCCCGCCCCGGCGAATACGGCGATTGCAGCGCCGGGCGGTTTCGGGCATCAAAGCTCTGCGCTCCGACGCCACGAGGAATCATGCTGAACAATCACGACATCACCTTTGCCGCGCGTTCCGGCCAGCTCGACCGTGCATCGCACATGCGCGAGCTTGCGGGCGACCTGCTGCAACACCGGCGCACGGCGATGCTGCCCTTTTGGCGTGACAAGCTCTTGTTTGATCTGAGCGAGCAGCGTCCCTCGCTCGGCTGGGTGCCGCCCTTGCGCGAGTATCTCGACCATGCGCCAGATGGCGCCGTCTTTCTGGGCATGTCGGGCGAGACCCCGTGTTTCACCGCCGATTTTTCGAGCCTGGACGAGGAAGAGGCGATCGAGTTCTTTGGCAACGGGGCCAAGTTCATCGATCTGCGCAGCGTGGCGGGGGATCTGACCCCCTCCTCGGCCACGGTCGCGGCGACGGCCAAGGGGGTGCTCTCATGGCACCAGACCCACCGCTTTTGTTCGCGCTGCGGCGCGCCCAGCCGCCACGACGACGGCGGCTGGCGGCGGCGCTGCCCAAGCTGTGGCGCGATGCACTTCCCGCGGACCGATCCGGTGGTGATCATGCTGATCATACGCGACGATCAGGTTCTGTTGGGCCGCCAGTCGGCCTGGCCGGAGGGGATTTTCTCGCTGCTTGCAGGCTTTATGGAACCCGGCGAGACGATCGAGGATGCGGTGCGCCGGGAAACCCGCGAGGAGGCGGGGGTCGAGGTCGGGCGGGTGCGCTATCTCGCCTGTCAGCCCTGGCCGTTCCCCTCGTCGCTGATGCTGGGCTGCATGGCCGAGGCGCTGACCGAAACGCTGACCATCGACGAGGTCGAGCTGGAAGACGCCCAGTGGTTCAGCCGCGCCAAGATTGAGGTGGTGCTGCAGGGCAAGCATCCGCGCATCATGGCCCCGCGCAAGGACGCCATCGCCCGCTCGATCCTGAGTGCCTGGGTCGCGGGCGATCTCGGAAGGTTCTGAACGATGCATCTGCCCACGGATACCCGCGCCTTGCGCACCGCACTCGGCAGTTTTGCGACCGGCGTGACCATCGTCACGGCGATGAGCGACCAGGGCGAGCCGGTGGGGTTCACCGCGAATTCCTTTACCTCGGTCTCGCTCGACCCGCCGCTGTTGCTGGTCTGCCTTGCGCACAAGGCGATGAGCTATCGGATCTTTCGCGCCGCCGACAGTTTCGCGGTCAATGTCCTCTCGGCCCATCAGGAAGACACTGCCATGCGGTTCGCGACGCAAGGCGCGGACAAGTTCTCGGATATGGACTGGCAGGCGGGCCGCATGGGCGCGCCGATCATCCCCGGCTGCATCGCCCAGTTCGACTGCGCGATGCACGAGCGGATGACCGCCGGCGATCACGATATCCTGATGGGCCGCGTGATCGGCTTCGCGCGTGAGGAAGGCTCGGCGCTGGTCTACCATTCCGGCAGTTTCCGGACGCTGGGTTAAAGCGCGGGCCACCCCGGGGGGGCGGCAGGCGCGGCCCCCGCGTCAGCTTTCGCTGCCGGCCATCTGGGTCTTGACCTGATCATAGGCGCGGTTGATCGCGGCGAGGCGGCGCTCGGCAAACCGGCGGGCCTCGTGGGGCACGCCGCGGGCAATCATCTGATCGGGATGCAGTTCGCGCACCAGTTGGCGAAAGCGCCGCGTGATCGCCTCGGGCGGGTCGGCGGGGCTGACGCCCAGAACCTCGTGCGGGTCGTTGCCGTCGGTGATGTAGCGCGCGCGGATACAGTTCAGCTCGGCAGCCGGGATGCCGAAGATCTCGGCCACATGGCGCAGAAACAGCGCCTCGGCCGGATGATAGTCGCCATCGACGGCGGCGATATAGACCAGCCCCTCCAACAGATCGCGCAGCACTTCGGGCCGGTCGTGGAACATCCTGGCCATCTGGCTGGCATAGATTTCGAAGCCGGCCACCTCGGTCCGGGCAAGGTTGTAGACCCGGGCCGCGCGGCGCTCTTCCTCGGGCGGGATGTGGAAGACATGCTTGAAGGCCAGGATCTCGTCGCGCGTGACCTTGCCATCCGCCTTGGCCATCTTGGCGCCCAGCGCGATCACCGCGATGGTAAAGGCGACCGTTTCCTCGGGCCGCCGCACGCGGAAGTCGAAGATCGCCGCGAGCGGCTCGCCCTTGGCGAGGCTCGAGATCGAGTCCCAGATGCGTGACCAGACCGACATGGTGAAAGATTAGACCATCTTTGTGCGCTGCGATATCGCCATATCATGCCCTGAAGCCGCCCGCAGCGGTGACGTAGCGTCAGAGCGGCCCGGGGCCCTGTGTCAGAGATTGCGCATCATCATGACGAGATCGAGCCACCGGTCGAACTTGCGCCCGACCTCGGGCAGGCGCCCGACTTCCCTGAACCCCAGCTGTTTGTGGAGCCGGATGCTCGCCTCCTGATCGGCGCTGATGCAGCCGATCATCCGGTGCAGACCATCCGTTGTTGCCTGTTCGACCAGCCGTTTGATCAGCGCGGTCGCGATGCCCATGCGGCGTGCCTCGGGCGCGACATAGATCGAATGCTCGACCGTGGTGCGATAGCCCTCGCCCTTGCGAAACGCGGTATAGGCGGCGACGCCCACGACCCTGTCGGTCTCGGCGATGATCACGGGAAACCCCGAGCCGGTGCGTTCGACGATCCACCGGGCCATGTATTCCTGTGATCTTGGCGCTGATGTCCACGACGCGGTCCCATGACGGATCTCGTGATTGACGAGATCTGCCATGGCTCCAAGATCGCTGGATCGCGCCGGTCGCAGCTTCAGCTTAGAGTCGGCGTCTACCGTCATGCCGTGTCTCTTGCGAAACCCGCACCGGGACACGCCTTGGCTGTGCCGTGGGGCGATGCTGAACAATCAGCGCAATCGCAAGACACAGGCAGAACACACAAGCAGCAATGAGCATTGATTAATGTCTCCCTTTTTACAGCGGGCTAGGTTAGACAGCTTGGCAACAAAGGTCGAGTCCCAATTGTTCTCGTTTGACGCGAGTTCGCGGGCGGTTATTAGGGATATAGTTGAGAATGACGGCCATCGTGATCGCTGGCGCCATCGTGACGCTTGTGGGGCTGGCGCTGTTGGCCTGGTCGGGATTTGCGGCATGGCGGATCAGACAGACCCCCGATCTCGACGAAGCGGCGGCCAAGTCGCGGATCCAGCGCATGATCGCCATCAACATGGGCGGTGTCGCGCTGGGATTTCTGGGGCTGGGAGTGGTGATGGTCGGCCTGTTTCTGCGCTGAGACCTCAAAAGGTCTCGACCCAGGGCCGCACCTCGATCTCCCATGACCAGCACGAGCGGTCCTGCTCCAGAAAGTGCCAATAGCTCTGGGCTATCGCGTCCGGGTCCAGCTTGGAATCGGGCCGGCTGGGCGCGTCGATCCGTTCGGGCCGGGCGGGGTTGCGGATCCCGCCATCGATGACGAAATGGCCCACATGGATCCCCTCGGGATGCAGCTCTCGCGCCATGGATTGTGCCAGCCCGCGCAGCGCGAACTTGCCCATCGCGAACGAGGCCGAGCGGGGATAGCCCTTGACGCCCGCGCTGGCGCCTGTGAACAGGATCGCGCCGTGCCCCGCGGGCAGCATCCGCCGCGCCGCCTGTTGCGCCGCATAAAACGCCCCGAGCGCTGTGACCGAAACCGCATCGCGCACCGCCAGCGGGTCAAGCTCGGCAAACGGGCCGCGCACCCGGGCCGAGGGGTTGTAGACCACCACATCGGGCGCGCCATGGGCGTCGAGCGTCTGAAACAGCGCCGCGACCGCATCGGGGTCAGCCGCGTCGCAGCCGTGCACCGTGGCGCCGGTTTCATCCGCCAGATCCGCCAGTTTGCCCGGATCGCGCGCGGCCAGCGCGACGCGCAGGCCCTTTTCATCGAACAGCCGCGCCAACGACGCGGAAAGCCCGGTGCCCGCGCCGATGATCAGCGCATGGGAATAGCTGGGTGTCATGAGATCCTCCGCCTGGGGCCGGCGCTTGTGTTCTGTTGCGCCGGAGCCTATGCCGTATTAAAACAAGATGGGGCATGCCATGGCAAAGACAATCCTGATTACCGGCGTCAATCGTGGCATCGGGCGCGAGCTGGCGCGCCAGGCCATCGCGCGCGGCGACACGGTTCTGGGCACCTCGCGCGCGCCGGTGGCGGATGCGATCTGCCCGGTGACGATCGCCGATGTGACCGATCCTGCCAGCCTCGCCCCGCTGGCCGCGGGGCCACCCATCGATCTGCTGGTCTGCAATGCGGGGCAATATCTGGCGCGCGGCGGGCTCGACCATCCCGATCACACGGCCGATGCCTGGCAACAGGTGCTGATGACCAATGTCGCGGGCGTCTTTTTCTCTGTTCGCGCGGTGGTCGACCGGCTGCGCGCGGCGCCGGAGGCCAAGGTGGCGGTGATCTCCTCGGTGATGGGGTCCAGCGCGCGGGCGCCGGGCGGCTCGGTCCTCTACCGCTCATCAAAGGCGGCGGCGAGCAACCTCACGGCCAATCTCGCGAAAGAGTTCGAGGCCGAAGGCATCGCCTTTGGCGCCTATCACCCGGGCTGGGTGCGCACCGATATGGGCGGCGGCCATGCCGATATCGACGTGGTTCAAAGCGCGCGCGGTCTGCACCAGCGTTTCGACGCGCTCAGCATCGAGACCAGCGGCGTGTTCGAAAGCTATGACGGCACGCCGATCGCCTACTGAGCCGCGCGCCTACCTAGCCGCCCGCTTCGTGAGCCGCGCGCCTACTGGTCCATCCCGGCGCCCGCCTGGGTAATTCCGTGCAGGGTCTTGCCGATCAGCGCCAGCTCTGCGGGGCTCGAGAACCGGTGATCCGCGCCCTTGACCAGCGTCAGCCGCGCATCGGCACAGTCGATATGGTCGAGCAGGCGCAGCGCGACGCGCGGCGGCACATCGGTATCCGCCGTCCCCTGCAACAGCCGCACCGGAAAGGGCAGCGCCAGCGGGCTGCGCAGCACCAGGTTTTCGCGCCCGTCCTCGATCAGCCTTCGGGTGATGATATAGGGCTCGTCGGAATAGTCGGACGGCAGCGCGATCTGCCCCGCCTCGGCCAGCGTCTGGCGCTGGGTGGCGTCAAAGGCGCTCCACATGCTGTCCTCGGTGAAATCGGGCGCCGCCGCGATGCCGATCAGCCCGGCGACCCGCCCGGGGTTTGCGCGGGCCAGCAACAGCGAGATCCAGCCCCCCATCGACGAGCCGATCAGAATCTGCGGCCCCTCGGTCAGCGCCGTCACCGCATCGGTGGCGTCGCGGGCCCAGTCGCCGATGCCGCCATCGAGGAAGTCGCCACCGCTCTGCCCGTGCCCGGTATAATCGAACCTCAGGAATGCCCGCCCGCGCGCCGCGGCCCAGTCCTGCAGCCACATCGCCTTGGTCCCCGACATGTCCGAGCGAAAGCCGCCCAGAAAAACAATTCCCGGTTGGTTTGCCCCATCGCCATTCGGGGCGAGTCGCTTATAAGCAATGTCGGGAAGACTTTGTCGCGTCAACACATCCGGAGCCGTCATGTTCGTCCAATCCTCCAAAGACATCCAGCGGGAGGGTGAGACTACCCGGCCCGCCGCGGGGGGGGAAGGGCGTCCGCTCACGGTGCTTCAACTGGTCCCGAGTCTGAACATGGGCGGGGTGGAGCGCGGCACGCTCGAGATGACCGAGGCGATCGCCGGGGCCGGGGGGCGCGCGCTGGTCGCGACCTCGGGCGGCGTGCAGGCGCCCCGGGTGCCGCGATTGGGCGGCACGGTGGTGTCGCTCGACATGGCATCGAAGAACCCGCTGACAATGTGGCTCAATGTCGGGCGCCTGGCCCGGCTGATCCGCGACGAGGGGGTCGACATCGTCCATGCCCGCTCGCGCGCGCCGGCCTGGAGCGGCTATTTCGCCGCCAGGCGCACGGGCGCCGCCTTCATCACCACCTATCACGGCAGCTATAACGAAAAGGGCTTTGCCAAGCGGTTCTATAACTCGATCATGGCCCAGGGCCGCCCGGTTATCGCGGTCTCGCGCTTTATCCGCGATCTGATCATGGCGCGCCACGGGCTGAGCGAGGATGAGATCATCGTGATCCCGCGGGGCGCCGATATCTCGGTCTTTTCCGAAGAGATGGTGGGCAATGAGCGCACCGTCAAACTGATGGAGGGCTGGGGCCTGATGGACGACTCCCGCCCGGTCATCATGCTGCCGGGCCGCCTGACCCGCTGGAAGGGGCAGGAAAGTGCCATCGATGCCGCCGCCGCGCTGAAAGCCCGCCGGGGCCCGGATTTCCTGTTGCTCATCGTCGGCGATGGCGCAGTGGGCGGGTTTGCCGACTATCTCGACGAACTGGCCGAGAGTCTGGGCGTGCAGGACTGCGTCGTGCGCGCGCCCGGCACCTCGGACATGGCAGCCGCCTACAAACAGGCGGCCGTCGTGCTCTCGACCTCGATCGAGCCCGAAGCCTTTGGCCGCGTGGCGGTCGAGGCGCAGGCCATGGGCCGCCCGGTCATCGCAACCGATCACGGCGGCGCGCGCGAGACGGTGGCCGATGGCGAGTCGGGCTGGCTCTACCCGCCCGGCGATGTCGGGCGGCTGGCGGATCTGATGGATCAGGCGCTGAACATGGATGCCTCGGCCCGGGCCCATATGGGCATGGCGGCGCGCGCGCGGATCCATGCCAGCTTTACCGTCGCGCAGATGCAGCGGGCGACGCTCAGGGTCTATGAACACGCAGCGGGGCGTCCCTTTGTCCGGAACATCTGACACCGACCCGCTGGAGGCGGCCTATAACCGGGGTCTCGCCGCTGAAAAGGCGGGCGATCTGGATGCCGCCGAGGCCGCCTATCAAGAGGTGCTGAGCCTCGACCCCGCCGATCACGGGGGGGTTGCTGTCCGCCTCGCCGCGCTGGGCCGCGGCCCCGATCCCGCCAAGGCGCCCGATGCCTATGTGACGACCCTTTTCGACCAGCATGCCGACAGCTTTGACCGCATTCTGGTCGACCAGCTTGGCTATGGCGTGCCCGACAAGGTGGGTGCCTGCCTTGCCACGCTGGGCCTGGGCCCGTTCCGGCGCATGCTCGATCTGGGCTGCGGCACCGGGCTGATGGGGGCTGTGATGCGCGACCGCGCCGGCGAGATCACCGGGGTCGATCTGGCCGAGGAGATGCTGGCCGTAACCGAGGCCCGCGGCTGTTACGATCAGCTGTTTGTGGGCGAGGTGGTCCAGTTCCTGACCGATGAGGAGGCGACCTTCGATCTGATCACCGCGACCGATGTGCTGCCCTATATCGGCGCGCTCGAGCCGTTTTTCAGCGCCCTGACCCCGTGTATCGGGATGAACGGCGTGCTTGCATTCTCGTCCGAGACGCTGCCCGACGAGGCCTTTGACGAGCGCGGCTGGCGGGTCGGCCCGCGCCATCGCTTTGCCCATTCCGAGGCCTATCTGCACCATGTGATTGCGGCCCAGGGCTATCAGATCGCGACCTTCGAGCCGATCACGGTGCGCATGGAAGAAGGCGTGCCCGTCCCCGGCCATCTGATAGTCGCCCTTTGCTGTTGGGGCAAGCAATGACCCAGCCCGAGGCAGAGAACGACGCTGAGGCGGGCGCTGAGGCGGGCGGGGAGACGGGCGCGGAGACGGGCGCGGGGACGGACGCCGAGACGACGGGGCGCCACGGGCACTTTCGCTATCCCCGCCATGACCGGTTCATCGGCGCGTCGCTCGCGCGGTATGGCGAATACAGCGAGGCGGAGTTCAACGTCCTCAGGCACTTGTTCAAACCCGGCACCGTGGTGGTCGAGGCCGGGGCGAATATCGGCGCGCTGACGGTGCCGATCGCGCGCCTGGCCGGGCCCCGGGGGCGGGTGATCGCGTTCGAGCCGCAGGCCGCGGTTCGCCGATTGCTCGAAGCCAATCTCGCCCTCAACGACATTGGCAATACCGAGGTCCGGGGCGAGGCGGTGGGCGACCGGCCCGGCATCGCGCGGATCCCGGTGCCGGACTATGCCGCCACGGGCAATTTCGGCGGCATCGCGCTGGCCGAGGAAGGCGAGGAAGTGCCCCTCGTCCGCCTCGACGACGTGATCACAGCACCGCGGCTCCAACTCCTCAAGCTCGATATCGAAGGGATGGAGCTTGCCGCCCTCACCGGGGCCGCCCGGCTGATCGCGCGCGACCGGCCGCTGATCTATCTCGAGAACAATCCCGGGCCGGGCTCGGCACCCCTGATCAGCGCGGTGATGGAGATGGGGTATCAGGCCTATTGGGATCTGCCGCCCCTGTACAATCCCGATAACTATCGGGGCGAGGCGGAGAACATCTTTGGCCGCATCGTCTCGATCAACATGCTCTGCATCCCGGCAGAGCGCGGGACCACACTGCCCGACCCGATCACCAGTGCCGACGCGCGACCCGGGCCGGGCTTCTGAGCGCGGCGGGCAGATTTCTGATTGCCGTCGCCGACCCGCCGCGCGATGCTCGCCCGCCGGATCCCAGAGCAACACCGAGAGCGCGCCGATGACCAGCCGACCCACCCCGAAACAGCAAGGGTTCTCGATGCCGCCCGAATGGGCGCCCCATGCCCGCACCTGGATGATGTGGCCCTGCCGGGCCGAGGTGTGGGACGATATGGCCGCCACCCGGCAGAACTATGCCGATGTGGCCCACGCGATCCGCGACTTCGAGGCGCTGACCATGGCGGTGCGGCCCGGCGACGCCGCCGGTGCGCGCAACCTGCTCGGCAGCGATGTCGACCTGTTCGAGGTCGCGCTCGACGACAGCTGGGCGCGCGATGCGGGGCCGTGCTTCCTGACCCGTGCCGACGGGCGGCTGGCGGGTGCGGCCTTTGGCTTTAACGCCTGGGGCGGCAAGTACGCGCCCTTTGACAGCGACGATGCCTTTGCCGACGCCGTGCTGGCCGAGGCCGGGGCGACGCCCTTCACCTCGCCGCTGATCGCCGAGGGCGGCGGGATCAGCGTCGATGGCGAGGGCACGATCCTGACGACCGAGAGCTGTTTTCCCAACGCCAACCGCAACCCGGACTGGAGCCGCGCGGCAATCGAGACCGAGTTATGCGAGATGCTGGGCGGCGAGACGGTCATCTGGCTGCCGGGCAATGCGCTGGAGACCGAAACCGACGGTCATGTGGATGGCATCGCGGCCTTTGTCGCGCCGGGCGTGGTGCTGGCGGAATCGCCCGAGGGGATGGAGAGCCCCTGGCGCGAGATTGTCCAGGCAAATCTCGACGCGCTGTCGCAGGCGGTCGATGCACGGGGCCGGGCGCTCGAGATCGTCACGATCCCCGAGGCCTATGACGCGCCCTCGGAGTGCGAGATGTTCTGCCGTTCATACGTCAATTCCTACCTGGTGAATGGCGCCGTGGTGATGCCGAGTTACGGCAACGCGACCGACGGGCAGGCCCGCGAGATCTTTCAGGAGCTCTTCCCCGGTCGCCGGGTCGCGGGGGTCAATATCGACCAGATTGCCATCGGCGGCGGTGGCATTCATTGTATCACCCAACAGCAGCCGGCCTGAGAGACGCCCATGACACAGCCCACACCGCCTGTCCGCGGCTTTTCCCCGGCCGAGTTCGAACAGCGCCTTGCGCGCGCGCAGGCCATCCTGCAGGCGCATGAGTTTGACGCGCTGCTGCTCACCACGCCGCAGAACATCCGCTATTTCACCGGCTTTGACACCCAGTTCTGGGAGAGCCCGACGCGCCCCTGGTTCCTGCTCGTCCCGCTCGAAGGCGCGCCGGTCGCCGTGATCCCGGAGATCGGCCGCGACGGCATGGCGATGACCTGGGTCGCGGACATCCGCACCTGGCCCGCCCCGGTGCCCGAGGATGACGGGCGCAGCCTGGTGGCCGCCGCCATTGCCGAGCTGCCGCGCCGGTTCGGGCGCATCGGCGCCGAGATCGGGCGCGAGATGGCGCTGCGCATGCCGGTCACCGAGTTCCTGGCCCTGCGCGACGCGGCCGACCGCGAGATCGCCGACGGATCCCCGTGTATGTGGGAGATCCGCATGGTCAAGACAGACAGCGAAATCAACCACATACACCATATCTGCCAGATCGCCAGCGCGGCTTATGCGGCCCTGCCGGGCCTCGTCTCGATCGGCGAGAGCGAGCACGAGGTCGCCCGCAAGCTCCGCATCGAGCAGGCGCGGCTGGGCGCCGATGCGACGCCCTTTCTGCCGGTCATCTCGGGCCCCGGCGGGGTCAGCCAGATCGTCTGCGGCCCGACGGCGCGCCCGCTCGCCGATGGCGACGTGATGTTCATTGATACCGGCGCGCTTTACGACGGCTATTTCTGTGACTTCGACCGGGTCTATGCGGTGGGCCGGATCTCGGACGCGGCACGCCACACCCACGAGACGCTGTGGCAGGCGACCGAGGCGGGCATCGCCGCCGCCCGGCCCGGTGCGACCACCGACGATGTCTGGGCGGCGATGGCAAAGGTGATGGAGAGCGACGGGCCCGTGGGCGGCAATGTGGGCAGGCTTGGCCACGGCCTCGGCATGCACCTGACCGAGCCGCCCTCGCACCGCCCCGGCGACGGCACCGTGATCAGGGAAAACATGGTCCTGACCATCGAGCCGGGGCTGGAATACGCGCCCGGCAAGATGATCGTGCACGAGGAAAACATCGCCATCACGCCCGACGGCGCGCGCCTGCTCACCACCCGCGCCCCGCGCGAGATGTGGGGGATCGACTGACGCTGGCGGCGCTGGGCGCCGTCCCGGCGCCCCCGTCTCAGCTCTCGTCGGCCAGCGCGGCGCCCGAGGCGATCAGCGCGTCGATCTCGGCCTCGGAATACCCATGCTCGGCCATCACCTCGCGGGTATGCTGGCCGAAACGGGGCGGCTTGCGGCGGTGGGAGTCGGGCTTGGTCCGGCTCATCTTGATCGGGTTCGCCAC
>JBCCHW010000013.1:0-31739 GCA_039028555.1 Pseudomonadota bacterium | reverse complement strand
GGGCGTGGCCGTTTTCGCTGGCGGCTGGGTGGCGGGTGCCGGCCTCGATCCAGCTGCCGAGCGAGGCCGAGGCGAGGCCGGGCATATGCTCGGTCACGACGCGAAAGCCGTTGGAGAGCGTTGAGACCTCGACCGTCATGCGCGGCGCTCCCTGACGGCGGCCTCGACGGTCGCGAGATCGTTGGCGATCACGCTGACCCGTTCGGGACGCTCGTAGAGATCGGCCATGCGCGGCGGCAGGGCCGGGCGCTGGCCACAGGCCCGCTCGACCGCGTCGGGAAACTTGGCGGCATGGGCGGTGCCCAGCGTCACCATGGGCACGGCGGGGTCCTTGAGCTGGCGCGCGGCGACCACACCGATGGCCGTGTGCGGGTCGAGCACCGTGCCGCCCGAGCGGGCCACCTCGGCAATCATCGCCATGGTCTCGGCCTCGGACGCGCGGGCCGAGGCAAAGCCCTCACGCAGGCGGGTCAGCGCGCCCTGACTGAGGGCAAAGCCCCCCGATCGTGACAGTTCCTGCATGGCCTGGCGCACGGCGCCTCCATCCTCGTCATAGATCTCGAACAAGAGCCGTTCGAAGTTCGAGCTTATCTGGATGTCCATCGATGGTGCAATGGTCGGATTCACGCCCGCGCGGGTATAGGCGCCGGTCTCGAGCGTACGGTGCAGGATGTCATTCTCGTTGGTGGCGATGATCAGGCGGCCCAGCGAAAGCCCCATCCGCCGGGCGATATGGCCCGCATAGATGTCGCCGAAATTGCCCGTGGGCACGCAGAAATCGACAGTGCGCGCCGGTGCATCCAGCGCCACGGCCGAGGTGAAGTAATAGACCACCTGCGCCAGTACCCGGGCCCAGTTGATCGAGTTGACGGCGGCCAGACCAACCTCGTCACGAAAGGCAAAATCGTTGAACATCGCCTTGACCAGCGCCTGGCAATCGTCGAAATCGCCCTCGATCGCGAGGGCGTGGATATTGGCGGCCGTGGGCGTGGTCATCTGGCGGCGCTGAACCTCCGATACGCGGCCATGGGGATAGAGCACGACGCAATCGACGCCCGCGCGCCCGGCGAATGCCTCGGCCGCCGCCGAGCCGGTATCGCCCGAGGTGGCGCAGACAATGGTGATGCGCTGATCGCGCCGGGCGAGCACCGCCTCGAACATCTGGCCGATCAGCTGCATGGCGAAATCCTTGAACGCCAGCGTCGGGCCGTGATGCAGCTCGAGCACCCAGTCGTTGTCGCCGATCTGGATCAGCGGCGCGCGGGCGACATGGCCAAAGCCCTGATAGGCGCGTGCGATCAGCGCGTGGAACTCGGCCTCGGTAAAGGTCTCGCCGATAAAGGGGCGCATCACACGGAAGGCGACCTCTTCATAGCTGAGGCCGCCAAGGGCGGCGATCTCTTGCGGTGGCATCACCGGCACCCCGGCAGGCACATAGAGCCCGCCATCGCGGGCGAGGCCGGTCAGCATGGCCTCTTCGAACGACATCTCGGGCGCCTGCCCGCGGGTCGAGACATAGCGCATCGGCTCTCCTCCCAGCACGTCAGATCGCGCAATACACAAGGGATTCCGCGGTTGCAATCGGTGGATTGATCAGTTTGCCGGTTTGAGACGGCAGCAGCCGGTCAGCAGGATCGCTTCGGTGCCGCGCTGGGTCATCAGATGCGCGGTATAGGGCTGGTCGCCCGGCGCCCCCGCCCCGGCGCAGCGCGCCCGGTCGAGCAGGACGATGGCCGTGTCACGGGGCCCGATCAGGGTCAGCGCGCGCGGCCAGTCGCGCCCCTGGGCCGGGGTGCTGAGACGGACATCATAGGCGATGGCATCGGGCAGCTCCGGGCTGGTATAGGTCCCGCGCCCGTCATCGAGCACCAGGTTCCAGACCGGGTCGGCCCCGCCGCACAACAGCGGCGGCGTCGCCTGTTGCGCCACTGCCGGCAGGGCGGTGGCGATCAGGGCTGCGGGCAGGGTAAGGCGGCGCGGCATGGGCAGAGACTAGCGGTTTTGCCGCGTGCGGCGCAACTCGGCCCGGATCCAGATCGCCGTCATCACCGCCCAGACCAGCGCCAGCGCAAACCACGTCATCGCATAGGAGAAATGATTGTTGGGAATGTTGGCCGCGACCCGCGCCGGCTCGGGCCAGTCGCCGGTCATGCGCGTGTTGAGCGAGACGAGAACGGGGAGCGTGCCGAGATGGGCGGCCATCGCCCGGGGGTCGCGGGCGAACCAGATGTTGCGCTGAATATCGGGCCCGGGCGTGAAGCTGTCGGTCTCGTCGGGCCAGAACAGCGTGCCGGTGCCGGTGGCCGGGCCGCGGCGAAAGGGGCGCGCGGCGGGGGCCTTCTTGTCTTCGGGCACAAAGCCCCGGTCGATCAGGATGCGCCGGCCATCGGCAAGCGTGAAGGGTGAGATGATCTTGAAGCCGGGGCCATAGGGGCGCCGGCTGGTCAGCACCGCGATTTCGCCGGGCTCGAGCGTGCCCTCGAGGGCGATCTGGAGGAACTGGTCGGTGGCCTCGGCCGGGGCGTCGGGCAGGGCAACGGGGGCGGCGGAAAAGCGCGTGACGATGTCGTCGAGCAGACCCTGTTTCCACTGGAGCCGCTGGAGTTGCCAGACACCGAGGGCGCAGAGCACCGAGACGGCAACGACGCCGACGACGATGGGGATCGCGATGCGCCGCTTCATGAGAACCCTCCCGGATCCGCGTGCCGGACCCTGGTGCCAAACGGAGTTCGCCCTGACGGGCTCACACGCCTTTGCCGGAGCCCGGAACAACCGCGCCGCCCGGAATTCCCCGAACGGCGCAGGCAGGAACCGGTGCGGGCCGGATCAGCGGCCCCAGATATAGATCCCGGCAAAGAGGAACAGCCAGACCACATCGACAAAATGCCAGTACCAGGCGGCAGCTTCGAGCCCGATATGTTTTTGCGGCAGGAAGTCGCCGACCGAGGTGCGGAACAGGCAAACGGCCAGGAAGAGCGTGCCCACCAGCACGTGAAAGCCGTGGAACCCGGTCGCCATGAAGAACGAGGCGCCATAGATATTGCCGCTGAACGAGAACGCCGCGTGGCTGTACTCGTAGGCCTGGAACATGGTGAAGACCGCCCCCAGCACCACGGTCGCCAACAGGCCGTAGAGCAGGCCCGGGCGCTTGCCCTCGATGATGCAGTGGTGGGCATAGGTCAGCGTGCAGCCCGAGAGCAGCAGGATCAGCGTGTTGATCAGCGGCAGGCTCCACGGGTCAAAGACGATGATCCCCTCGGGCGGCCAGGGCGAGTCCGGGCCGGCCGCCGTGGTCATCAGGCCGACGCCCCCGTCGGCAAAGAGATCCGGCACGCCTTCGGTCGGGAAGATCGCGTGTTTGAAGAAGGTCCAGAACCAGGCGGAGAAGAACATCACCTCGGACATGATGAAGAGAATCATGCCCATGCGCAGCCCGATCGACACCACCGGCGTGTGATCGCCCGCCTTGCTTTCGCGGATCACGTCGCGCCACCAGACATACATGGTGTAGAGCACCATCAGGAACCCGATGATGGCGATCGCCGAGGTGCCGCCATGCATCAGGAACACCATGCCGACCAGCATGACAAAGCCCGATACGGCGCCGAGCAGCGGCCAGGGGCTCGGGTCTATGATGTGATAATCGTGGTTCTTTTCGCCTGACATGGCGTGTCTCCTGGTCCCCGAATTCGCGCTGAGGGCTCAGCCCCCGTTCGTTTTGTCCCCTTGATCGAGGCCGGCTTGCTCCGGCTCGGTCTCGTAGAACGTATAGGAAAGTGTCATCGTATGCACCCGCGACGCTTCGTCGTCATCAACGATCTCGGGATCGATGTAGTAGCTGACCGGCATCATCACGGTCTGCCCCGGTGCCAGCGTCTGCTCGGTAAAGCAAAAGCAGTCGATCTTGGTGAAGTACCCGCCCACCGAGAACGGCGCGACGTTAAAGGTCGCGGTGCCGGTAACGGGCCGGTCGGTCGGGTTGTGGGCCTCGTAGAAGGCCAGACCGACCTCGCCGATCTTGAGCTCCTGCTGGAACTGGGCCGGCTTGAAGTGCCAGGGCATCGCGCTGTCGGTCGAGGCATCGAAACGCACGACAACGGTTTGCTCGAGCACCTGATCCGGGGCGCTGTCGGCCGCCTGGGTGGTGCCGCCAAAGCCGGTGACCCTGCAGAAAAGGTCATAGAGCGGCACGGCGGCAAAGGACAGGCCCACCATGAAAACGGCGACCCCGCCCAGCATCAGCGCTGTTTTCCCGTGTCCGGTCATTCCTTGATCCATTCGATAAAGGCCGTGCCCCAGTCGCCGCCCTGCTCGGCCGAAGGATTGCCGATGGCGCCGTTGGGGGCCATCTTCACCATGGTGACGAAAAACAGCAGCATGACAAAAGCCAGGAGCAGGATCAGCACGCCAATATTGCGCCCGCGGCGCCGGTCGTGCAGTTCGTGATCACGCTTCATCGCCATCTCAGAACACCTGCGGCCAGAACGGGCCGGTGACCATGCGCAGCACCGCATCGCCGATTACGGCGCCGAAGATCGCGAACAGATAGACGATCGAGGTGGCGAACAGCTTTTTCTCGGCCCGGAAGCCGTCATGGTTTTCGCGGCGCACGGCCCAGGCCCAGCGCAGCATCAGAAAGTTGGCGTAAAGCGCGGTCGCCAGGGTGATCGGGCCGCCCGCCTCGGTAAAGGCAAGTGCGATCGGTGCGGGCGCGAGGATGAGGGAGTAGAGCCAGATCTGGCGCCGCGTCTCGCGCGGGCCCGAGACCACGGGCAGCATCGGCACGCCGACGCGGGCATAGTCATCATTGCGAAACAGCGCCAGCGCCCAGAAATGCGGCGGGGTCCAGAGGAAGATCACCGCAAACATCAGGACCGGCGCGGCCGAGATGCTGCCCGTCATCGCGGCCCAGGCGATCATCGGCGGAAAGGCGCCCGCGGCCCCCCCGATCACGATGTTCTGGGGAGTCGCGCGTTTGAGCCACATGGAATAGATCACGGCGTAAAAGAAGATCGTGAAGGCCAGCAGCCCACCGGCGAGCGGGTTGGCAAAAACGCCGAGCATCATCACCGAGAGGACCGAGAGCGCGATGCCAAGGCCCAGCGCCTCGCCGGGGCTGACCGATCCGCGCGGGATCGGGCGGGCCTGTGTGCGCGACATCTCGGTGTCGATATCGGCGTCCCACCACATATTCAGCGCGCCCGAGGCGCCGGCCCCCACCGCGATGCAGATCAGGCTGGCAAGCGCCACGACAGGGTGCTGGCCATAGGGTGCCGCCACCATGCCCGCCAGCGCGGTGAACACCACCAGTTGCATGACGCGGGGCTTCATCAGGGCAAAGTAATCGCCCAGCTCGGCCTCGCCGCCGGCGGTCTTTGAGATCTGAGCGCTGATGTCTGTCACTTTGCTGGCAATCCCTTGGGCTGGCAATCCACCGGGCTGGCGGTCTGGTCTGGCGGCCCGGCGACCGGTTACTCGCTGGCCGAGGCCAGCTCCGACGCCGGAACACCGTCGCGCTTGGCCAGTTCATCCTTGACCCAGTTGTCATAAACGTCCTGCTCGACCACCTTGACGACGATCGGCATGTACGAATGCTGGATCCCGCACAGCTCGGAGCATTGGCCGAAATAGGTGCCTGTTTCCTCGGCATTGAACCAGGTTTCGTTCACGCGGCCCGGAATGGTATCGATCTTGACGCCAAAGGCGGGGATCGCCCAGGCGTGGATCACATCGGCGCCGGTCACGAGCACATGGATGTTCTTGTTCACGGGAACAATGACCGCATTGTCGGTCGCCAACAGGAACTCGTCGGCGGAATACTTGTATGCTTCGAGCGTTTTGATCGTGTCTTCGTTTTTGGTCCAGTTATAGGTAGGCTCGTATCCGTCGGGGAACGTCCCGTCCGGCGCCTCGGTCGCGGCGGAGCCGATCATGTAGGCGTCGAACTCGATCCCTTCGGCGGGGTATTCATAAGACCAGTACCACTGGTTGCCCGTCGCCTTGATGGTCACATCCGGATCCGGGACATCGAGCTGATGGAACAACAGCCGCAGCGAAGGCACGGCGATGATGATCAGGACCACAATGGGAACAGCGGTCCAGACCACTTCGACCAGCGCGTTGTGCGTGAAGGTCGCGGGCGTCTTGTTGCGCTTGGAATTGTAGCGAAAGATGCACCAGCCGAGCAGGCCGACGACGAACAGCGAGATCACCGTGATGATCACCAGCAGGAAATCGTCGAGCCAGATCAGATCGTGCATGATCGATGTGACCGGGCGTTGAAAGCCGGTGCCGCCCGGCACCGGTTTGCCCGCCACATCCTCGGATGCCATCGCGGCACCCGCGATCGAGATCAGGCTTGCAGCCCCATAGGCCATCATGCTTGCCAGTCGTCTCATGTCCCTACCCTTGTCAGTTCGTGACGGCTTGCGCACGGATCACGAAGATGATTTCTAGATCGAAATCTATCTCCGATGCATTAGATGAGTGCAAGGCACCCATTTGCGGCATGACGCCGCCATGACAAGACTAGACGATAAAATTCCGCAGGAAAATCCATGTCACGATCTGATACCGCTTTTCGCCCGTTTGAGACCGCTTTGGACGAGGCCCGCTGCCTCGCCATCCTGCGCGAGGCCGTGGCGGGCGCCGATGACGGAGAATTGTTTCTCGAGCGTCGGCGCGCCGAAGCGCTGGTGTTCGACGACGGCCGGCTGCGCAATGCCTCCTATGACGCCTCCGAAGGGTTCGGCCTGCGCGCCGTTCTGGGCCCGACGGCGGGCTATGCCCATGCGACCGAGCTGAGCGAGGCGGCGCTGCGCCGCGCGGCCGAGACGGCCCGCCTTGCGGTGCGCGAGGGCGGCGGGACGCTGGCGCCAGCCCCCCGGCGCACCAACCGGCATCTCTATCAGGCCGTGGACCCGGTCACCGACGAGCCGCTGGCGCAGAAGATCGGCCTGCTCAAGGAAATCGACGACTGGCTGCGTGCCCATGACAGCCGGGTCGTGCAGGTGACCGCCTCGATCACCAATTCGGTTCAGGAGGTCGAGATCCTGCGCCCCGAAGGCTTGCGGCTGGCCGATTTCCGCCCGCTCTGCCGCATGAACATATCCGTGATCGTCGAACAGGACGGCCGGCGCGAGACCGGCAGCGCCGGCGCCGGCGGGCGTCACGGTCTCGCGACGCTGATCGCCCCCGGCGCCTGGCAGGGGATGGCCCGCGAGGCGCTGCGCGTCGCGCTGATCAATCTGGAAGCCGAAGACGCCCCCGCGGGCCAGATGGACGTGGTGCTGGGCGCGGGCTGGCCCGGGATCCTGCTGCACGAGGCCATCGGCCACGGGCTGGAGGGTGATTTCAACCGCAAGGGATCCTCGGCCTTTACCGAGCTGATGGGCAAACGGATCGCCTCGCCCGGGGTGACGGTGATCGATGACGGCACCATCCCCGACCGGCGAGGCTCGCTCTCGTTCGACGACGAGGGAACGCCCACCAACCGCACCACCCTGATCGAGGACGGGATTCTGACCGGCTATATGCAGGACCGCCAGAACGCCCGGCTGATGGGGGTCGCCCCCACCGGCAACGGGCGGCGCGAAAGCTTTGCCCATATTCCGATGCCGCGCATGACCAACACGATCATGCTGGCAGGTCAGGACGATCCGGCCAGCCTGCTCAACGGGCTCGAGGACGGGCTCTACATGACCAATTTCGGCGGCGGTCAGGTGGATATCGCCAATGGCAAGTTCGTGTTTTCCTCGACCGAGGCCTATCGGGTCAAAGGCGGCAAGATCCTCAACCCGGTCAAGGGCGCGACGCTGATCGGCGACGGCCCGACGGCGCTGCGCAACATCCGCGCCATCGGCACCGATATGGAGATGGATCCCGGGATCGGCACCTGTGGCAAGAACGGCCAGGGCGTGCCGGTGGGCGTGGGCCAACCCTCGCTGTTGATCGGCGGGCTGACGATCGGCGGTGCGGGGGCCTGAGCCCGCACCCAAAGGTCACTATTTTTGCAATCACTTGCGCTGACTTGTCGATTTGCGTTGCGCAGGGCAGCGGCATGTCGAATATACTTCCCTCATGACCGGGGGCCAAAAACGGGATCGATGGGGGTTGCGACGTCTAATCGTGATATTGCTGTCAGCCAGCCTTAGCTCGCCCGCAATGGCGACCGGCACACAGGTTTGGCTGACCTCTGGCGAGGTCTACCTGGTTCTCGAGAACGGAGAAGAGGTTCTGCTGACCGAGGGCAACTATCTGTCGTGCGAGGCGGAATCGGAAACCGCGCAAAGCTCTGAGGAACGCTGTGAAATCCTGCCCCTCGCCCTTGCGCCCGCCGCGCCGGCCGGCCTGGTCACCAGCCTGGGATCGGCGGGCGGCGCGGCAGCCGCGGGTGGTCTGGCAGCAGCACCGCTGGCGGCGACGAGCGCGACCGTGATCGGGAGCGTGATCATTCCCGTCATCGGGGTCGGCGTGCTGGCCGCGGGCATCGCGGCAAGCGTCGCTTCGACTGAATCGACCAACAGCACCAATTCAACGAACGGAAACTAGAGCACTAACGGATCTGACCGACCCGGTCAGATCGCAGGATTCTGCCGGGGCATCCGGCCCTGCACCAAAAGCCTTCTTTCAACCTCGGTCAGGTTGAAACGACTTTTCTGACCCAGAACCCGCGCGAAACGCCGCCGGGGTCACTCGGCGACGCGGCGGGGATGCATGGGAAAGACCCCCATGATCTTGAAGCTCTTGCAATAGAACTGCAACTCGTCGAGCGCGCGCGCGATCGCGGGGTCATCGGGGTGGCCCTCGATCTCGGCATAAAAACGCGTGGCGGTGAAGGAACCGCCCAGCATGAAGCTCTCCAGCTTGTTCATGTTGACCCCGTTGGTCGCAAAGCCGCCCAGAGCCTTGTAAAGCGCGGCGGGAACGTTGCGGACCTCGAACAGAAAACTGGTGACCGCGCGCCCCTCGGTCGGGTCCGCCTCGATCCGCCGCCGTGAAAGCACCAGAAACCGCGTGGTGTTGTGATCCATGTCCTCGATATCCGAGGCAAGGACGTCGAGGTTGTAGATCTCGCCCGCCAGCGACGAGGAAATCGCGGCCCGGGTCTTGATCCCCGCATCGCGCACCTCGCGCGCGCTGCCCGCCGTATCGGCGCCGGTGATGCCCGCGATATCGTGCTGGCCGAGAAACTTCCTGCACTGGCCCAGCGCCACCATGTGGGTCTGAGCCTCGGTGATCTGGTCCAGCTTGGCCCCTGGCAGGCCGAGAAGCTGCAACCGGATCGGCACGAAATGCTCGCCGATTGCATAAAGCCCGCTATCGGGCAGCAACCGGTGCAGATCGGCCACCCGGCCATACAGCGAATTCTCGATCGGCATCATGGCCAGTTCGGCCTCGCGCATGCGCACCGCCTCCAGCGCGGCCTCGAAGGTCGGGCAGGGCAGCGGCTCCATGTCCGGGTAGACTTCGCGGCAGGCCTGATGCGAAAAGGCCCCAGCTTCGCCCTGAAACGCGATTTTCATGGTCTCGGTCTGGCTCATCCAGGTGTCTCCATCGTCAATCTTTACCTTCTGCGGCCCGCTGACGGCGTTTGGTCGCGCCTTGAATCGCGTTCCTATAGCTTGCAGACCCGCGCGGGAAGGCGCTAAACCTCAAGCCAACGGGTTTCAAGACCTGAGGAAGCGTCAACCAGATTGGGATCATCAAGATGAACGCTGACAGATTGAACATGATTGCGGGGAGCGTGATCGGCGCATTGCTGCTGTTTCTCCTTCTCGGATTTTTCAGCAGCCAGATCTATGGCACCTTTGTGGTCGGCCATCACGAACCCCCGGCCCAGGCGTTTGCGGTCGAGGTCGAGAACCCGACCGAGGAGAACACCGCATCCGTCGACTATGCCACCCTGGTCGCCGAGGCTGACAGCGTCGCGGGCGGCAACGTCTTCAAGAAATGCGGCGCGTGCCACAAGATGGACGATGGTGCCAACGGGGTCGGGCCGCATCTGCACGGGATCGTCGGGCGCAAGATCGCCGCAGTCGGGGACTATAGCTACAGCCCCGCGCTTTCGGGCAAGTCGGACGAAGTTTGGGATCTGCAGCACCTGTCGCATTTCCTCGAAAACCCCAAAGGCTATGCGCCGGGCACCAAGATGGGCTTTGCCGGTCTGAGAAAGCCCGAAGACCGGGTGAACCTGATTGCCTGGCTGAACGAGCATTCCGATGCACCGATCGACCTTTCGCAAGGGCTTGAACCGGCCGCGGCCGAGGCTGGCGGCGAACCGGCCGCAGCGGAAGGCGCGGCAGCGGAAGGCACGGCAGAGCCGGCCGCAGCGGAAGGCACGGCAGAGCCCGCCGCCACCGAAGAGCCCGCCGCAGCCGAACCGGCGACCGACGACAAGACCGAAGCCCCCGCCGAGACCCAGGTTGCCGCCGCCCCCGCCGATGCGGAGCAACCGGCGGCTGAAGAAAGTGCCAAAGCCCCCGCCGAGACCGAAGTTGCCGCGGCCCCTGCCAGCGGCGGCGGCGAGTATGCCGAACTGATCGCGGCGGCCGATGTGGACAAGGGCAAGAAGGCATTCAAGAAGTGCCGGGCCTGCCACAAGCTTGAGGCCGGCGCGAAGGCCGTGGGCCCCTCGCTCCACGACATCGTCGGGCGCCAGGTCGCCGCGGTCGACGGATTCTCGTATTCCGATGCCATGGCCGCCCATGGCGGCTCCTGGACCGTCGACGAACTGATGCATTTCCTGGAAAAGCCCAAAGCCTATATCAAGGGCACCAAGATGAGCTTTGCCGGGGTCAAGAAACCGCAACAGCGCATGGACATCATCGCCTATCTCAACAGCGTCAGCGATAACCCGCAGCCGCTGGAATAAGCCGGACTCCGCGGGCGGGCGGCCGCCCGATCACGGAAATGTCAAAGGGGGTCGTGCCTGAGGCATGACCCTTTTTCTGTTCCCGGAGGCGCCCGATCTTGAAACCCCGGGCACATGACCATAGGGATTATGCAAACAGGGAGACAGGTATGGAGCTGACACGGCGCCATCTCGGCAAACTGGCGCTGGGGGCTGCAAGCGTCTCTGCGCTGCCCGGTCTGGGCATGGCGGCAGAGACCATCGCGCATGGCGTCTCGGCCTTTGGCGATCTGAAATACGGGCCGGATTTCGACAAGTTCGACTATGCGATGCCGGGCGCGCCGACAGGGGGTGTGTTTTCAACCAGCATGCCGGGGCTAACCTTTGACAGCCTCAATTCCTTTGTGCTCAAGGGCAACGCGGCACAGCTGACGGCGCTGACCCGCGACACGCTGATGACGCCTGCCGATGACGAGCCGGATTCGCTCTACGGTCTGCTCGCGAAAACCATTGAATACCCCGACGACCGCAGTTGGACCGCCTTTGAGCTGCGCGAAGAGGCCCGGTTCTCCGACGGCACCCCGGTCACCGCCGAGGACGTCGCCTGGACCTTCAACACGCTGATCGAGCTCGGCCACCCACAATACCGCATCATCTATGCGCCCGTCACGCAGGCGACGGTCGAAGGGCCGCTAAGGGTACGTTTCGACTTTGACCCGGAGGCGCCAAAGCGCGATCTGCCCATGCTGGTCGCCAGTCTGCCGGTCTTTTCCAAGGCCTGGTGGCAGGGGCGCGACTTTACCGACAGCACCCTCGATCAGCCTGTCGGCTCGGGCCCGTTTGCCTTTGGCGATGTGGTGGCGGGCAGGACGATCAGCTATCGCCGCCGCGAGGATTACTGGGGCTGGCACCTGCCGGTGAACCGCGGGCGCTGGCATTTCGGCGAGATCCGGCTGGAGTATTTCCGCGACCGCGCCGCCAGCTTCGAGGCCTTCAAGGCCGGCACCTTCAACTTCAGCGAGGAATACTGGTCGAAACAATGGGCCACCGCCTATACGCCCGCCAACTTCCCCGCCGTGGGGCGCGGCGAGGTGGTCCTCGACACGATCCCCGACAACAGCCCCTCGGGCAGTCAGGGCTATTGGTTCAACCTGCGCCGCAAGAAGTTCGACGATATCCGCGTGCGCGAGGCCATCGCGATGTGTTTCGACTTTGAATGGTCCAACCGCACGCTGTTCTACGGGCTCTATTCGCGCACCGACAGTTTCTTTGAGGGCGGTCCGATGCAGGCCGAGGGCGTGCCGACCCCGGGCGAGATCGAGATTCTCTCGTCGATGAAGGATCTTCTGCCGCCCCATGTGCTGGACCAGCCGGCCTATGTGCCGCCCGTCACCAACGGGTCGGGCAACAACCGCAAACAGTTCCGCCAGGCGGCGCGCCTGCTCGACGAAGCGGGCTGGACCCTGCAGGACGGCCAGCGCAAGAACGCCGAGGGCGAGGCGCTGACGGTCGAGGTCCTCATGGTCGGCGTCGGGTTCGAGCGCATCACCAACCCCTATCTCAAGAACCTCAAGCGCATCGGCATCGAGGGTGAGGCGCGCACCGTCGACGCGGCTCAGTACAAGCGCCGCGTCGACGAGTATGACTATGACATTGTCACCTCTCGCAAGGCGATGAACCTGACCCCTGGCGTCGAGCTGCGCGGCTATTTCCATTCGTCGAGCGCCGACCCAAAGGGGCAGCAGAACACCGCCGGCATCAAGAACAAGGCCGTCGATCTGCTGATCGAGCGGATCGAGAGGGCCCATGACCGCGCCGATCTGACCAATGCGGTCAAGGCGCTCGACCGGGTGCTGCGCGCGCTCCATGTCTGGGTGCCCCAGTGGAACAAGGGCGCCCATAATCTCGCATACTGGGATGTTTTCGGCCATCCGGAGCTCAAGCCGCTCTATACCCGCGGCGTGATCGACCTCTGGTGGGTCGATCCTGACAAGGCCGCCCTGCTCGCCGACAAGATCGGGAACTGACCCTTGGGCGCCTATATCCTGCGGCGGCTCCTGCTGATCATTCCGACATTGCTCGGCATCATGCTGCTCAACTTCGTGATCATCCAGTTCATGCCCGGCGGTCCGGTCGAACAGATCATGCTGCAGCTCGAAGACGGCGCCAATGCCCATGGCGCAACCGACCGCTTTTCCGGCGGATCAGATGGCGGCGCTCAGGGCCAGATCACCGATGCCGAGACCGGCTATCGCGGCTCACGCGGGCTGGAGCAGGAGCTCAAGGATGAGCTGACGCGGCAGTTCGGCCTCGAGAAACCGGCCTGGGAACGGTTCTTCCTGATGATCTGGAATTATGCGCGGTTCGATTTCGGCGAGAGCTTCTTTCGCTCCGCCTCGGTGATCGACCTGATCGTCGAAAAGATGCCGGTCTCGATCTCGCTCGGCCTCTGGGCAACGCTGATCTCCTATCTTGTGTCGATCCCGCTCGGCATCGCCAAGGCGGTGCGCGACGGCACGCCGTTCGATGCGATCACCTCGGCGGTGATCGTCGCGGCCTATGCGATCCCGATCTTCCTCTTCGCGGTCATTCTGCTGGTGCTGTTCGCAGGCGGCACGTTTTTCGACTGGTTCCCGCTGCGCGGGCTCGGGTCGGACGATTGGTATGAACTCAGCTTCTGGGGCAAGGTGCTCGACTATCTCTGGCACATCACACTGCCGGTATTCGCGACCGTGATCGGCTCCTTTGCGGTGCTCACCCTGCTGACCAAGAACTCGTTTCTGGACGAGATCGGCAAGCAATACGTGATGACGGCGCGCGCCAAGGGGCTCAGCGAGCGCGGCGTGCTCTATGGCCATGTCTTCCGCAACGGCATGCTGATCGTGGTCGCGGGCTTCCCCGGCGCCTTTCTGGGGGCGTTCTTTGCGGGCAGCCTCTTCATCGAGACCGTGTTCTCGCTCGATGGTCTCGGTCTTCTCAGCTACGAGGCGGTGCTGAACCGCGATTACCCGATCGTGCTCGGCACGCTCTACATCTTCGGCCTGATGGGGTTGGTGGTCAAACTGATCTCGGATCTCACTTACGTGCTCATCGACCCCAGAATCGACTTCGAAAGGCGCCAGGGATGACGCCCGCGACCGCGTTCGATCCCCCGCGGCAGCGCCCGACGCGGCGCCCCGCGGGTGGGTGGGCAGGCGCTCACCTGGACGCCTGCGCAACGAGGGCCGGGGAGCGGGGCGCCGCGTCGGGCGCAGGGCCACGCCGATGATGCGCCTCACCCCTCTCGACCGGCGCCGGATCGCCAATTTCCGGGCCAACGGCCGGGCCGTCTGGTCGCTGCGGATCTTCTCGGTCCTGTTTGCGATCAGCCTCTGCGCCAATCTTGTCGCCAATGACCGCCCGATTCTGGTGAGTTTCAAGGGCGAACTCCTCGCGCCCATGCTGCAGAGCTATGACGAAACCCGCTTTGGCGGCGACGAAGGGATTGTCGGCACCGATTACGCCGATCCTTACGTCGAATGCCTGATCCGCACCGGCGCCAGCGAGGCCTGTCTCGACGATGAGATCGCCGCCCTCCAGGCGCTTGAGGACGGCACCTTTCAGGCAGGCCCTGATTTCCAGCCCGGCTGGATCCTGCGCGCGCCGATCCCCTACAGCTATTCCACCGTGGATTTCGACGTCGCCACAGCACCCTCGCCGCCGGACAGCCACCACTGGCTCGGCACCGATGATCAGGCCCGCGACGTGCTGGCCCGGGTGATCTATGGCTTTCGCCTCTCGGTCCTTTTCGGCTTTGGCGTGACCCTCGCCGCCGCCCTCATGGGCATTGCGGCCGGGGCGGCACAGGGCTTTTTCGGCGGCTGGGTCGATCTCTTCTTCCAGCGCGTCGAAGAGGTCTGGGGCTCGATGAACATGCTTTATGTGATCATCATCATCTCGGCTGTTCTGACCCCCAACCTGCCGATCATGTTCGCGATTTTCGTCGCCTTTTCGTGGACCGCGCTCACCGGCGTCGTGCGGGCGGAGTTCCTGCGCGCGCGCAATTTCGAGTATGTGCAGGCGGCCCGCGCGCTTGGCGTGTCGGACTGGAAGATCATGTTCCGCCATCTGTTGCCCAACGCGATGGTGGCGACGCTGACCATGCTGCCCTTTCTGCTCACCTCGTCGATCGGCTTGCTGGCGGGGCTCGATTTTCTGGGTTTCGGCCTGCCGCCCGGCTATCCCTCGCTGGGAGAGCTGGCGCTGCAGGGCAAGAAGTACCTGCAGGACCCGCATCTGGCGCTGACGGCCTTTTTCACCTTTGCAATCATGCTGTCGCTGCTCGTCTTTATCTTCGAGGGCATCCGCGACGCCTTCGATCCTCGCAAGACCTTCGCATGACGCTGTTGAGCATCGACAATCTCGCCATTGCCTTTCCCGGGAACGACGGCCCGGTCGAGGCGGTCAGGGGCGTCAGTCTCGAGATCGCGGCGGGCGAGACGCTGGCGCTGGTGGGCGAGTCGGGATCGGGCAAGTCGCTGACAGCACTTTCCTCGGTCCAGCTGCTGCCAGGCTCGGCCCAGCCCTCGGGCTCGATCCTCTACGAGGGGCGCGAGATGATGAACGCCGCCCCCGATACCCTGCGCGAGATCCGGGGCAACGATATCAGCTTCATCTTTCAGGAGCCGATGACCTCGCTCAACCCGCTCCATACGATCGAGAAACAGATCGCCGAGAGCCTGGTTCTGCATCAGGGCCTCGCCCGCAACGCGGCGCGCCCGCGCATTCTGGAGCTGTTGAACAAGGTCGGGCTGCGCAATGCCGAACAGCGGCTGGGCGCCTATCCCCACCAGTTGTCGGGCGGGCAGCGCCAGCGTGTGATGATCGCCATGGCGCTCGCCAACAAGCCCAAGCTGCTGGTCGCGGACGAGCCGACCACGGCGCTGGACGTGACGATTCAGGCCCAGATTCTGGAACTGCTGGCCGAGTTGCAGCGCGAGGAAGGCCTCGCGATGCTGTTCATCACCCACGATCTCGGCATCGTGCGCAAGGTCGCCCAGCGGGTCGCGGTGATGAAGGACGGCGCGATTGTCGAAACCGGCCCCACGGCCGAGGTGTTCGACACCCCCGAACATGCCTATACGCAGATGCTGCTGGGCGCCGAACCAAAGGGCCGCGCCGAGCCGCTGCCCCCGGGCGCGCAACCCCTGCTCGAGGCGAGCGACATGCGCGTCTGGTTCCCGATCAAGACCGGGTTCCTGCGCAAGGTGACCGGCCATGTGAAGGCCGTGACCGATATCAGCTTTGAGCTGCGCGCCGGCGAGACGCTGGGCGTGGTGGGCGAGTCGGGCTCGGGCAAGACCACGCTTGCGCTCGCCGCCATGCGCCTGATCGCCAGCCAGGGCAGAATCCGCTTTCAGGGCCGCGACATCCACAATCTGGGCAAGCGGGAGTTGCGCGACCTGCGCCGCCACATGCAGATCGTCTTTCAGGATCCCTATGGCTCGCTCTCGCCGCGCCTCAGCATCGAGGAAATCGTCGCCGAGGGGCTGGGCGTGCACGGGCTCGACAATCAGGCGCTCTCGCGGCGCGACGCGGTGGCGCGTCAGCTCGACGAAGTCGGCCTCGACCCCGCGATGATGGACCGCTATCCGCACGAGTTCTCCGGCGGCCAGCGCCAGCGGATCGCGATCGCGCGGGCGATGATCCTGAAGCCGAAATTCGTGGTGCTGGACGAGCCGACCTCGGCGCTCGACATGACCGTGCAGACCCAGATCGTCGACCTGCTGCGCGACCTGCAAAGGAAATACGAGCTTGGGTATCTGTTCATCTCGCACGATCTGAAGGTCGTGCGCGCGCTGTCGCACCGCCTCATCGTGATGCGCGCGGGCGAAGTGGTGGAACAGGGCGATGCGGCGACCCTGTTCGACGCGCCAAAGACCGAGTATGCCCGCGCGCTGATGGCCGCGGCCTTTGACATGGAGGCGGTCAGCGGCGCCTCGGATTGAGGGGACGGGGCAGGTTAACGGGGCGGGGCAGGTTCAGGAGACGGGGCAGGACGCGGCCTAAAAGGTCGTCAGGTTCTTCCAGAACATCCGCTGGGCGGCGGGCGAGATCGTCAGGACATGCCCCAGGCCCCAGATCGCCGCATCACTCCACCAGCTTTGCGAGGTGACGAACTTTCGCGCCCGCTCGGTATCGCGGACGACCTCGCGGCCCGCGGCGTGGCGTTGGGTGGCATAACGCCGGATCTCGCCCGACAGCACCGCCCCGGCGGCGGCAAACCCGTCGGCCATGCCAAGATTCATGCCCCGCCCGCCCACGGGAGAGTGGCAATGCGCGGCATCCCCGGCGAGCAGCACCCGGCCCTTCACATAGCTCTGCGCCTGGCGGACCGAGATCTGGAACGTCGCCTCGCGCCGGATCCGCTCGATGGCCAGAGGTTCAGGCAGGGCGCCCAGCGCATCGCTGGTGGTCGAGACCAGACGCGCCCGCCGCGGCCCGATGGGCAGGATCAGCACAATGACCCCGGCATCGCGGTGGATGGTCACCGTATTCGCATCGAAGGGCCCCGCAACATCCACATCGGCGATCGACCATTCGCCGGGCACATCCAGACCGGGATAGGCGATGCCGAGGCTTTCGCGGGTTTTCGACCGAATGCCGTCGGCGGCGATGACCCGGTCGAACCGGGCCTCGGTCGCGTCCGAGAACCGGACATGGGCGGTGTCCTGATCGGTCGAGACGGCCTCGACCCCACAGCCATACGCGACCTCGATGCCGTGGGAGGTCAGCACATCGCGCAGGATCTCCTCGGTCCTGTCCTGGGGCAGGCCGTGCAGGGTGGCGGGCGGCGGGCTGGTCTGTGTCGCGTCGAGCTCGAACAGGGTCTTTGCGCCCCGCTTGAAGACCACATGGGTGAGCGTGACCGCCTCTGCCGCGATGGGATCGGCGGCACCAAGACCTGCCAGCATCTCCATGGTTGCCGGCAGGATACCTACGGCCCGCGACAGCTCGGACGGGCTCGTGCGGCGCTCGACAATCCGGCACTTCTGCCCCTTAACGGCCAGCGCAAGGGCCGCAGTCAGGCCGACCGGACCGGCCCCTATGACGAGGATCTCCATACGCCCCAATCTAGCAACACTAAGACATAACCAAAAGACGTTCCGGCAACTGCCGCACCGCAGCCACGTGGCGATGGTGCCGGTCAGGCGCCGTCGATCTCGTAGCCCCAGCGCCGCGCCCAGGGCTGCAACAGCGGCAGGACCGGGGCCATCTGGTCGCGATAACGCACCCACCGCCCGCTGGCATGGGCGTAGAGCGCCCGGGTCACCTGGCTATAGCTGGGCGTATGGATCCGCCCGCGGGCGAGGGCGGTCTCGCGATAGCGCAGCAGGGCGTCGTCCCATGGCAGGTCCAGCGCGTGCAACAGACTGTCGAGCGTGCCCTGGAAATCGCCGACCAGATCCTCGTAGCGGATCTGATGCGTGCACAGCGGCAGCGCGGCGTCATAGGCCTCCCACAGCGCCATGGCCGAGGCGTAAAGGCGGGCCGTGCTCTCAAGCCCGGTGAAATGCATCATCGCATCGTTCAACTGGAAGTTCTGCATCAGGCAACTGAGCACGCAATCGCAGGGATGGCGCAGCGCGAGCAGGATCGGCGCCCGGGGGAACAACCGGTTGATCACCCCGGCATTGACGATGTTGAGCGGCAGCTTGTCGATGGTCAGCACCCCCTCGGGCGCCGGGCCGAGATGTGCGTCGAGCGCCGCTGTATAGACGGCGCGCAACGCATCGAGTTCCGCCTCGCCCATGGCGGCGAGACATTCAGGCGTCGGCGCGCGCCCCAGATGGTCGCGCACCCGGGCGATCAGGGGCTGTTCCTCGACCACGCGCACCAGGGGATGGCTGCGCAGGATGGTGTCGAGCAGCGTGGTGCCCGAGCGCGGGAACCCGACCAGAAAGGCCAGCCGGGGCCCAGGCGGCGGAGCATCCGCCGATGCAGGGGACGGCGGGGTATCCGCCCAAGCTGCGGGGGGCGGCGCGTCCGCCCGTGCAGGGGACGGCGCGGCTTTCCATGCCTCGGTCAGCGCATCGATCTCGGCAAGATAGGCGCCGGGGGTGAACCGGTCGGCGGTCTGCAGCTCGCAGGCCAGCCGGTTCATCTGCTGATAGGCGGCCCAGGCCTTTGCCGCCTGACCCAGCCTGTCGTGGCTGCGGCCCCGGAAATCAGCCATGCGAACCCGGGCGAGCAGGGGAAGGTCTGCCCCCGCGACGCGCTCAAACTCGTCGATCGCGTCGGCAAAGCGATCGTCGCGCGCCGCCACCACCCCCTTCCAGTACCCCAGGGATGGGTCGCCGGGGCGCAGCTGTTCTGCGGCCTTGGCCACGCCGGACGCAAGCGCGTCGAGGCGGCTGGTCTTTTCGTACAAGGTGAACAGGTTCCAGTGCCGCGAGGGGTCGCGCGGGTTCAGCGCAATGGCCCGTTGGTAGGCGTCGATCGCGCCGTCGAGATCGTCGAGCTCTGCCAGCGCATTGCCGAGATTGTTCAGCGCCTCGGCAAAATCGGGGTCCAGCGCGATGGCCCGCCGATAGCACTCGGCGGCGTCGCGCACACGCCCCTGCCCGGCGCGGGCCAGCCCGAGCCCGTTGCAGAGCGCCGCCTCGCCAGGCCCTCGCGCCAGCAGACCGGCATAAAGCTCGGCCGCCTCGTCATGGGCGCCCAGCTGGTTCAGCGCCCCGGCCAGATGCTGGCGCGCCTGATCCATCCCGGGCTCGATCCCAAGCGCCCGGCGATAGCTCGCCGCGGCCTCGTCATGGCGGCCGAGATTGCTGAACGCATTGCCGAGATTGTGGTGCGCCTGGGCGTAGTCGGGCTTGAGCCGGAGCGCCCGGGTGAAACAGCCGATGGCGTCTTCGTTCCGGCCAAGCTCGAGATAGGCGGAACCGAGATTGTTATGGGCCGGGAACATGCGCGGGTCGATCCGGACAGCGCGGGCAAACCACTCGGCGGCGGGGCCGTGCTTGTTCTGCTGGGAATAGGCGGCGCCGATGATGTTGGGGATCACCGGATGGGCCGGCGCGGATTTGGCGAGGCGCTTTGCCCGCGCAATGGCCTTGTCGAGCTCTCCGCCATTGATCAGGCCGATCAAGTTCTGGATCTGCTCTTGCATGGCTCTCTCCTCGACCGGACGCTAGCATTCCGCGCGGCCGATTGCGACGGGTTTGCGAGGATCGCCCGGGGCGCGCCGGGCCTTGCCCCCCGGCGCATTCAGCGCAGGCTAAAGCGGATCGGCACGACGACGTCGACCCGGCTTTGGCCGAGATCGGCCGGGATCGGCGGGAACCGGCCAACCCGCGTGAGGATGGCCAGGATCTCGTCATCCAGCAGCCGGTGGCCCGAGCTTTTGCGCAGCGACGACACGATGACCCGGCCGCCGGAATCAACGGCAAAGAACAGATGGCCGACACCTTGCTGGCGGCGTGATCTGGCGCGCCGGGGATACCTTTTGTGGCGGGTGAGGATCGCGGCGAGCTGCGCGACGTAATCGCGTTTGGCGCCGGGGTTGCCACCGGCGGCCGCGTCATTGGCGTGGCCGGTATTCTCGGCGCCGCCCGACGTCCCGCCTGCCCCGGCAGTGCCCTGGCTGGTGTTCCGGGCCCGGGTGGCGGGCATGGCATCAGGATCGGCCCTGGCGATCCCTCCCGAGGGGGTCGGGCCCTTTTCTGCCACCGCATCTTTCTGTTTCCCGGGCTTTGCCGCGGTCTTCTGGCGCGCGGGCTCTTTGCGGGCCTGCCCTTTTGGCGGGGTTGGTTTGCGGACCGGGGCGGGAACCGGGGCTGGGACCAGGGCGGGGACCGTGACCTGATCCGGTGCGTCGGCCGCCCGGGCCGCTTCGGTCTCAGCCACCGGGTCCGGCGGCGCCTCCGGGCTGAGCGCGGCGATCCGGGAAACCGGATCCGGGCTGAGAGGCTGCACCGGCTCCATCGGCCGGGTTTCGATCGTGACCGGTTCAGGGGTCACCGCCTCGATCACCGGTACGATGGCCGCATCGACCGGCACGGCGGTTTCGACCGCCGGTTGCACGGCGCTTTGAGCCTCGACCGGGGCTTCCCTGACGGGCGTGGCGGGTTCAACAACCGTCTCGGCAAGCGGTCTGGCCAGGGTTTCAGTGGCAGATTCGGCGGCGGTTTCGGCCGGTTCGAGGGGCAGATCCGCCACCACCTCCGCCGTCTCGACCGGAACCGCGGCGGCGATCTCGGCGGTATCCGGCGCCAGGGGGGCGAGCTCTCGGGCGGGCATCGGCATCGCGGAGTCGTCAGGCTGGGCGGTGTCGGCCTGTTCGGGCTGCACGTCAAAGACCTCGGCGGCGTCGACGGGCCGAGCGGCACCCACGGCGCCGCCTGCCATGCCCAGGCCCACCTCGAGCCCGCCATTCCCACCGCCGATGGCACCGCTGACGGGTGCCTGCCAGAACGCCCCCACCCCGACGATCGCGTGCAAAGCGAAGGCCAGCACCACGGCGGGGATCAGATGACGCAGGCGAAGCGGCATCAGAGCGCCCCCTCGATCGACGGCACGGTCATCAGTTTGACTTCGCCGACCCCGGCAGCCTTGAGCCGATTGAGCAGGGCGACGACACGTGCCGCCTCGACCGATTGATCGACCTTGATCCGCAGCCCGGTTGCCCCGGCTTGGCTGATCCCGGTGATCAGGGCCGTTTCATCCATGACCTCACCGTCGAGCGCCAGCGCGCCGCCGCGCCCGATGGTCACCAGCGGCGCCTCGAGCGCCGGTGCGCCGGCGCTGAGCGAGTGGACCGGCTCGATCTCGAAGGGGTCGCTGGCCGAAAGCCGGCCCACGACCATGAAAAAGATCAACAGCAGAAAGACGATATTGATCAGCGGCAGAATGCGGTCGTCATCCAGGCGCGCGCGCCGCCGCGCAGGGCTCGACAACCGGCGCATCACCGCGCCCCCGGCATCAGCACCACATTCGTGGCACCCAGAACCGCGAGATCGTCGAGCAGCTTCACCAGGCGCTGCATGTCGACGCCGCCGGTCGGACGGATGGCGATGCGCCGCCCCGGATCCTCGGCAAGGCTGGGCGCAAGCCGGCCGGCAAGCTGATCCCGCGTGACCCCGAGGCCCGAGAGGCGCAGGCCGTCGGGACTGATCGTGACCATCAGCGCCCCCACGACACCGGGGGTTGCGCCGCCCGCCTGCCCGGACTCGAGCCGGATCGAGCGCCAGTCGAGAAAGCTCGACGCCAGCATGAAAAACACCAGCAGGATAAAGACGACATCGATCAGCGGCGTGAGCGAGATCGTCAGCCGCCGCCGCCGCGGCCTATTCGCCGGGAACCGGGTGGGCAGCGCGTATGCCATGGCGATCCTCTGCTTGCCCGTCGAGCAGGCCCTGCCGGGGTGCGAGATCACTCGCGAAGAAACCCGCGAGGGTGATGTCGATCCGGCTTTCCACCCGCTCGATCTGACGCTCGAACCAGTTGAATGCCGCGACCAGCGGGATGGCGACGGCAAGACCCACGGCGGTGGTCAGCAGGGCCTCCCAGATCCCGCCCGACAGGACCGAGGGATCAACCTTGCTGCCCGCGGCCTCGAGCGCGGCAAAGGCGTCGATCATGCCGAGCACGGTGCCGAACAGGCCCAACAGGGGGGCAAGGGCGGCGATCACCTCGATCGGGCGCATCCAGGATTGCAGATCGGTGATGCAGCCCGAGGCCTCGCTGAAGCAGGCCTCGCGGATCCGGTCTTCGCGGATACCGCGCCGCTGGCCCTCGATGGCGAGCGCCAGCACGCGGGCCGAGGGGTCGCGCCTGCCCGATAGCGCCTCGCTCGCCCCCGCCAGATCGCCGCTGCGATAGCGCGCCAGCGCATCCCGGGCCGCGCGGCCCCGGTCAAAGCCTGCCGTCGCGAACTGCCACAGCTTTGCCAGGACGATGCCAAGGGCAAAGACCGACAACACACCCAGGATCAGGACCACCGGGCCGCCGGCCGCCAACGCCTCTGACGCCCGTTCTGCGGCGCCCAGGGCGGGGTCGAGGGCAGGGTCGAGGCCAGGGTCGAGGGCTGTCTCGCCCCCTCCCGGCCCGGGATCGTCGACCGGGTTCGGGGCTGTTTGCCCCGCTTCCCCCTGCCCGCCGTCTGGCGCCGTGCCGGGTGCGGGGTCTGTGACGTCGTAAGTCATGGCGCAACCTCAGTTGATCAGATCGGCGGGGCTGCGCGAGGCCGTTTCGATCAGCTCGATGCAGCCCTTGCGCGCCGCCCCACCGGCAGCACAGGAAAGCACGTCGTTCACCAGAATGCGGCTGATCCCGTCACAGGGTGCCCCGTCGATGCCAAACACCTTGACGCTGGTTTTCCCGGCCCTCAGCGGCGCCATCTCGACCGCCAGACGCTTTGCGATGACACCGTCGGCATCGAACATCACCAGATCGAGGGATAGGGTCGTAAAGGCCTCCGGGGTCGCATTCTCGACAACCAGATAGGCCTGGCACGCGCTGCCCTGCGCTTCGAGCTTGTTCAGTTCCACCTTGACCTTCGGTGCCGCATCGCCCGCCAGGGCGGGCGTGGCCAGCGCGATGAAGATCGCTGCCGAAACCGTGCCGATCCAGCGCCCGAATACGCCGAAGGGGGATGTGGCGGGTTCACATTTCAACGGGCAGTCGGGCACGGCAATCCCTCGGTACGATGCTTTACGACGAGATTTTAGCGGCGGGCTATCCGAAAGGCTCCGGCAGGAATGGCTGGCCTAATCCGACGAGTTTAGTCGGAAATCCGGGCCGGCTTGTCAAGCGGGGATCGCGGCGCGGGCGCGGAAATCCGCCACCAGGCGCCGCTGCCGGTGCGCGCCGCGAGAGCCGGGATCGGTCAGCTCAGCCGGGGCTGTCGCAGCGCCGCGCAATGGCGGTGCCGACAAGCGGGGCGAGGAAGGCAAAGTCCGGGTCATCGTGCAGCGGCAGGAAATCTGCCGCACCGGGATCGGCCTGCCCCGTTGCGTCGAGCGCCCGGACCGTATGTTCGGACCCTCGCCGCCATTGAAGCGCGGCATCCGAGCCGCCCTCGACCAGATGGGTCTCGTAACTCAGCGCCTCGAGGCGCAATCCCGCCGCGCCGATCAGCGGGCCCAGTTGGCGGGCAAAGTTGAGGTTCATCACCTCGCCCGCGACCAGCGCGTCGACCAGGGCGGCGCGGCGCCGGTCGAACAGCGCGGCCCCCGGATGCCATGGCGCAGCCGCGATATGCGTGCACATGTCGAGATCGACCGCCACCAGGGCGCCATCCGGCCTGAGCAGGTTGGCAATTTCGCGCAGCGTCTTTACCGGCTCGGGCAGATGCATGAGCACAAAGCGCATGAACACCAGATCAAACGGATCCGTGAGCGCGATATCGCGGATATCGCCCGTTATCACGGTCGCGTTGGGCCGCGTGAAACCGGTCAGAAAGCGGGGATCGCGATCGAGCGCGGTCACATGGCCGCCGGGTCCGATCTGGTCGGAGAGCCAGCCGAGCATGCTGCCCGCGCCGGGGCCGATCTCCAGCACCCGCATGCCCGGGGCGAGGCCCGCGGCGACCAGCGCCTGTTGGCAGCGCGGATCGTAGAGGTTTTCGAGGAAATGCAGCCGCGCGAGTTCCTGTGCCGCATCCGCGTTGCCGGCGAAATACGCCCCGCCGGGCGCAGGCCCCAGATCCGACCCGTTCGCCATCAGCTGTAGGGCTCGACCTCGGCGTGGTCGATGACATATCCGATATCCGCCAGATCGGTGCTGAACGACGAGGTGTTGAGCTCTCCGGTGACAAAGACCGGATCCCACAGGCCCTGGCTGACATAAGGCTCGGTCAGCGTGACATAGATCAGCTGGTTCGACGGCGGTGGCGGCACATGAATGCAGGCCCCGATATAGGGGACGAGCAGGAGCGAGGCGATCTCGGTCCCCGCATAGTCGATCGGAATGGAATAGCCCGGGATCCGTACCTGCTTGCCGTTGTACTCGGTGACGACCGGGGCGAATTCCGACTCCTGCTCCGGCATCGACAACTGACCGTGCTGGACCACGCCCAGATCGCCGAGATTGAGGATTTCGATGCCCTGTTCCCCGGGGGGGATCAGATCGATCCAGTCCAGCTCGATCGGCGCATCGGCGCGCGCCATGCCCGCGCCCGACATCGCGGCGCCAGCGGCTGCGAGGCGCGCGACCAGGGCGCGTCTGGTCAGTTCGATGGGCATCTTGCGGTCTCCTTGGCCAAGTCCCTATCTCCAAGCCGCTGTCGCTGTCAGATCCTTACCGTCATCCCGTCGGCAACCGAGAGCCGATAGGCGCGAACCGCAGGCACAAGCGCCACCAAGGCGCTGGCGCCCAGCACCGAGGCCAACACGTAAAACTCGCGGCCCGTCAGCCCGGTAATCGGCAAATATAGGCCATAAGCCGCGTCGATATAAGGCCGGGCGACCCACAATCCCGTGTAGAGCAGCGCGACACCCAGCACGATGCCCGCTAGCGTCAGCAGCACCGCCTCGATCACCAGCATCGCCGCGATCACCTGCGGCCCCGCCCCCACCGCGCGAAAGATCGCCATCTCGCGGCGGCGCTCGTTCAGCCCGGAAAAGATCATCGCCGCCATGCCGAGCAGCGCGGTCGCGATCACCATGGCCGAGACGCCGATCAGCGCGGTTTCGGCAATGCCGACGATCCCCCACAGCTCTTGCAGCGCGACACCGGGGAGGATGGCGAGCAAGGGCTCCTGCGGGTATTCGTTGATCGCCCGCTGCAGGGCAAAGACCTGAAGCCGCGATTTGACCCCGATCATCGCCGCGGTGATCGCCTGTGGGTTCAGGTCCATCTGGCGCACCGCCTCGGCCGAGATGGCAGGGCCCGAGCGCGCGCCCCCCTTCCAGTCGACATGGATGGCTTCGATCGCCTCGAGGCTGACCATCACGGTGCGGTCCACCGGCGTGCCGGTTTTCGCGAGGATGCCGGCAACGCGAAACGGCTTGTCATCATGTTCGGTAAACGAGGCAAGGCCGTGGGCCACCACGATCGGGTCGCCGATCTTGTAGTTCAGCTGCGCCGCCACATCGGCGCCGATTACAGCGTCGAAGAGATCGGCAAAGGGACCGCCCCGGGCAAAGGCCAGCGCGCGCCCGCCGCGATACTTGTAGCGCTCGAAATACGCGTCCGTCGTGCCCATCACGCGAAAGCCGCGATGGCTGTCGCCCAGCGAGATCGGCACGATCCAGGCGACCTCGGGCCGGCTGGCGATGTCTTCGAATGTCTGCCAGGTGATGTTGTTGGTGGCATTGCCGATGCGAAAGACCGAATAAAGCAACAGCTGCACGCTGCCCGACCGGGCGCCCATGATCAGATCGGTGTTCGAGATCGTGTCGGCAAAACTCTCGCGCGCGCCGGTACGGGTTTTCTCGACTCCCAGAAACAGCGCGACCGAGAGGGCGATGGCGAAAATGGTCAGCCCGACCGTGATCCAGCGCGCCAACAGCGAGGCGACGGCAAGGCGCAACAGCATCATGCGGCGGCCTGGTGCGTGATCTGCGCGATATCTTGCAGGTTGAGGACGCGGTCGAACCGGTCGGCCAGCCGATTGTCATGGGTGACCATGATCAGGGTCGAGCCCGCGGCGCCCGCCTGGGCGAACAGGAGATCCAGAAAGGCCGATTGCGCGGCCGCATCGAGCGCCGAAGTCGGCTCGTCCGCCACGATCAGCGCCGGGCTGCCGATCAGCGCGCGCGCCACGGCGACGCGTTGTTGCTGGCCGACGCTGAGGTCCGCCGCCCTGGCGTGCCGGATCAACCCCTCTGCCAGGCCCAGCTGGGCGCAAAGACGCATCGCCTCGGCCCGCGGATCGGTCAGGCGCGCCCGCCGCTGGCGCGCGAATTGCAGCGGCAGCAGCACGTTGTCGAGCGGCGTTGCAAAGGGCAGCAGGTTGAATTGCTGAAAGATCACCCCGATCTGTTCGGCGCGGAACCGGTCGCGGGCCCGGCCCCGCATTGCGGCCAGATCGTGCCCGGCGATGCTGATCGTGCCCTGATCGGGCGAGAGGATGCCGCAGATCAGGCTGAGCAGCGTGGATTTGCCCGACCCGCTTTCGCCCAACAGGACCAGCTTTTCCCCTGATGGCACGTCGAGCGCCGGGATCTCGATCCGAAAGGGAACCTTGCCCCGCCAGGCGAACGACACCGCGCTCAGCCGGAGCGCGGTGCGATTTTCAGCGGTGTCGGTCACCGGCGGGACGTCCTCAGATTGCGCCGTTCAACGACAGGGTCGGCTTGTCGCGTTCCACCTCGAAACCATTGCTACCCTTGCCGGAAATCATCTGAACCACAAGCTCCCGCGCGTTGGGAAACTGGGCGAAATAGGCGAAATCAATCTTGTCGATGGCCTCTGGTGCGGCGCAGTTCAGCCCGTATTCCGCGTGGAACTCGGTATGATGCTCCTCGCCATGATCGGCGTGATCGGCGTGATCTTCGTCATGGCCTTCCTTGTGGGCCTCGTCGTGATCATGGTCGTCGTCTTTGGCATGCTCGTCGTGATCATGGTCGTCGTCCTTGGCATGCTCGTCATGATCGTGGTCGTCGTCCTTGGCGTGGCCGTCGTGATCGTGGTCGTCATGATCCTCGTCGCCGATCAGCGCGGCCGTGGCGCCGGTCACGGTGCATTTGGCCGCGGCGGGCAGAACAAACAGCTCGAGCGGTTTGGCGAGAATGGCGATTGCCGCGTCGATCTTTGCGCGATCTTCCGCGCTTTCCGCCTCATGTTCAAAGCCGACAATATCGGCGCCGGGCACTTCGAGCTCCATCAGGATCTCGTTCCCTTCGACCGCGATGTTGAGGGCACCAACACCATGTTCATGCGCCGAGAGCTGGCGGGTCTCGGCCGACTGTGCCTGCGTCGAGAGGACAAGGGCGATAGCAGTGAGGGCAAGTGCGCGCATAAGGGAAACTCCTTTTTCATGATCGCAGGCTGAGTCGTATATTGTTACATCATAACGCTTTCAAGTCGGGGTTCTGGCGGATCGATTCGACGCCCCCTGCGCAATCGGGTCTCTGCCTAGTCGGCATCGGGCCTTTTCAGCGTCTCGAACAGCCGGCGCAAAAGGGTGAGCCGTGGGACCAGCGAGGCGAGGGAGAGGTGCTCGTCAAGCGTATGCGCGCCCGCGCCATCGACCCCCAGACCATCCAGGGTTGGCGCGATCGCGGCGGTTAAGGTCCCGTCGCTGCCGCCGCCGGTGAAGGTGTCTTCCAGCTCGAAACCGATCTCGCGGGCCAGGCCGCGGGCATGGTCGAACAGCGCCGCGACCGCGTTGGATTTCTGATATGGCGGGCGGTTCATGCCCCCTGAGACCTCGATCCGGATCGCGGGGTTATGGGGTTTGAGCGCATAGATGGCGGCAATCGCCGCCTCGCCATCGGCCGGGTCGACCATGCGCAGGTCGATCTCAGCCTCGCAGGTCTCGGGCACCACATTGACGCCGGTGCCGCCGGTGACCAGCCCGACATTCACCGTCAGGCCGGTGTCGTAGTCGGTCATCGCCTCGATCGCGAGGATCTGGCGGGCCATTTCGAGCACCGCACTCTCGCCATCCTGATGGCGCATGCCGGAATGGGCGGGTTTGCCGTGGGTGGTGATCTTCATCCGGGCCGAGCCCTTGCGCCCGGTGACGATCTTGCCGCCGTCGCGCGCCGGCTCGGTGACCAGGACATAACAGGCGTTCTCGGCCGCCTTGCGGATATGTTCCTCGGATGAGGGGCTGCCGATCTCTTCGTCGCCCACCACCAGAAAGCGGATGGGCAGCGGCGTGGTTTGCCCCTCGGCGATCAGGGAGTGTGCGGCGGTCAGAGCCAGAAACACCCCACCCTTCATGTCATAGATCCCCGGGCCATAGGCGCGGTCACCCTCGGTGCGGATCGGGTTGCGCATCAGCGTACCGGCAGCGTGCACCGTATCGAGATGGCAGAGCACGAGCACGCCCGGCCCGGTCCGCCCGCAGGGGATCTCTGCATGGAAATGCGGCCCCAGCCCGCCCTGCGCCGCAATCGGCTCGACCGTGAGGCCCGCAGCGCGGAAATCGGCCATCGCCCGGGTCATCATCGCGGTGATGCTGTCGGGCTCGTCCGATTTGCTCTCGATCGCCGTCCAGGCATTGATGCCGGCCAGCAGGGTCTGGGTGTCGGGAAGGGGCATTCAGGGCTCCGCAATATCGAGGATGATGTTGCCGATCAGCCCGCCCCGCTCCTGTGCGAGATGGGCCTCGACAATCTGGTCAAGGGGGTAGCGCCGGGCAATCACCGGCGCGATCACCCCGCGCGCGGCCAGGGCGCTGACGGCGGAAACGGCGCGCTGGCGCTCCGTGTCGTCCAACAGATAGACCTGAACGAACCGCAGCCGCGCGGCCCGGGCCGCAAAGGCGTAATAGTCGAGGGGAAAAACCGGCGCACTGGGTGCCGAGTAGGCCGCGATCGACCCGCCCTCGGCAAGAATGGCGCCATTCACGCCGTGGTTCGCGCCAAGATCGACATCGACGATATGGTCGACGCCCGCGCCTGCGGTGAGATCGTTGACCGCCTGCACCACGTCCGTCTTGCGATAGTCGAGCACATGGCTGGCGCCCGAGCCACGCGCGATGGCGGCCTTTTCGGGCGAGGAGGTGGTCGCGATCACGCTGGCACCTGCCTCGGCGGCAATGGCGATGGCGAGCGCGCCCACCGCCCCGGCGCCGCCATGCACCAGAACGCGGCGCCCGGGCGCGGGGTGCCCGTCCATCACCGCGCTCCAGGCGGTCTGGGCCGGAATCCCGAGGCAGGCGCCAGCCTCAAAGCCCACATTCTGCGCCATGGGCACGGCCTGGGCCGACGGCAGGGCGCAATAGGCCGCCGCGGTGCCCATGGCGCGGCGCCACTGCGCGTTCCACAGCCAGACGCGGCTGCCGATCCGTGCCGGATCAACGCCGGCCCCGACCGCCTCGATCAGGCCGGCACCGTCGCTATGGGGCACAATACGCCCGAACGCCACGGGGGCGGGCATCTTGCCAGCCCGCTTTTTCACATCCGAGGGATTGACGCCCGAGCAGCAGAGGCGCACCAAGACCTCTCCCGCCGCTGGAACAGGCACGGGCATCGCGCCCGTCTCCAAAACATGGGCTGCCTCTCCGGTTTCTCTGTAATAGGCTGCGAACATGATGGATTTTCCTGAGGACTCACCGGGGCTGGCAGCGCTTGAGGCGGCATTGGCGCGGGATTTCGCGCGGCTCAACCATCCGCCCGCCGATTGGGTGCCCGCGCGCGTCGGCCCCGATGGCGTGCCGATGGCCGATGTGCTGATCGTGGGGGGCGGCATGTGCGGGCTCGCGGCAGCCTTTGCGCTGCGCCGCCTCGGGATCTCGAACTTGCGCCAGGTCGACCGGCGGGAAGCCGGGCTCGAGGGGCCCTGGATGACCTATGCGCGCATGACCACGCTGCGCTCGCCCAAGCACCTGACCGGCCCCGCGATGGGCCTGCCCAACCTGACCTTCCGCGCCTGGTACGAGGCACAAGGGCTGGACTGGGACAGCCTCGACCGGATCGACCGGCCGGACTGGATGGCCTATCTGCGCTGGTATCGCCGGATGACCGGCGCCGAGGTCGAAAACGGCGTCTCGGTCATGCGCATCGCGCCGGGTGAGGATCACGCTGTGGTCACCCTCAGCACCGGCGAGGCCGTCTGCGCCCGCCGCGTCGTTCTGGCAACCGGGCGCGAGGGGCTGGCCGCCCCCCGGGTGCCCGCGCCCTTTGCCGCTCATTTCGGCGGGGTCGTGCGCCATTCCTCCGACGCGGTCGATTTCGCGGCCTGTCGCGGCCGGCGGGTCGCGGTGATCGGCCTTGCCGCCTCGGCCTTTGACAATGCGGCCATGGCGCTGGAGGCGGGTGCGGCCTCGGTCACGCTGATCGGGCGGGCGCCCGCTATGCCGCGGCTCAACAAGATGAAGCAGACCGTCTATCCCGGCTTTACCCATGGATTTGCCGAGCTGCCCGATGCGGACAAGATCGCCCTGCTCGATCATGTGGCCGCACAGCGGATCGCGCCGCCCCACGGCTCGGTGCGCCGGATCGCGGCCCATCCGAGGGTCAGCCTGCTGATGGGCGCCGAGGTGACGCGGGTCGGGGAGCAGACCACCGGCGTCGAGCTGATCACGGGCAAGGGCCCTGTGGGCGCCGATCTGGTGATCCTTGGCACCGGGTTTGCGATCGACATCGCGGCGACCCCGGGGATCGAGACATTTGCGGGCGACATTCTGCGTTGGGGGGACCAGGTGCCGGGGGCCACGGGCGACTGGGCGGCCTTTCCCTATCTGGGCGATGATTTCGCGTTTGTGTCGCGCGCGGGCAGCACCACGCCCGGGATCGGGCGCCTGCATTGCTTCAATCACGCGGCCCAGCTCAGCCTCGGCAATCTGGCCAATGACATCCCGGCGGTTTCCGAAGGGGCCGAGCGGCTCGCGCGCCGCCTCGCCGTGCATTTCTTTGTCGAGGACCGGGCGCGGCATCGCCGGAACCTTTTCGACTATGCCGAGCCGGAGTTGGACGGCAGCGAATGGCCGGGCCTTTCGCCCTGGGATCCCGCCCTCGGGCACTAGGGTCATGGCGCGTCCCGATCCTCGGGCGCGTCGTAATACGCCTGCCGGTGGAACATCTTGCCGGGCCTCGGCATCGCGTCGCGGCGCGCCGCCGTCGCGGCGATATCGACCTCACCATCCCGGATGACGACGCCGTAATCCTCCAGCGCAGCCTGTTTGGAGACAAATCCGTCGAGCACATCGGCGAGCACATCCCCGGCGGGCCGGTCCATCGGATAGCCCCATCCCCCGCCGCCGGGGGTGATGATGCGCACAAGATCGCCT
>JBCCHW010000012.1:0-32486 GCA_039028555.1 Pseudomonadota bacterium | reverse complement strand
CTGGCTTTCGCACCGATATGGGTGCCGATGGGATCATCGACCCGGAAAATATTAATCCATTCAGATAGATACGTGTCTTGCTTCGAAGGAACCTTGAAGAAGTCAGGGAAGTAGTATCCATAGAGATGGCTGAAGGGAGAGCCCATGGTGACAAGTTTCCAGACCCGGTCTTCGCGCACCTCACCATCAAACACCCGCCGCTGTGCCGCGGCACCCGTGCGGTCGGTACGCAGCGCATCGAGCGCGATGATCGTCCCCTGGCTATGGGCCACAATGATGATCTCGCTGGGCTCGTGACGCTCGATCATGTCCTTGGCGACCCGTATGAACCGCCCGCGGATGCGTTCGCGTTGCGGATAGACCCGGTCGGAGGCATGCGGCGACCATTGCTCGAGCCGTTTGTAGTTGATGATGTCATTCGCGATGCCGAGCCCGACCGCAACCCGGTCGCGGAAATAATAGATGCCGATTCCCAGGATCACAGCGACAATCATGAACTTCCCCAGCAAGAGCCCCGACACCGACACCAGGGCCTGCCCCATCGGTGTACTGCCAAGCGCAAGATTGTACCCTGTGCGCGCATGCAACAGCATGATCAGGATCAGCAGGAAGGGGCCGATCATGATGGTGACCGACAAGACGTCTGACAGGATGATCCTGGGCGGCGGCTTTGGCTGCCCGTTGCTGTCGAAATAGCTCTGCGGCCCGTTCTTTTTCATCGAATGGTTGTAGCGCCTGATCGCATAGCCGGTGAGGAATGCCCCCTCGAGCATCAGGATCAGCAGCATCATCCAATGCACCACAACGGGGAAGAAGCTCGACAGAAAAAGCGCCCTGTGGCCGCCGAACTCCGGGTAGATGAACAAGGTGACGGCCCAGATCAGCGACAACGCGAACAGCCAGCTGATCATCATGGCCGAGAGCGCCACCGGCGCCAGGGCGGGTGGCCGCGGCTTTGGCTCGTTGCCAAACAGTCTGAACCGGGTGGCGAAGTGTAGAAGAATCAAGAAACAGGTCCCGCCGAGCAGCACCATCCAGATCATCCACTCGACATGGATAAAGAACGCCGCGACCGAGAACGCACCGCCCAGACCGGTCGCGCACTCTTCATACTGGCTGCCCGCCCAATCACAGACTTCGTCCTCGACATAGTTCTTGAGATTGTTGGAGGTAAACTCCCCCCCGGGATCGGGCGGATCGTTCGAAAGATCCTCGAGCGGCTGCACCGCACCCGGCGCGGTTTCCCACAGGCGCACGCTGGTGTCGGTGACCTCATCGACATGCCAGGTCCAACTCAGCACAATGCCGATCACACTGAAGACGATCAGCCATTGAAAGAAATGGCACATCAGATAGCGGTTTGTGCGGTGGTGCAGGATCACCCCGGCGAGAATCGTGATCGCGCCAAAGATAAAGGGCCACAGGAACCGGTCCTCCGGGTTTTTCACGATGCCGGAATATCCGGTGAGATCGAACCCCATCGCGACGGCGCAGAGCAGCAGCACAAGGCAGTTTATCGCCGCGATCGGGCCATGCAGGATCAGCACCCCCATATTCGCCAGCCAGCGCAGGAAGTGATGATCCTTGTACGCCTGCTCGGCGCTTTCGCGCACCAGATGCCCCAGCCCCAGAATGACCTGAAAGAGCTGAAACACGATGCCGATAAAGCGCTGCGAGGTTGTTGCGACGTCGGCCCAGTAAACTTCGGCAAACAGCGCGTCGCTTTCGGCCGTGCGTCGCCGGATCGTGTGGCAGGGGAACATATTGATACGCCCGGTATCTTCGGGCGAGCGGTCTTCTGGTATCAGCAGGTTGGCAGCGATCGTATCGGTGCCGGGCTGCTCGTGCAGGGCGGCAGTCAGCAGACCGACGGATTCGCCGGGTACTTGCTGTCCCACCCCATGCACTACGAGGATCAGCTTTTTCCGTGGCAGTTCTGACACTTCACTCCCCAATGTTCAGCCAATTCTATCACGGCGGGAAGGGCGCGTCAGTCAAAAGCTTGGCGCGGGTTCGGGCCGCGCTTTCATGAGAGTTTTCAGCACTTACGCTTGATCCCCGCCCGACAGAAGCCTAGTTTCCCACTGGACTTGGGAGGAACAGATGAACCCACCTGTACTGATCGACCCGTTTCAGCGGCAGATCAACTATTTGCGTGTCTCGGTCACCGACCGGTGCGATTTCCGCTGTGTCTACTGCATGGCGGAGCATATGACCTTCCTGCCAAAGCGCGATCTGCTGAGCCTCGAAGAGCTTGACCGGCTCTGCTCGGTCTTCATCGGCCAGGGTGTGCGCAAGCTGCGCATCACGGGCGGTGAACCGCTGGTCAGGAAGAACATCATGTGGTTCTTTGATCGCATGGGCCGCCATCTCGGCAACGGGCTGGATGAGCTGACGGTCACGACCAACGGCTCCCAGCTCAAGAAACATGCTCAATCGCTGGCCGATTGCGGCGTGCGCCGGATCAATGTGTCGCTCGACACGCTGGACGAGGCCAAGTTTCAGGCGATCACGCGCTGGGGCAGGCTCGCACAGGTGCTCGAAGGGATCGAGGCGGCCCAGGCGGCAGGGCTGAAGGTCAAGATCAACGTCGTCGCCCTGAAGGGCACCAATGACGGTGAAATCCACAAACTCGTGAACTGGTGTGACGCGTTGGGGCTGGACCTCACCTTTATCGAGGTGATGCCCATGGGCGATCTTGGCGGCGAAGACCGGCTTGATCAGTACTATTCGCTCGCCGATCTGCGCGCCGACCTGGCTGAACAATGGACGCTGACCGAGACCGACTATCGCACCGGTGGTCCGGCGCGGTATTTCAGGGTTCAGGAAACCGGTCAGCGGATTGGCTTTATCACCCCGCTCACGCACAACTTTTGCGAAAGCTGCAATCGCGTCCGGCTGACCTGTACCGGCCAGCTCTATATGTGCCTCGGTCAGGACGACGATGCGGATCTGCGCGCCGTGATGCGCGCTGGCGCCGATGACGACGCGCTGGCGGCGGCCATTCACGAGGCGATTGCCCGCAAGCCCAAGGGGCACGATTTCGACTATTCCCGCCAGACCGTTTCTGGCCAGGTTGCCCGCCATATGAGCACGACCGGGGGATGAGCGCGCGCTGCTCCGGCAGATTAGGCGCGTTGTCTCAGGCAGTGATATCCTAGCCCCGAACTGAAACCGCCGGCACCTGCCGGCCGATCGAATGGGGATAAGATGGACATATTGCGATTTGCCGTTCTTGCCGCCGCGCCCGACGCGCCGGAAACCGCGATCCATGGGTTGATCGAGTCGCGCCAGAAACTGCTGCAGATCACGCAGGAGACCAAGTTCCGCATCGCGCATCTGATCGGGCAATGCGCCCATGAATCGCTCCGGTTCACCCATGACCGAGAGAACCTCTTCTACACCACCGCATCCCGGATTCAGGCGGTTTGGCCCACCCGGTTCCGGTCGACCCGCGCGGCCGAGCCGTTCACCAGAAATCCCGAGAAACTGGCGGAAAAGGTCTATGGCGGACGCACCGACCTGGGGAACTCCGAACCGGGCGATGGCTTTAAGTTTCGCGGGCGCGGCTATATTCAGCTGACCGGCCGGGCAAACTATACCCGTTTCGGGGCGCTGATCGGCATTGACCTGGTCAACAATCCCGATCTCGCAATCGAACCTGAGATCGCCTGGCAACTTGCAACCGCGTTCATGGAAACGCAGACGCGCAAGCGCAAATCGGTCTTTCGATGGGCCGATCAGAACGATGTCGAGACGGTGACCCGCGCGATCAACGGGGGCACCCACGGGTTGGCGGATCGCCGGATGCGCACCTTTCGCGCGCTCGAGGCACTGCATGGCGTGCAATCGCATCCCGAGCTCAAACGCGGAGATGTCGGCGTTGGCGTGCTGTTGCTTCAGCGTGCCCTGGCCGTGACCGGGTTCTCGCCCGGCGGGCTCGACGGCAATTTCGGCAACGACACCGAAAAGGCCCTGATCGCGTTTCAACGCGCCGAAGGGTTGGCGCAAAGCGGCATTTCAGACCCGGATACGTGGCAGGCGCTCGACAGTTCGTCGGACAATTCAGACCGGATCACCGCGAGCAGCCCCAAACGGCCGCCCGAACTGGTCGATGATATCGGTGCGCCGCCGCCGCCCAAACCTGCTGTCCACACCGCGCCTTCGAGGGTGCCTCAACCGGTGTCGCGTCCCGTCCTCACCGTGGAGAACGCGTTGCCGGAGCTCCGCCAGGGCGCCACGGGAGAGATCGTGATGCGGTTGCAATTGGCGCTGATGCGCGAGGGTTTCGGTGTCGGCTCGCGCTTTGGCCCATCGACCGAACAGGCCGTTCGCGCCTTTCAGGCCGCGCGGGGCCTCAGCATCGACGGGATTGTGGGGGTGAACACCTGGAATGCACTTAGCCCGTTGCCCAAATGAGCCGGGGCTGTCAGTCTTGCCGGAAATGACCGGCTTGCTGACCCGGAGGAACCCAGGATGATCCGCCTAACGCTTGCACTGATTTGCCTTGCCCTGCCCGCACACGCGCAAACCCGCGCCGACCCGGAGGCGGGGAGCGGCTGGCAGGCCAAACCGCTGGTCATTACCCAGGAGAGCATGATCGTCGCGGCCCATCCGGCGGCAAGCCAGGCCGGTCTTGACATGCTCACGATGGGCGGCTCGGCCGCAGATGCGGCGATCGCGGCGCTGTTGGTGCTGAACGTGGTGGAACCGCAATCGAGCGGGATCGGCGGGGGTGCGTTTGCCCTCGTGCATACCAACGAGGGCACCAAGAGCTTTGACGCGCGCGAAACCGCCCCCATGGCGGCAACGCCGGAGCTGTTCTTCAAGGATGGTGAAAAGATGGGGTGGCGCGAAGCTGTCCCGTCCGGCCGGTCGGTGGGGACACCGGGGCTGCTGCGTCTGATGGGCGAGTTGCATTATCACCATGGCCAGCTGCCCTGGGCGCGCCTGTTCCAGCCCGCGATCGATCTGGCCCATAACGGTTTTCCGGTCAGCCCGCGGCTTGCAAAGTCGATCGAGCGCTTTCAGCCTCAGTTGGAGGGCACCGATGCCGCGGCGGTCTTCCTGCCGGGCGGCAAACCGCTCGACGAGGGCGAGACCTTCAGCAATCCCGCCTTTGCCTGGACCTTGCGCAGGCTGGCCCTCTCGGGTGCGAATATCTTTTATGAAGGGCCGCTTTCGGCAAAGATTGTCGCCGCCGTCCACGCAGCACCGGACCCGGGAAGCCTCAGCCTGACCGATCTGGCGAACTATCAGGTCATCGAGCGCCCGCCGGTCTGCATGGCGTATGGCGATGTCGAGATCTGCGGCATGGGTCCGCCTTCGTCGGGTGCGACGACGGTTGGCCAGATCCTGGGGCTGATCGCCGCTGTCGGCGGGGAGTCAGACGAAGCGGCGGCTGCGCATCTTTTCGCCGAGGCATCCAGGCTCGCTTATGCCGACCGGGCCGCCTATCTGGCGGACCCTGATGTTGTGAAAGTCCCCGTCAAAGGCCTGCTGGAATCGGGCTATCTCGCCGAACGCGCCAAACTCATCAGCCCCGCCCAGGCGGCAAGCGGCAAGGCGCCCGCCGGCGAGCCGCCCTGGCGCGAGGGGCATTGGGCCCCCGACCACGGCGTCACGAGCCCCGGCACAACGCATTTGTCGGTGATCGACAGCGATGGCATGGCGATCTCGCTCACCGCCTCGATCGAGACCGCCTTTGGGTCAAAGCGGATGGCTGGCGGGTTCTTGCTCAACAATCAGCTCACCGATTTTTCGTTCAGCCCGACCGCGCCCGATGGCACGCCGATCGTCAATGCACCGGGCCCGGGAAAGCGGCCCCGTTCCTCGATGTCGCCGACGATCGTGCTGAAAGACGGCGCGCCCGTTCTGTTGACCGGCTCGCCCGGGGGATCCCGAATCCCGGAATATGTCGCAGGCTCGGTGATCGCGGTCCTCGACCGGGGCGAAGACCCGGCAATGGCCGCTGCAACCGGCCATGTCTCGCAACGCAATCGTGAAAAGCTGGTTCTGGAAGAGGGTCAGTTCGATGCCGCCCTCGCCGACGCGCTGGGCAAGATGGGGCATGACGTCGACTTCGCGGTGATGACCTCCGGCCTTCACATCCTTCAGATCATGCCGGACGGAACCTTGCGCGGCGGAGCCGATCCGCGGCGCGAAGGCGTTGCGATGGGCGAGTGATCGCCCCGATCAGCCCAGAAGACCGTTCAAAAAGGCATCCTGCCGGGCGAACGACGCGCGCGCGATGGCGAGATCAAAACAGTCATAGGCATGGACGCCACCGGGAACCACCTCGAGCTCGGCACGGTTGCCCGCCGCCCGCCATCTGGCCGCCATAAAGAGTGTATCGTCGATCAGCGGATCCATCGTCCCAACCTGGAAGAGGGCCGGCGGCATCCCCGCAAGCTCGGCATAAAGCGGCGAGGCTTCGGGATCGGTCGCGCCATTCATCAGATTGTCGATGAACCACGCGACAACCGGCGTCGACAGGACCAGATACCCGTCGCCCCAGTTCCGCATCGAGGGCGTCATCGACATGTCGTAAACGCCGTAATTGCAGACAAGGCCGCCAACCCGCCCGATCAGCCCCTTGGCCCGCAGGCGCAACGCCGTGACGGCCGTCAGGTGCGCCCCGGCGCTTTCCCCACCGATCATCATCGGGCCATCGAATTCCGCGAGCGCCCAGTGCGCCGCCGCCTCGCAATCATCGGCACAGCCGGGCCAGCGGTTTTCCGGCGACATCCGGTATTTGACCGAGGCGACGGCAAGGCCGGTCTCGCGCGCGATGCGCTGATTGAACCCGTCGAGCTGTTCGGGCTCGCCATATGTCCAGCCCCCGCCATGGATCTGCAGATAGACCCCGCGCGGTGCGTCATCCGGCAGCGAGAGGCGCACCCTGCCCGGCCCGCCCTCGGCCCCCTTGATCGAGATCCACTCCGAGCCTTCCAGCGGGCCGGAGGGGGGGAAAAGCCCCTTGCCCTCGGCCCGTGCCTTGCGCGTCAGATCGACGGGCACATCCATCGGGCGCGGTGCGTCGCTGAGCTGGGCGGCAAGCTTGGCGTTGAAAGTCGCCGTTTCGGCAGAGATTGAGGCGGGGTCGAAAGGGTTGCTCGTCATCGGGCTCCGGTCAGGTTGCCATGCCTCGCAGCAGGCGCGCGCGCGACTTTGGCACGCGGTTGATTTCCACACCGGTGAAAACATGCAACGTATTTAGCTCGTTGTCGATAACCGCATGGTCCGAAACCCAGCCGCCCATCACCAGATAGGTCCGCAAGAGCGGCGGCATCTTTTGCATCGCCAGCTTCAGATTGGGTTTGCGCAAATGCAGCCGCTTTTTGAACGGGAAGACACGCGGCGCCTTGACCCGCGGCAACCAGCGGGTCGGCGCGATGTGGCGTTCCTTCAACAGCGCGAAAGCATCGGCATACGCGTCGGCATCAACGCCGTAGAAGGACGAGCAGCCAAAGAGCAGCTCGACCTTTTCGTCGTCGACGAACCGGGTCATCGCGGCCCAGGCGACGCGGAGGATATTGGCGTCCTTCCAGGCGGGGTGAATGCAGAACCGGCCCATTTCGACCATCTTGCCGGGATACTCCTTGAGCTTGGAAAGCTCATAGTACTTTGCCGCGTAAGAGCGCCAGATCTCGGTCCCGTTCGCCAAAGGCAGCATCCGGAAACAGCAAACCAGTTGCCCGGTCTTGGCCTCTTCGACCATCAGATGGGTGCAGGCGGAGTCGAATTCGTCGATATCCAGCCGCTCGGCATTCACCTGTTCGGCAACGCTGCGCTGTTCGATAAAGGTGAGATAGCGCAGATGCTGACAAGCCCGGATATCATCAGCCGATTCTGCAGTGCGGGCCCTGAATTTTCCAGCACGGAAGATTGCCATGGCTTTGCCTCGTCTTAACTTGCCTGACCGCTCGAACGGGTAACTGTTTGCGACCGGTCTACCCCTGCAAAATGTCCTACGCCAAGTGACAAAATTACGAATACCCTGGGTCTATACGTGGAACATGGCTAGAGCAGGCGCAAAAGGCGACAAAAATTTGCTCTCGCACCGGTTTAAGCGGTCGCGGAGATCACGCGAATGCGCCCGGGGAGGTAGACAGCACCGTCGCGGACCATCGGCGCCAACGCGTCTGCGAGGATTGGCCTGATCTGGTGGATCGCTTCGGGCGCCTCCTCCAACCGGCGCGCCATGGGCCCGATGCGCGCGGCGTGATCGATCGCACTGGCCACGGGGTCTGTCGAAGCTTCGGGGCCGATCGGGCACTCGATCTCATGTTCTTCGAAGGCGATGTCGCGCCAGCCCGCGTCCTGCAGGATCGGCATAAATATATCGGGCGTCGCCCAGCCGAACGGGCCGGGCGCGCCGGGAGGCACCTTTTCCGCCGGCCCCAGGACCTGTGCCGCGGCGCGCGCAGGGATCATGGCCCAGGGATTGTGTTTGGGTTCCGCCCAGACGGTCAGCACCGCCCGACCATCCGCCTTTACCCCCGCACGCAGATTGGCGAGCGCCTCGGCCGGTTCGTCAAAGAACATGCATCCGAACCGGCTGAAAACAGCGTCCCACCCCTGCTCTTGAAAGGGATGCGTGGCGGCGTCGGCGACCTCAAAGGTCAGATGGTCGATCTGAGCGCCCCGCGATCTGGCGATCTCGACAAGATCGGGCGAGATGTCGACGCCAAAAACGGCGCCTTGCGCCCCAACCGCCTCGGCGATCTCGAGGCTGGTCGCCCCCCCACCGCACCCAAGATCGATGATGCGCTCACCTGGCCGCGCCGCGAGGGCGGCCATGGCATGCTGGGTCGCAGGCGCGACCTGGCGGTCCATCGGGTCGATCGCCGCCGCCCATTTCGCCCCCTGCTCCCCGCTCCATTCTGTTGCGCCTGCCATGTCAATTCTCCGCTTGACGATCGGGGTTCAAAGCCTAGCCTTCCCGACGATATGGGGAGAGCAGATGCATTCGGCTATCGAAACCTGGATATTCGATCTTGATAACACGCTCTATTCGCCGGCGACAGGGCTGCTCGATCAAATCAACCGGCGCATGACCGACTTTGTGATGCGCGAGCTCAACATCGACGAAGCGGCGGCCAATGCCTATCGCCACACACGCTGGCAAAGTCATGGGCTCACGATGAACGCTCTGATCTCGGAGCATGGCGTGGATGCCGAACAGTTTCTGGCCGAGACCCATGACATCGACTATGGCCCCCTTGCCCCATCGCCTGCCCTCAGGGCGGCGATCACCGCGCTTGCGGGCCGAAAGATCGTGCACACAAATGGCGCGCGCGATCACGCCGCACGGGTACTGGCGCGGCTAGATCTGAGCGATGTGATCGACGCGGTCTGGGCGATTGAAGAAGCAGGCTTTACCCCAAAGCCCCGACCCGACGCCACCGATCTGTTTATAGCCGCCCACGCGATTGCCCCCGGCACCGCCGCGATGATCGAGGATTCGAGCGCCAATCTCGCCGTGCCAAAGGCGCGCGGGATGACGACGGTCCTGGTGACGCATGACCTTGATCCGACGCCCGGCGACCATATCGACCACCTGACATCGGACCTGATCGGTTTTCTGACCCCGCGATGACGCTCAGAGGGTCACGCTGCCCATCACCGCGGGGGCCATCACCTCGACCGGTGTCATCAGGCCGACAAACGCGTCGGCTGAGGCGGCAAGCATCGGAAAGGTGGCGTAGTGCGAGGGAATGACGCCCTTGAGGTGAAAGAACTTCTTGCATGCATAGGCCGCGCGTTTCGCATCCATGGTGAAATGCCCGCCGATGGGGACGATGGCATGTGTCGGCGCGTGCAGCTCCTGAAACAGCGCCATATCCGCCATCACATCGGTATCGCCCATGACGTAGAGAGTGACATCCCCGACAGCGATGAAATAGCCGGCCTCGGCCCCGGAATAGATCGGCCCGTTCTCGCCGCCGACCGAGGAGGAGTGGACGGCATTGACCATGGTCACCGCCGCGTCGCCCAGCATGACTGTGCCCCCCTTGTTGTATCCGATCCCGTCGACGCCCTCGGCCTCGGCGACCCAGCTCACCCAGTCATAGATGCCGATCACCTGTGCACCTGTTTCCTTGGCGATCTCCACGGCCTCCGAGGCGTGGTCGCCATGGCCGTGGGTGATCAAAACATGGGTGGCCCCGGAAATTGCCCCGGCGCGCTCGGCGTCGGGAAACGCGGGATTGCCCGTGAGCCAGGGATCCAGCAGGATCACAGCCTCAGAGGTTTCGATACGGAACGAGGCATGGCCCAGCCAGGTGATCTTCATGTCGGTCCTCCGAAGTTTTTGACCCGGTATCGATAGCACTTTCGTCATATCAGCCCAAGGAGGCAACCCGGATGCGCCTGAAACAGATCACCCCTTTCGTGTTGTGCTCGTCTCTCGAAAAGCAAATCGCCTTTTACACCGAGACACTCGGCTTCACGCTGGGCTTTCACGCGGACAATTACGCGTTTCTCCGGCGTGATGCGGCGGCGATCAGGCTTCTTGGTGAATTGGGCGGCGTCGATCTCAGCGTCCCGGAACGGCAAAACTCGTTCTACATTGATGTCGAGGGTCTCGACGCGCTCTACGCCGAACTGGAGCCTCGGCTGAGCCAGCTGGCGCCCGGGCGCGTTCGCCCGCCCTTTGATCAGGACTATGGGCAACGGGAGTTTCATGTCGCCGACGAGGATTGCACATTGGTGTTCTTTGGCGAGCCGGTCAGCGGTTAAACCCGGCACCGCATCCCCTTGCCCCGGGGCGACGCGGGCGCTAAACCGGCGCGACACTTCCGACGAGAGCAGGATCCCGCGTTCATGTCCATCGATACCGATACCGCCCGCAAGGTCGCGCGGCTCGCCCGTATTGCCACGCCCGAAGAGGATCTGCCCGCGCTGGCGGCAGAGCTTTCGGGCATTCTCGGTTGGATCGAGCAGCTGGGCGAGGTCGATGTCGAGGGTATCGAGCCCATGACATCGGTCACACCGATGGCGCTGAAGCGCCGCGAAGATGCCGTGACCGCCGGCGAGATCCGCGACGACGTGCTCGCCAATGCGCCCGATGCCCGCGAAGGGTTCTTTGCCGTGCCCAAGGTGGTGGAATGACCATGCGACCAGCCAGCCTGACGATTTCCGACGCCCGTGACCTGATGAAGGCGGGAGAGTTGACCTCGCGCGCGATCACCGAAGACTGCCTCAGCGCCATCGGCGACGCCGCTGCGCTGAACGCGGTGATCGATATCACGGCAGACAAGGCGCTCGCCATGGCCGATGCGGCAGATGCCAGGATCAGGGCGGGCGAGGACGCGGCCTTGCTCGGCATCCCGCTCGGCATCAAGGATCTGTTTTGCACCACGGGCATCCGCAGCCAGGCCGCATCGGGTATCCTCGACGGTTTCGAGCCCCGGTATGAAAGTACCGTCACATCGAAACTGTGGAATGCCGGCGCGGTGATGTTGGGCAAACTCAACATGGACGAGTTCGCCATGGGCAGCTCGACCGAGAGTTCCGTCTATGGGCCCTGCGTCTCGCCCTGGCGGCGGGCGGGCGATACCGCGCCGCTGACGCCCGGGGGCTCGTCGGGCGGGTCCTCGGCGGCGGTTGCGGCGGATCTCTGCCTTGCCTCGATCGGGACCGATACGGGCGGCTCGATCCGCCAGCCCGCCGCATTGACCGGGATTGTGGGACTGAAGCCAACCTATGGCCGCTGCTCACGCTGGGGGATCATCGCTTTTGCAAGCTCGCTCGATCAGGCGGGTCCGATGACGAAGTCGGTGCGTGACGCCGCCATCATGCTGGGCGCAATGGCCGGCCACGACCCGATGGACTCGACCTCGGCCGACCTGCCCGTGCCCGATTTCGAGGCCGCGCTGACAGGGGATGTCAGGGGCCGGAAGATCGGCATTCCCTCGGAATACCGCACCGGTCTCTCGGACGAGATGTCCGCATTGTGGACCGAGGGGATCGAGATGATGAAGGATGCAGGCGCCGAGATCGTCGATATCTCGCTGCCGCACACCAAATACGCCCTGCCCGCGTATTACGTGATCGCACCGGCAGAAGCCTCGTCCAACCTCGCCCGGTATGACGGGGTACGGTACGGCAAGCGGGCCGATGCGGCGCCGGGCGACGGTGTGCTGGAGATGTACGAAAAGACCCGTGCCGAGGGGTTTGGCGACGAGGTCAAACGCCGGGTGATGATTGGCGCCTATGTGCTGAGCGCCGGGTACTACGACGCCTATTATCTGCGCGCGCAAAAGGTCCGGGCGCTGATCAAACGCGACTTTGATCAGGCCTTTGGTCACGTCGACGCGATCCTGACACCGGCAACGCCCAAGGCAGCCTTTGCTCTGGGCGAGATTTCGGGTGATCCGGTCGAGATGTATCTGCAGGATGTGTTTACCGTGACGGTTAACCTGGCCGGGTTGCCGGGCATATCGGTGCCAGCCGGGCTATCGCCGGATGGGCTGCCGCTCGGTCTGCAACTGATCGGGAAACCCTGGGGCGAAGCGGAGCTGTTGAACACCGCATTTGCCATAGAGAGCCGGGCCGGGTTTTCAGCGCATCCCGACCACTGGTGGTAAATCGACCCCCGCCGCATCTTTTGCGGCGGTTTCAAAGCGTGCAGGCGCCTATTGATAGACGATCAGCGCAAGCGCACTGACAAGTCCCAAAAACACCGCGACCTCGCGGCGCAACCCGATCATCAACGCGATGACAATCGGCAGGACGGCCGCCAAAACAATCACATCTGTCGAGGAAAGATCGAAAGGCCCGAGCCTTGCGGGTACATCGTAAGTCATCCACGAACTCCAACAACATCCGACGACCTGGCCGCCGATACTCACTAATCCCGCACACATACCGATAGCGCGAGTTGTCTTACATGTGGTCAGAACTACCACAGTTTTGCCGGAATCTAAAAGGGAATTGTCATAAATCCGTTGAACCGAAACCAGCGGTCCGTCGGGTTTAATGATCCGGATAAGCCCCCCTATGCTCCCACAGTCTAGAGGAGTTGAATGTCCCCAGCCATTGGTCGGCCATCGCGGCCTTCTTCGAGCTCATAGCCGATTTTCTGGTCTTCGCGAAGTTCTTCAAGGCCCGAACGCTTAACGGCCGAAACATGCACGAATACGTCCTTACCGCCGTCATCAGGCGCGATAAATCCGTAACCTTTTTCGGAGTTGAACCACTTTACGGTTCCGGTTGGCATACTGTGACTTCCCTAATCGTGAGGCAGATTTCCCGCCTCTTGGTCGCTTGAATGCTGCCCCGGGTCATCGTGACCCGTGGCCAGGGCGCATCAAGGCCGGTGCGGTTGCCGGCCGCGCCATACTGCGACAGGCAAAATAATTCACACCTGTCGGGGAAATCCTACAGGCGCGCGAGATTCGCTGCAATTGCTCTGTGCCTGATTCGACACGCGTTGTGCCGATGTTATCGGCTTGGACGGCCGTTCAGGGCGCGTGCTGCATCAACAAGACACCGCAAACACATGCTCCAATCCAGAACACAGACAGCTTTGGCCTGCCAAGCGCCACGAGAATCCCGGGCACAACGACAAAGACGTACAAGAATGGCTGTGATGGATCGAACAGGGTCTTGAGAATCCCGTCGACAAAGTATTTTCCAGTCATGATCCCACCCTCCAAATAAAAGATGCCAGAAAATTAAGCAAAATTGGAGTCCCGTTATGGAACAGTTCGGGCGCTATTCGGCGGCCAATTGGGGGCGGTTGCCCAATTCGGTCTTTTTTGCGGGGGATTTTCCCGGTGGCGGATTGAGCAGCCACCGGCAATCATCAAGAATCAGATACAGACATGGGATCAGGAACAGCACGATTGCGGTTGCAAACAGGATTCCATAGCCCAGTGAGACCGCCATCGGGACCAGGAATTGCGCCTGGCGCGACGTCTCGAAGATCATCGGCGCGAGGCCGCCAAATGTGGTCAGCGTGGTCAGGATGATCGGGCGAAAACGCCGCTGGCCGGCGCGCCACATTGCCTCGAAGGGCGAGGCGCCCGCGATCACCGCCTTGTTGGCATAGTCGATCATCACCAGTGCGGCATTGATCACCACACCGCCGAGCGCGATCATCCCGAAAATCGAGATGATCGACAGCGACATGCCCATGATCATGTGGCCAAGCACGGCGCCCGCCGCGCCAAAGGGAATGGCGGTCATGACGATCGCGGGCTGAACATACGAACGGAAGGGGATCGCCAGCAGCCCATAGATGATCACCAGCGCGAGTGGGATGGTGAAGTAGATAAAGCTGTCCAGCGTCCTTTTCTGCGTCGCCTGGCGTCCGCCCAACTCATAGGACAGGCCCGGATAGTCCTGAATCATCCGCGGCAGGACTTCGCCGATCACCGCGGCAATGACCTGGTTGGTCTCCTCCGCAGGAACGACATTGGCGGTGACAAGCACCCGGCGCAGGCCGTCTTCGCGGCTGATATCGGCCGCGGCGCGGCTGCGCTCGACCGTGGCGATTTCATATAGCGGGACATCGCCGCTGTCGGGCGTGCGGATCAGCAACTGCTCGACCGCCCCCTCGGACTGGCGCTCGGCTTCGGGCAGACGCACGCGCACGGTGACCTCGTTTCGCCCGTCCTGCTGGGCCAGGGCTTCGACGCCAAAAAACGCCGCGCGCACCTGACTCGCGACGATTTCCGGCGACAAATCAAGGCTGTGCGCGGCTTCGGTCAAACGAAACTCGAGCTGCTCCTTGCCGGGTATAAACCCGTCATTGGTATCCCGAACCGGGCCAAAGGCTGCCAGCTCTTGCGCCAATTGCCCAGCGGCGGCGGCGAGAACATCGACATTCTGATGGCGCAGATTGATCTCGATACCATTGCCGGAGCCCGGGCCGCCGAAACTCGACTGAAAAGAAGAAAACCGGGTCTCGGCGGGAGAGCCCACCTCCGCGCGCCACAGTTCCTTGAACTTCGATGTCGAGATCGGCCGCACCCCTTCGGGCTGCAGATACACATTGGTCTTGATCCGGTCATTCTCGATATTGCCGTAGATCCCGGTCGCGAGTTCATCGCCGCCATTCGCCGCAATCACCCGGCGCGCGGCGTCGGCCACGTGATCGCGAACCGCGAACTTCGTCTCGAGCGACGCATCGACCGGCATGAAGAAATTCGCCGTCGCATAATCCCTCGGGATCGAGGGAAACAGCCCCCACCCCATCCGGCCAGAGAGCGGGAACGCCATGGTAATCGCGAGGGCCGCAATCATCAGCGCAACGGTCGCGTAACGCCAATGCATCGAGAGGCGCAGCAGCGGCGCGTAAACCGACGCGATGAACCAGCGCATGCCGGACGAGAACCTTTGCTGGATCCAGATCAGCGGGTTCATCGAGGCCTTTTTGTCGCGCCGTTTCACGGCTGCCAGATGCGCGGGCAGGATAAACAATGCTTCGATCCAGCTCAGCAGAAACGCGATGCTGACAACAAAGGGAATGACGATCCAGAACTTGCCAAAGCTCCCCGGCACCAGCGCCAGCGGGATAAAGGCAACAATATTCGTCAGAATCGAGAAACTGAGCGGCACGGCGATATCGCGGGCGCCCTGGACCGCCGCGTCGATCCGGCTCATGCCCCGTTCGAGATACTCATAGATGTTCTCGCCCGCGACGATCGCGTCATCAACGACAATTCCCAGCGCCAGGATAAAGGCGAACATCGAGACCAGATTGATTGAGAACCCGAGCCACGGCAGGAACAAAAGTGTGCCAAGAAACGCTGTCGGGATGCCGACGGCCACCCAGAAGGCGAGCTTGAACTCCAGAAAGAGGCTCAGCACGATCAGCACCAGGATCAGACCCACAAAACCGTTCTTGAGCAGTAACTGCATCCGTTCCTTGAAATAGATGGATCGGTCGTTGAGGACGACGATATCCAACGCCTCGGGCAGTGTTGACATGATCGCATCAAGGCCTGTCGGGGTCTCGGGCTCCGGCTCGATGCCAAAAAGCTGTTGTTTGGTCGCGATCCAGGCCTCTTCAAAGCGTGTGGGGGGCGGTTTTCCGCGCACGGCTTCTGATACGCTGATCGGCGTCTCGTCGCCGACCCGGTAGACATTGATCCTGATCGAGGGTTTGCCATCGAAGCTCGACCGGCTTCCCTTGTCAGCAAAACCCTCCTTGAGCTGCGCGATATCGCCGAGCCGCAGGACGGTCCCGCGCCGGTCGGCGATGATCGGGATCATCGCAAACTCCTGCAAGGCGTCGCGACGCTCGGACATTCGCAGCAACAGATCGCCCCCGCGGGTCTCGATCGTGCCACCAGAGCGGTCGAGAGAGGCGCGGCGGATCCGCTCGGCAATCTCCTCGAGACTGATGTCATAGGCGAGCAATACGGCCTGCGGGACTTCGATATGGATCTCGATATCGCTGGTATCGGCCAGTTCGACCTGGCTCACATCCGGGTGGCTCAAAATCCCGAGACGCACCTGTTCCGCGGCCATACGCAAACTCATCGGATCGACATCGCCGTAGAGATGCAGCACGACCACCTCGCGTTTGCGCGTGGCGAGCGCGATGACCGGTTCCTCGGCATCTTCGGGAAAGGTCGTGATCCGGTCGACGGCCTGGACGACATCGGCATAGACCTGTTCTCGAGATCGCTCGCCCGAGAGTTCCAGATCTATATTGCCGGTCCCTTCATAGGCCTTTGCGGTCAGCTTTTCGACACCGGCGATGTCGCGTAATTCGGCCTCCAGCGCAAGCACGATGGACTGCTCCACCTCTTCGGGGGTCGCGCCGGGCAAAGGCACATACACTTTGATCAGATCGGCCTCGGACCGTGGCAGATATTCCTGCTTGATCTGAAGACTCATGTATATGCCGCCAACGATCAGAACGATCATCAGCAAGTTTGGCGCCACCGAATGGCGTGCCATCCATGCGATGGGGCCGCCCGAACGCAGCTGGGTGGTCACTGCGAGGACTCCGCCGGCGCCAACGCCGAGGCGGCATGTGCCTCCGGCCCATCAGCCGTTCGCAGCTTCATCCCCGGTGCCGATACGGCAAGATTGGTCGTAACGACCCGCTCGCCAGGTTCCAGCCCACCCGAGATCAGGACCCGTTCCGCCCCCAGCCAGGCAACCACTACGGGACGTATATCGAGCGTGCCATCCGGCAGCATCACCCAGACATTGCTGTTCTCACGCAGATAATTGCGATCAAGCTCGACAGCTTTCGCGATCGGGCGCCCCTCGAATTCGGCCTGAACATAACTGCCGAGCAGGATTTCGGGCTTCGCTTCGTTCGCAGGCTGATGGTTGAGCGGATCGGTGACCTCGACAACAACCTCGACCATGCGCCCGGTCTGCGACAATGCCGCCTTGCTGCGCAGGACGCGCCCCTCGCGATATGTCCCTTCGGGCCAGACGCCGGGTTGGGTCAGGCGCACGGTTGCGCGATCCCGCAGATTGAGCCAGTGCATCGCACCGACCGGCACGGCAACATTGACATGGAACTTGTCGAGGGCGACCAGTTCGGCAACCTCGGTACCGGCCGAGACAGACCCGCCGCGGGCGATTTCCTCGGTGATCACGAGCATATCGCCCGGCGCAACGATCTGCGATTTCGCGAGATTGATTTTCGCCTGATCCCGTGCCGCCTCTGCCGCCGCGAGTTCTGCCTTCAATTGAGCCATCTGCGGTTCGCGCAGCACCAGAACGCGCTGGGCGTCAGTCAATTGCAGACCAGAGCGGGCGGCATCGCGTTCCGCGCGGGCCGCCTGCCCTTCCTCGATCAGTATTCTTGCCTTGATCTCGGCGATCTCCGCCTCGGCCTCGGCGACCGCGAGTTTCAGCGATCGGTCATCGATCCGCAGGAATGGCTCGCCGGCATCAATCTCGCCACCCGGTGTCAGCGAGGGGTTAAGCTCGACCACGGTGCCGCTTACCTCCGGTCGCAGCGACAGGGTCTGCGCCGGTGCAACCTCGCCCCATGCCTCGATCAGCGGGCCTTTCAGAGTGGGCGTTACCTCGATGACCTCGACCAAGCGCGGCACCCGCGGGGTCGATTTGCGTTCTGCAACCGGACCGGTGGTGTAGAGGTGATTGGCATAGGGAACCGCAACCGCAAGGATCGCCAGCGGGATCAAGGCTTTGAGCGCCCCGGCGGTGATCCGGTGCCACAACGCCGGTTTCGGTTCCTGTGCCGGCGTAAAGGTTTCATGCGCTTCGATCACCATACTGAGTGGCTCTTTCGTCGATATTCTGGCTCGCAGCCAACAACATATAACCCACTATCGCGCATTTTCCGGTATTGAATGTTGGGAAACGCCCCGAAATTGTTGACCTTTCACGCAAACGTGCGGCGCGAGGAGCTCAGAAATGACGGTAAAATCGCCCGAATGCCCTGTCTGTCGCGAGGCGACGAATGCCAAATGGCGTCCCTTTTGCTCACAGCGATGCGCCGATATCGACCTGGGCCGATGGGTGACGGGCAGCTATCGGATTCCCACACACGAACCGGTGGACGAAGATGACCGGAACGGCAACGACTGATCGATTACCGCACCAGCGCAAGCGCCTCTTCAAAAAGGATCGCGTGGCGGCGGGCAATCTCGGCATTCTCGCCATAGCCGCCGCCGACGACCGTACATGTCGCAATCCCCTTGCCGCGCAAGGTGCGCAGCACCAGTCTTTCACGCGCGCGAATCCCGTCTAGCGTCAGGCCCAACCTGCCGAGCCGGTCATTCTCCCACACATCGACCCCCGCATTGTAAAAGGCCAATGTCGGCCGGCTGGCCCTGATCGCATCCTCAAGGCCCGCTTCGAGCGCCGACAGATAGGCGTCATCCCCAGTCCCATCGACCAAGGCGACATCCAGGTCGGAGACCGCCTTTCTCGCCGGGAAATTCTTTGCCGCATGGATCGAGAACGTGAAAACCCGTGCATCATCGGCAAAGATCCGTGCCGTTCCATCGCCCTGATGGACATCCGCATCCACCACCAGGATCGGGCCGGAAACACCCTGCGCCAACAGGTTGGCGGCAGCGACCGCGACGTCATTAAAGACACAAAAACCCGCACCCGCGTCGTGACGCGCGTGATGCGATCCCCCCGCCGAATTGCAGGCGAGACCCGTCTCGAGGGCCATCCAGGCGGCCAGCAAGGTGCCCGCGCTCGACAATCGGACACGTTTGGAAACTTCCGGGCTGTTCGGCAGACCGATGACGCGGCTCTCTTGCGACGAGAGGGTCAGAGACAGAACGCGCTCCACATAGGCGGGATCGTGGGCAAGTGCCAACTGGCCGCTGCTCGCCTGTGTCGGGGCCGGATACGACCCGCGCAAAAGGCCCCGCTGTTTCAGGATCTCCCTCAGATGCCCGTATTTCGACATCCGATCAGTTGCCGGCCCGCGCAGCGGAATCTGATAGTGCGGATGGTGAACAACTGGCAGCATGGTCCTTCAAAATGAAGCGGGCGGCAGCACCGTCAAGTGCCACCGCCCGCGAACATCGAGTGCGATCGAAATCAGGTGCGCGCCGCGCCAACCAGCTTCCATACAGCCGGCAACAGCAGCGCTGCCAAGGCGAGTTTGAGTCCATCTCCGACCAGATAGGGCCACAGACCCCAATCAAGAACGGTCGCCCACCCCTGGCTGCCGGAATAGAGATAGCCAAGCCAGGCGACGCCGGGCACATAGATCAGGGCGTTGCCGATCAGCATCGCCAGCGCCATCATCGGGACGCTCCGGTCCCATTTGCGCCGCGCGAGAGCGCCCAGAACGACCGTGGCCAGTACATACCCGACAAGATAGCCGCCGGTGCCGCCCATCATGTAGGTGAGCCCGTATTTCTCGGCCGACGATCCCACAAAGACATCAAAGCCCATGGCGCCGATCAGCATGTATCCCATGATGGTCGCAAGACCCAGGCGCGGCCCATAGGCGGCCCCGATGGTCAGGACTGCAAAGGTTCCCATGGAAATCGGAACCGGCGACGGCCACATGGGCACCGTGATCTTTGCCGACGCAATCAAAAGGGCAATACCCGCCGCCCAAAGCACGACACGCTTAGCCCAAATCAGCGATCGATCTTCAAGGAACACCGCTTCGCTAAGAACGCGGTTGGAGACTGATGTCATCTTAGACCTCTTGAATTTCTGGCCAACATTGAACGTCAGCGTTCGCCGACATTCGCATAAACGATTTCTGCGTAGCAAGCCCCAACCTGTCGCAGCACCTGTAGCTTGGCGGTTCCAGAATGGGCTTGACGATTCATGCCGGAACACTATCGCAGTTTGCGAGATTTGTGTCGCGACAACTTTGAATTTCCCGCCAATTTCTGCGCAAAGGGCAAGAAAATGGCGCAAAAAGATAGAAACATAGCGATTTTGACGGTCGCAAGCCCTTCGAAGCCTTTGCACCCATGCCGGCGGACCGGTAGACTCGCCAGCCACGGTACCCGTTTCGCTTACCTTGTCATCGCGTGATTGGGACACGAGTTCGAATAGATTCGAGCCGACCGATGATGCCGGAGGAAGCCGTCTTGTCGATCGTTGTCAGCCTTGGATCACTGGAGGAGTCCATGCGCCACCACCCTGCACCCGCGGGCAGGGTCGCGCTGTCTCTCGACGGGGAATGTATTGGGCTGCACCACGAGGGCGCGGACGGGAAATGGTCTGATGTCGGGAAGGCCGCCTTCGATGACGGTGATTTTGCAAAACAGATTGAGTGGCTTCGCGTCGAGGCGCTCGCGCGGACAGGGCGTCAACAGCCGGTGATGATCTGGCTCAAGGATGATCATGTCCTGGAGCGAAATTTCCCGATTTCCGCTAGAAATGCGGCCGCCCGGCGGAACTTGGCCGCGGACCTTTTCGCCGAGGAGACAGCTTATCGGCGCGACGAACTGGAAATCGCTGTTGGGTCGACCGACGAGAACGGCCTTGCCACCTGTCTCGCCATTCTGCGCCAGACCCGGCTCGAAGCACAAGAACACCTGGCGCGCTGGGGCTTTGAACCCGGGCCGGTCACGATCGCCGAGCCGATGACCGATGGCACACGCTTCCCCAGCTTTGAGCGCTGCGAACAAGGCGGTCGCCGCGCCGCGCGCATTGGCGCCAGAATGGCCACCATTGGCCTGGGCGTCATTGGCACCGGGGGCCTTGCCGCCGCGGCGGTCTGGGGAATTGCAGTGCTGATGCAAAACCCGTCGCCAGTCCCCGTAACCGTCAGCGCGGCGATCGCGTTCCCGATGGTTATCGAAAAGCATGACGAGGCCGCGCAACTTGCAACGACGCTCGACGCGGATATGGCACGGGCGAGAGTGATGCCGGCGCTAGCGCTCCGCCACCCTGACCCCGCTCCCGGCAATCTGGAGAGGCTTGCGCCTCATGATCATCCCTGGCTGGCGCGCTATGTACCCCCCGAGAGTTTCGCGCAACCACGAACGGTGACCCGGAGCGAGAGTTTCGAGATTGGCAAGGCCGGAACAGTCGAGGAACTGCCCTTGCAACTCGCGTCCCTTGACCGGTCCCCCAATGGGTTTGCCGCCGCCAACGGACCCGCACGTGGTGAGAGTCTGGCCATTTCCGGGTCTGGTGACCCTACATGGTTCACCGGCAGCAACAGGCTTGCCGTGTCGCCCTATGACAGGGCGCAGGAGCCGGTACTCGCATCACTTGCCGCCGTCGCCGATGCGCCACTCACGGCACCGCTTCCGTTCCCCCGTGCCCCGGTTGGCCGCTTTTCCACCGCGCTTGCCCCGTCGTCCACGGCATTGAACGGGCCTGGCGGATTGACCTTGCAACCCATACCGAGACCGCGCGCGGCCAGTGCGCCGCCCGCGATTGAAACAGGGCCCGATGTTACGACCGGTTTGGCGATTGCGTCACAGGGGCCTGACTCCCGCCCCGGCGCATCGCTCGAGCCCGGAGTCTCGCTGCCCCTGCCCGAACCGATCACCGGCGGCACCCCGGCACAGGCCGGGAAGATTCCGGTCGCCTTCATCGAATCCGTGACCGTCGAGCCGCTTGCAGCCGAGAATGTGCAGACCGAGGCGGAGACCGAGCTTGTGGCGGCACTGGCGATCCCCTCCTCGCCCCTCCCACAGCCGCGACCGGAACGGCGTAGCCACAAGATCGCGACCACGCGAGAGCTGGTGCCGCGAACCCTCTCCTCTGACGGTCCGGTAAGCCGGGCGGTGGGAAAAGCCGCACAGCACAACGGCATCCCACTGGACCGGACCAGCCTAGTCGGGATCATCAATATGACTTCGGGCCGCGAGGCGCTGCTGCGCCTGCCAAGCGGCGGATTTCGGCGGGTTGGGCGCGGGGACGACGTCGCTGGCTGGCAGGTCAGCATGATCGGCCATGACGCCATGCAACTCAGCCAGGGAACCAGGCGGCGCACATTGCTGCTGGTGGGCCGCTAGTCCGCGACTGCCGAGTTCTTTTGCCCGTCCAGCCAGATCGCCCAGGCCTCGGGCGTATCAAGATCGATGAGCGCGGCGTCGCCATGCAGGGCCAGATCCGTCACAAACTCACCGTGTTCACGAACAACGGCCTTTGCCCCCTGATCCCCTTCCAGCGCGGAGAGCGGCTCGAAGAACCGCCGACCGAACAGGACCGGGTGGCCCGGCCTGCCATCGGCGGCGGTGGCGCGGATAATGGCGCGCCCCTCGCCGGGATCAAACGCCGCGATGAGCCGGTCGAGATCGCGGGCCGTGATCTCCGGCATATCGCCCATCATGATCAGAACCCCGTCGATTGAGCCGTCGAGCGCCCTGACGGCGGCGGCGATCGACGTGCCCATGCCTTCGCCCGCGCGCGGGTTGGTGACGATCTTCGCACGCGTGCCAGACAAGATCGTCTGTCGCGGATCGTCCTCACGCAGAACGACGATCACCTGATCGGCGCCGCTGTCTTGGGCCTCGTCCGTGACATGGCGCAACAGAGGTGCCGGTCCGACAGGTTCCAACAGTTTGTCGCGCCCGGCCATCCGCCGTGACTCTCCCGCGGCGAGGATGATGGCGGCGATCACCGGACGACGGGCGACTTCCGCGCCACCGGCACGGGGGGTGGGCCTGGACGGTATTTCCTTGAGCAATCCCCCGACACCCATGGCGGCGATGGCGTCGCTATCGACCTGGAGCCCCGACACGAGCCGCTCGAGCACCCAATCAGCCCCATTGAGTTTTGGCGAGCGGGCACATCCGGGGAGTCCGACAATCGAGCGCGCGCCAAGCTCACCCAGAAAAAGCAGATTGCCCGGGTCGACCGGCATCCCGAAACGATTCAGCTTTCCGCCCGCCTCGATGACCCCGGCAGGGCCGGCATCCTGGCGGTCGGAAGTAGCCGACCCGGTCAGGATCAGCACAAGTTCGCCACGGGCCGCCAAAACCGCCTCGGCAATCGCACTCGAGCTGTGCGGCACCACGACTTCATCGGCGAGGCTCAATCCCACGGCCGAGAGGCGATCGCGCACCGCGCGCGCGCCTTTGTCGATGAGCTTGTCTGTCATGCCCGGCGTGCGGGTCAGGATCAGGCTGGCAGTCCGCCTGACAAAGGGATGCAGACGTATCGTGGCGCGATCCGAACTTGATGCCCCTGCCAGCAACGCCTCGGCCTCTGCGATCGCGGCCTCGGGCGCGGCATAGGGAATGATCTTGACGGTCGCCAGCATCTGGCGCGGATGAACGCGCGAGAGGGGGGCCAGGGTTGCCACCGTGATCGCTTCGCTGAGGGCGTTCAGGCGGCCGACCAGTTCTGTGTCTATTTCAACCAGCCCGGCAGCGTCGGCAAACAGATTGACCCGGCCGGTGAAGGGCGCCGAGGCCGTGATCCCCGGCATCTCCGCCATCGGCGCCGCAATACGCGCAGCCGCGGTATCCTCGGGAACATCGTCATCGTCCAGGACGGCGACGGTGACTTCTTCGATGCCATGCTGCGCGAGATCGGCGAGATCGGCGGCGGCCAGCAGCCGCCCCTTTTTCAGGACACGCGCGTCAAGCTTTTGGGAATGGGCGAGGATTGCCCCTTCGGCTCTCGCAACCGCGACCGGTCCGAACTTCACGCCACCGCCTTGGCCGGCGTGCCCGGAACTGTCCCCGGGCGCGTTTCGGGGCGCCGCAATCTCTCGGTCATCTCCGCCATGATAGCCACGGCAATCTCTGCCGGGCTGCGCGAACCTATATCGAGGCCGATGGGCGCATCGATCCGGGCGATCTCATCCGGTGCAAACCCGGCCTCGGTCAGGCGTGCGACCCGCTTTGCATGGGTTCGTGTCGACCCCAAGGCGCCGATATAGAATACATCGCTGCGCAGCGCCTCGGCGATCGCGGGATCGTCGAGCTTGGGGTCGTGGGTGAGCGTGACGAGCGCGGTTCTTGCGTCCAGGCCATGCGTGCGCAGCGCCGCATCGGGCCATTCCTCGACCAGAATTTCGCCAGGAAAGCGCGCCGCTGATCCAAATGCGCTGCGCGGGTCGATAATCGTCACGTCATAGCCTGCCGCGCGCGCCATGCCGGCAAGCGGCTGGGTGATGTGGACAGCACCCACAACCGCGAGTCTGAGCGGCGGGTTATGAACCGCGATAAAACGGTGCCGGTCGTCATCCGCAAAGCCAGAGCGATCTGCGGCGAAGGCGGTTGGTGCCGAATCCGGAGAGATCAGGCGGCGGTGATAGCCAGGCAACATCGTCTCGACGCCGATGATTTCCCGGCGGTCCCGCGCGGCGACCAGATCGCCCAGCATCGCCGTGGACCACCCTGTTCCGCGGTCAACCGGTTCCACCATCACACGGATACGGCCCCCGCAGGCGAGCCCCACGGCAAAAGCGTCGTCGTCGCTGACGCCAAACTCCAGGATCCGGCAGGTGCCGGTTTCCAGCGCCTCCAGCGCCTCGACAACCACCGCGCCTTCGACGCATCCGCCCGAGACCGACCCCATCATCTCCCCGTCGCCCGAGACCACGAGTTGAGCCCCCGTCGGGCGCGGTGCAGAGCCCCAGGTCTCGATTACGGTGGCAAGCGCGGCCCCCTTGCCGGCCTGATGCCAACTGAGCGCTGTTTCGGGAATATGATCATGATCGACGTACATCGGACCCTCCGCGACCTCCCAACAAAATGGTGGTCCGGGCCGTGTGTTTGCAAGAGCCTTGTTGATCGACGGGTTCAGATTAGGGGCTCAGACTGGCGGGTCTGGGGGAAAGTCATCGCCGCAGGGCCCCGAAAACGCCAAGCTAAACTGGGCCCGTTCGTGCCCCGCCCCGCTGAAACAAAAATACATACACAGACATTTTCAGCGGGGCGGACACGGTGTCCGGTAGTGAAGACCAGCGGTTGCTCCAGATCCGCTGGTCACGCAAGCAGTAAAGAACGTACACAGGCAAGAGCAGGTAAACACGCCAAGCAAACGCAGACGCAAATACTCTTGCAGGAAGCGTGCCAACCCGATTCCTGCCCCATTATGGAACAACTCAGGCTTTCATAGGGTGATACGCAGTTCGCGTATAAGTAAAATGCGAATAAAATTGCATTTTGCAAATTAGGGTTTTGGGGGTGCTTGCAAAATGCGAGGCTTCTCGCCGGGGCCGTCGCTTGCAGATAATCGGTGCGACAGTTGCTCCAGACTTTTTACATTATGTGCAGGAAGGAAGCAATCCACATGTGGTAACAGGGCTTTAACCCCCCTTGCGCGGGCTTCGAACCCGTCCCATCGCAAGAGCGGATTGAGCCAGATCAACCGTCTGCAGCTCAGATGCAAGCGCTCTGCCTCGCGGGCCAGGCGTACGGGGTCGTCGCGGTCCAGACCATCGGTAATCAGCAGCACAACCGAGCCCGACCCGAGCACGCGACGAGACCATTGCTTGTTGAACCGCTCAAGCGAGGCACCAATCCTTGTGCCACCCTCCCAATCTTCGACGTCACGCCCGGCATGGCCGAGCGCCTCGTCAGCATCCTTGTGGCGCAGGTGGCGGGTGATGTTTGTGAGCCGGGTGCCAAACGTGAAGGCATGGACCGTACTCCACCCGGCGCCCTGGGCATTTGCCGCGGCATGAAAGAAGTGCAGCAGCATCCTGGAATAGGCCGCCATCGAGCCCGAAACATCGCACAGAACAACCAATGTCGGCCAGCGCTCGCGCCGCTTCTTGCGCTCAAGGCGGCGCATATCCCCGCTACGCATGACCGTGCGCATGGTCGCGCGCCAATCGGCAAGCTCACCTTTAACATGTGCGCTGGTGCGCCGCGTCAGAATTGGACGTACAGGGAGGGTCAGTCCAGAAATCGCCTTTTTTGCCGCAGCCTGTTCCGCGTTGGTCATCTGTTCAAAATCGCGTGACCGCAGGGCTTCTTGGTCCGAGAAAGTCAAACTTGCATCAAAATCAACCTCTTCGCCATCCTGAGGGGGCGGCGGCGGGCGGTCGGCCCCGTCCAGCAACGCATCCGCCGCCCTGTCCTCGCCTGCCTTTTTCTGGCGCTCCTCCCCGGGAAGGCGAACCTCGGGCAGCATCAGGCCCATCATCTTCTCCAACAGTTGGGGGTTGCGCCAGAACATGGCGAAGCAGGCATCGAAGACGGGCCGCTGCTCGGGCCGTGAGATCAGACAGGCGGCGAGTGCATGATAAAAATCGGTCCGCTCCTCGAAACCCGCCAGGGTCACCGCCCGCGCCGCCTCGATCGCCTTGCCAGGCCCGACCGGCAGGCCCGCGGCCCGCAGCGCCCGGGTAAAGTGGACGACATTGTCGGCGAGGCGGCCTCCTTCGGGCAGCTGAACATGCGCCATCCGGGGGGCCGCCTAAGTGACCACAGCGTGCAGCTCGTCAACTTCACCTTGAATGTCGTCGAGCAGCCTGGTCGCCTCGCCGGATTGCATCCGCGCGATATCGTCCTGATACTTGAGCAGCGCCCCGAGCGTGTCGGACACCACCTGAGGGTCGAGCGCGACGGCATCCAACGCGACAAGGCATCTGGCCCAGTCGATCGTCTCGGCGACGCCCGGTCGCGTGAAGAGGTCCTCCATCCGCAACCGCTGGACGAACGCGACCACCTCTCGGGAGAGCTGACGAGAAACCTCGGGGGCGCGGCTCTCGAGGATTTCCAACTCCCGTCCCGCATCGGGGTAGTCGACCCAATGGTAAAGACAGCGCCGTTTCAGCGCATCGTGTACCTCTCGCGTGCGGTTCGAAGTGAGGATGACGATCGGCGGCTCGGCCGCCCGAACGGTTCCCAATTCGGGGATCGTGACCTGGAAATCGCTGAGCGCTTCCAAAAGAAACGCCTCGAACGGCTCATCCGTGCGGTCGAGCTCGTCGATCAACAGAATGGGCGCCCCGCCTTGTTGCGGCTCCATCGCTTCGAGCAAGGGCCTGCGGGTTAGGAACTTTTCGGAAAACAGGCTGGATCCGAGGCTGTCGCGGTCGCGGTCTCCACCGGCCTCTGCAAGGCGGATTTCGATCATCTGAGCCGGATAATTCCATTCATAGACGGCGGACGCGGCGTCGAGGCCCTCGTAGCATTGCAACCTGATCAAGCGGCGCCCGAGCGATTGGGCCAGCGATTTGGCGATTTCGGTCTTCCCGACGCCGGCCTCGCCCTCGAGAAACAGCGGCCGCTGCAAGCGCAGACTCAAAAAGACGACGGTGGCCAGCCCTCGGCTGCAGACATAGCCGGTCTGATCCAGCATTTTCTGTGTTTCGTCAATTGTCTGAGGAAGATCACTCATCGTCCATCCCTGGTGGCGCGCGGTTGCAAGTGACCCTAATACGCGATGGGCGCGGGTCAAGACCATGCGGTCTAAGGCTCATAACAGGACCAGACCCGCCAGCCCCAGGAACGCGAAAAAGCCACAGATGTCGGTCACTGTCGTCACGAAAGTGCCCGAGGCGAGGGCCGGATCAGCCCCGAGCCGGTCCAACCCGATGGGGATCAGGATTCCGGCCAACCCCGCAACGATCATGTTAAAGACCATCGCCGCGGCAATCACACCCCCCAGCGGAACCGATCCGAACCAGGCCCACGCAATCCCGCCAACCATGATGGCAAAAAGCACCCCGTTGATGAACCCGACCACGGCTTCGCGCCCGACAACCCGAAAGATGTTGGTCGGCGTGAGGTCGCGCGTTGCCAGCGCACGCACCGCGACGGTCAGCGTTTGGGTTCCGGCATTCCCTCCCATCGACGCGACGATCGGCATCAGAACCGCCAGCGCCACGATCTGGCTGATGGTCGCGTCGAACTGTGCGATCACCGCCGAGGCGAGAACAGCCGTCACCAGGTTCGCGACGAGCCAGGGAAACCGGCGCCTTGCAATTGCAATCACCTGATCCGAGATCTCCTCATCCCCGACACCACCCAGGCGCTTGATGTCTTCTTCGGCTTCGTCCTCGAGCACTTCCATCGCATCGTCGATGGTGATGACGCCAACGACCCGGCCGTCGCCGTCCACGACCGGCGCCGAGACGAGGTGATACTGGTTGAAGGCATAGGCCACATCCTCCTGCTCGTCCGCCACGTGCAATGTGCGAAAATCATCGGTCATCAGGCTTTCCAGCGTGACCGGGCGCCTGTTGGCAAGCACCGCAGATAGCGGGATGGTGCCTATCGGGCGCACCGCGGGATCGACGATTATGATGTCATAGAACTGCTCGGGCAGATCGTCATCGGCGCGCAGGGCATCGATCATCTGGCCCACTGTCCAGAATTGCGGCGCCTTGACGAAATCGATCTGCATCAGGCGCCCGGCGGAGTTCTCCTCATACTCGAGAGATTTGACAACCGCTGCCCGCTCGACCGGGTCGAGCGCGTCCAGGACCGCTTCCTTTTGAGCATCCTCGAGATCGTCGACCAGATAGACAAGATCATCCGCCTCAAGATCCTTGGCCGTTTCGACGAGTTCCGTGGTGTTGAGGATGTCGAGGACTTCGTCGCGAATCCCGTCATCCAGCTCGACGATGACATCATTGTCGAGATCCGCCCAGACGAGGCTGACAAGGGCTTTGCGCTGTGTCGCGGTGACCTGCTCGATCAGGTCGGCGGTATCGGCGGGGTGGAGATCGGCCAACAGGGCGAGCGCCCCGTTTCGGTCGCCGGCATCCACGGCGTCGCACACTGCCGCCACCATCTCGGCGTCAAGCGCGAAATCGTCGTCGCGGCGATCGACCGCCGGTTCGGGACCTGTTTCGAGGGGCTCGCCATTGCTCATCTTGCTGCCTCGCCGTCGGGGCCAATCGCTGCCAAGGTCATACAGGGCATCAGCATCGGCGCAAACCGCGTTGCGCAAGTTTCCCGTTGTTTTCGACCGTCTCGCATACGAGAATCGCGGCAGACACCAAGCCTGACGGAGCAAACCCGCGCCCATGACGAATGAGACGACGGCCAATGTCATCCGCCTCTTTGAAGAGGCGGTCGGGCATCACCAGAAAGACGAGCTCGACCAGGCGGCCCCGCTCTACCGCGCCTATCTGGCCTTGGTGCCTGACGACGCTCAGGCCTGGACGAACTTTGGCGCGCTGTTGCGCAAGCGGGGGCAGTTCCAGGCTGCGATCGCCGCGCACAGGCGCGGACTGCGCCATGACCCGGACCATGAGAACGCCAAGAACAACCTTGCCAACGCCTTGAACGAAGCGGGCGAGTACAGGGCCGCCATCAAACTGCGCAAAGAGTTGCTGGCCAAAGATCCGGAATCATTGGCCGCGTTGCGCAATCTTGCGGTACCGCTGCGCGGGGAATGGCGCCACGAGGAGGTGGTTGAGCTGATCGACGCGGCCGAGGCGCGCGCGGATCTGTCGGATCACGGCGAACTGATCCTGCAACGCGGGCTGTCGAACCTGATGCTGGGACGCTATCGGGCCGGGTTTGCCGATTTCGAGCACCGCTATGCCGGGGATGAAGTACAATTGCCCGAGGATCTGCCCTTTCCCCGATGGGAGGGGCAACCGATCGATGGCAAGCGTCTCCTGATCCTCCCGGAACAGGGTTTTGGTGACGCGATCCTCATGGCCCGGTTCCTGCCGCGCCTGATCGGGATGGGCGCCGATGTCACGATGATCGTCAAGCCCCCCTTGTTGAGATTGTTCGAGGGGCTGCCCGACACGCTCGGCGCGCACCTCAAGATCGTTCCCCATGCCCGCAAATCGGATCCATTCGACTATTACACGCCGAACATGAGCCTTCCGACACTTGTCGGGTTTTCAGAAGACGACCCCGTGCCGCCGCCCCCGAAACTGTCGATCCCACAGGAAAGCCGGGACCGGGCGCGCCAATTGCTCGCGCCTTTTGACGAGTGGTTCAAAATTGGGGTTGTCTGGACCGGCAGCCTCACCTATCGCGCCAATCACCGACGATCGAGCGGGCCGGAACACTTCGCGCGCCTTGCAGAGGTTCCCGGCGTTCAGCTATTCAGCCTGTACAAGGGCGACGCGCATCAGGCGTTTCTGGAGTCCGGCATGGCCGGGCTGATCATGGATGCCTGCGGAAACGATCAGGACTTTGCCGACACCGCCGCAATCATCGACGAGATGGACCTGATGATTACCACCGATACCGCGGTGGTCCATGTGGCTGGGTCGTTGGGAAAGCCGATCTGGAACATGCTCGCGCATGAGGGGTTCTGGCTTTATGGCACGGGCGATGAGACGCCCTGGTATCCGAACATGCGCCTGTTCCGCCAGCAATCGAACGGCGACTGGCCCGAGGTCTTTGGCAGGGTAGAAATCGCCTTGCGCAGTCAGCTGGAGAAAGCCCCGTGACCGGAACCGTCGAAATCGAGGTCGCCGCCGGTGAACTGATCGACAAGATCACGATCCTGCAGATCAAGTACCGCCATATCGGCGATGCGGCAAAGGCCGCGAATGTCCGCCGGGAACTCGAGAGCCTCGAGAACACGCGCGAACGGCACCTGCCGGCTTCCGAGGCACTGACGGCGCTGACGTCGGATCTTTTGGCGGTGAATGAACAGCTTTGGGAGATTGAAGACGATATCCGCGATTGCGAGCGTCGGCAGGATTTCGGCGAGGCATTCGTGGCCCTCGCCCGGGCGGTTTATGTCACCAACGACCGGCGCGCGGCCCTGAAGCGCGAGATCAGCACCCTGATGGGCTCGCGTTTCATGGAAGAGAAAGCCTATCAGCCCTATTGACCCTCACGCCCGGAACGCGCGCGCCAGGGCTGTATCAACTTCTTCCTTCAACTCCAGCCGTTCCCAGGGAGCGAGAAAGGCGCCTAGTTCGATTTCGCGGCTGCCGCCGCGGATCGTCAAGTAATTCTCGGGGCGCCCGTCCTCGTGAAGCATAAGCCGGACGTTAAAGGGATCCGCCGCCCAGCGCCGGACGCCGCCCCTTGGCTCATGGCGTTCCACACGCATCTCGTCGCGCCAGATCGTCAGTTCCTCGCGCAGCTTGCCGCTTTGATCACTGACCCGAAACCCGAGCCACAACAACAGCAAAGCGCCCAGCAGAAAGGGGAGCAACCCCCAGAACACTGGCGTGCCCCAGGCAGGAATCAGCGGCACCGCCAGCCCGAGTGCAGCCAGGCCCAGCATCCGCTTGCGCAAGCCTTTGCTCATCGATCGGTGGGGCCAAAGCGTGACGTGATAAATCGGGTTGTCGTGACGCTCGCGCCACTCCACCCAATCTCCGGAACGCGAAGCGGCCGGAGAGACACCCCCGGCCGCTGGCAATTTTGGTTGCAACGCCATGCAGCTAGTGGGCCGGCTGCTTGTCCCAATCTTCGCGCTTGGGCAAGGTTTCGAAGGTATGTGCCGGCGGCGGGTTGGGCAGCGTCCATTCGAGCGTGCCCAGCTCGTCATGCCAATAGTTCGGCTCCGTCACCTTCTTCCCGTATTTCAGCGTGTAGAAGATGATCCCAAAGAACAGCAGAAACGAGGCCCCGGACAGGAAGGCGCCATAGGACGATACCTCGTTCCACAACGAAAACTGCTCTGGATAGTCGATGTAACGCCGCGGCATGCCCTGACGACCGAGGAAGTGCTGAGGGAAGAACGTGATGTTCGAACCGATGAACATCATCCAGAAATGCACCTTGCCCCAGAATTCCGGATACTGGCGGCCCGACATCTTGCCGATCCAATAGTAAACTCCGGCAAAGATACAGAACACCGCCCCCAGCGACATCACATAATGGAAGTGAGCGACCACGTAGTAGGTGTCGTGATAGGCCCGGTCGATGCCTGCCTGGCTCAGCACGATGCCCGTCACACCGCCGACGGTGAACAGGAAGAGGAAGCCAAAAGCCCATAGCATGGGCGTCTTGAACTCGATCGAGCCCCCCCACATCGTGGCAATCCACGAGAAAATCTTGATGCCCGTTGGCACCGCGATGACCATCGTCGCCAGCATGAAATAGGCCTGCGCAGTGTTCGACATGCCTACCGTGTACATGTGGTGCGCCCAGACGACAAAGACAAGAACGCCGATGCCGATCATGGCAAACACCATTCCCGAATAGCCAAAGATCGGCTTTTTCGAGAAGGTCGAGATCACCTGGCTGATG
>JBCCHW010000011.1:0-33640 GCA_039028555.1 Pseudomonadota bacterium | reverse complement strand
TCCATCTTGAGCGGCGCGAGTTCCGCCGTCACCTGGCTGTCAATCTTGACCGCGGCGTCACTCCGCGCCGCCGTCAACCCGCCAGCGGCGGTTTCATAGGCTGATTGAGCCGCGTCAAGCCGTTGTTCCAGCATTGCGATACGGTCGCCACCGGCATCTATATCATCCAGCTTTCCGGCAAGTTCGGTGGCGAGGCCGTCAAGGTCATCGGGCGGCACATTATGCTTGCGCGCCAAGCCACGGATTGCAAAGAGCTGTTCCTCCACCTCGTCCAGACGCCCCGGGTCAAAGCGCAAGGTTTCCAACGCATCGGCAAGGCCCGACTGCGCTTCGGAAAGCTCGGCCATCGTGCGGTCGAGCGCGGCGACAACGGGGTCCAGGATCCCTTCGGATTTCTCGGCAATATGCACAAGACGCGACATTGCATTGGCCAAGGCCCCCTCGGCTCCCTGGCCCGAAATCTCGTCGGCGGCCTTTGCCATCTCTTCACCGATGCGTGCGGCGGCCTGTATCAACCGGCGTTCCGCGTCCAACCGGGCATCCTCCCCGGGCTCTGGCGACAATCTGGTGAGTTCATCAACCGCGTGCCGCAGATACTCGGCATCCTCTGCCGCGGCATTCAACGTCTCACGCGCGGCCTCGAGGGCGTGCCGCGCAGCCTCACGCGCGTTCCAAAGCGCACCGAGATCAGAAACCATGGCGCCAAGCCCGGCCGCCCGGTCAAGGAGAGACCGATGGGCCCGGGCGCTCAGCAGCCCGCCGTCATCGTGCTGGCCATGCACCTCGACCAACAACTCCCCGATCCGCGCGAGTGCCTCGGAACTCATCCGCTGGTCGTTCACGAAGGCGCCGGATCGTCCCGAAGCCGAGATCACCCGGCGCAGGATCAATTCGCGCCCTCGGTCAATTCCGAACTCGCTGAGCAGATCGTTAACCGGATGCTCGTCATCACAGTCGAAAACCGCCGTTACCGAGCCTTGATCCGCCCCGGCACGCAACAAGTCACGGCGTGATTTTCGACCAAGCGCGAAGCCCAGCGCATCCAGCAAAATGGATTTCCCGGCGCCCGTCTCTCCTGTGAGAACAATCAACCCGTCGTGAAAATCAAGATCCAGCGCCTCGATCAGAACGATGTTCCGTATTCCTAGGGTCAGGAGCAAAGGATCAGACCCCGGTGCCGCGGCGTCAGAGCCACTTGCCTTCGAACACTTGACGATAGGTCCGGCTAAAGAACCCGTCTTCGTCATCTGCCGGCGGCAGCACGTTGCGCCCGGTCAGGAGTTCATAGCTGTTGGCGTACCATTCGGACCCGGGAAAGTTCTTCCCCAGCACCGCCGCCGCATCCACGGCCTCCTGCTCCAGCCCCAATGCAAGGTTTGCTTCGACAAGCCTGTGCAATGCCTCGGGCGTCTGGTTCGTCGTCTGATACTTCTCGATGACCACGCGGAACCGGTTGATCGCCGCCGGATAGTGCCCGCGCTTGAGATAATAACGGCCCACGGCCATTTCCTTGGCCGCAAGGTGGTCATTCGTCAGGTCGATCTTTAGCTGGGCATCGCGGGCGAAATCGCTTTCTGGATATCGACGAACCACCTCTTGCAAGGATTGCAGGGCGTTTTGGGTCGTGGCCTGATCCCGGCCCACATCCACAATGTTGTCGTAATACGTCAACCCGATCAGATATTGCGCATAGGGCGCATCGACATCGGATGGATAGAGGTCGAGGTATCGATTCGCCGACGTCCGCGCCGCGGGATAATCGCGGGCCTCATAGGATGAATAGGCCGACATGATCACCGCGCGCTTTGACAACTGAGAGAATGGATAGAGGCGTTCCACCTCATTAAAGGTCTCCGCCGCCTTCTGACCATTTCCGTCAGAGAGATCCTGCTCGGCCGACTGATAGATCTCTCGTGCGCTGCGGTTATCGATCGGAATATCATCGTCATCAGAGCCAAAGACAGATCCGATGCTGGAACAACCGGCGAGCAATCCGCAGCTCAGCACCAAAAAAGCGATAGGACCTTTGATCGCGTTGCGCATCGTCACTCTATCCTCAGAACCATTTTTCTTGTCCGGCCGCTGGTGGGCAAACGCCTCATGGCCTGCGCCCCGCTTAGGCGCAGACTAGCGTCGGATGATCAACGATAAAAGGGGTTTGGCGGCGGTCAAACCGCCAATGTGATCGGATGGTCCGAACCCAGCGGAATTGGCGATTTCATGTCCGGCAATGCGTCAACACCGGCATCTGTCCATTCCCAGCTGCCCGAAGGCGCCTTGAACAGTGCACGCAGCAAAAGATTGGTCATCTCGTGGCCGGATAGCACGCCCTCATACCGACCAATTATCGGCGCACCCGCAAGGGCCAGGTCCCCGATGGCGTCCAGCACCTTGTGGCGTACAAACTCATCTGCACGGCGCAAACCTTCGGGGTTCAGAACCCGTCCATTGTCGACGACGACAGCATTCTCGAGGCCACCACCGCGCGCCAGGCCTATCTTGCGCAGTTGTTCGACGTCCGAGAGCATGCAGAAGGTACGGCAGTCCGACAATTCCGATGCAAACCGTCCGCCTTCGAGTGCAACTTCATAGGCCTGCTCACCAATCGCCGGGTCGTCAAAGCGGATGGTCACCGCGATCTCGGTCCGATCACAGGGCATCAGCGTCGCCAATCTGCCGTCCTTCTCGACCGTGATCGGTTTCAACACCCGGATTGCACGCCGAGTCGCGCCCAGGTCTCGCAGCCCGACCCGATTCAGTTCCTGCACGAACAACAGCGAGCTGCCATCAAGAATGGGAACTTCGGGACCGTCGATCCAGGCGACGACATCGCTGACACCACATCCGGCAAGCGCCGCCATCAGATGTTCGACCGTCGAGACGCTGACACCATGCGCGTTGGTCAGCCTGGTACACAGACGCGTATCGCTGACGAGATCATATCGCGCGGGGATCATGCTATGCGCTGCATCGACATCCGAGCGGACAAACCTGATGCCAGAGCCAGCAGCGGCAGGCATAAGGACAAGGCGGACCGACTGGCCTCCATGAAGACCAATACCCGTAAAGCTGACCGGCTCTGAGATGGTTCTGTGCATTGTGTACCCGCTCGACACCCAGGTTTCCTGTACTCGAAAGGGGCTGCTAAGCCCTCAGAAAGCTGCAGAAACTCTTGATTTCTCGGAGTATGAATAAGGTCTTCGCTGCACCTGCACAAATCACGCTTTGTGTCGCTTTGCGACAACACCCCAGGTTTTTCTGCGCGCCTGCCTCATTGCCGCAAATTGAAACGGCGCCTGACCAAAACTGGTCAGACGCCGTCAGTTTCAGGCAGCCTTGGCGCCGGGATCAGTTCGCCTGGCGGCGCAGAAATGCCGGAATGTCCCCGTCGGCATCCTCCTCGGCGGTGCGGGTGTCGGGCTGTTTCGCGTCGGCAAAGCGGTCATCGGGCTGGGCACCGCCTGCGACGCGATGGATCAGATCCTTGATCGCAAAGAGGCTTTTATGCGGCTGCGTCACCTCTGGCTTGGCGTTATCGCCGCCAGCGGGCAGGAACGGGTTCTCAGCACGGCGCGGCCGCGGCGGCAGGCTGGGCCTTGGGTCTGCCCGCATCACGGGGGCAGCCTCCTCGGCGCTCTTTGCCGCCAGTTGCGCTGCTGGCTGTGGGAGATCAGGATCGGCGATCGAGCCTGTATCAATGTCAAAGAGGGCCGGCTCGTCATCCTCCACAGGCTGTTCGGCCTGCGCAACGGCATCTGCCTCCATCCGCTGGCGACGCGCCTCTTCTGCGCGTCTGCGAACGATATCTGCACGCGCCTGAATATCGGCGGGCGACGGCGTTGTTGCGGCCTTGGCCTCATACGCCAGTTCGGCTGCAACAGCAGGCTGGGCCGCCTCTGGCGAGTCCGCCATTTCGGCGGCGGCCGGTGCGTCCTCGATCGTCGGTTCGGCAATTGGTTCCTCGATTTCGGGAGCCGGGGTCGACGCAACCCGTGACGCAGGGCGGATATTGCGCACGGCATCGATCAACTCACGATCCGTTTCCGCCGGCTTGCGGCGCGGTGGATTTTCCGTGGGCAATCGCGACTGCAACACTTCTGCGTCGATACCCGTCGCGACGACCGAGACACGCATCTTGCCTTCCATATCGGGGTCGATTGTCGAGCCAAACTTGATCAGCGCGTCCTTGTCCACCTCATCCTTGATCCGATTGGCAGCTTCATCCATCTCGAACAGGGTAAGGTCATAGCCGCCTGTAATGTTGATCAGCACGCCCTGCGCGCCTTTCAGACTGACTTCATCGAGAAGCGGGTTCGCTATGGCCTTTTCAGCTGCATCGATGGCCCGGGTCTCGCCATCGGCCTCGCCCGTGCCCATCATCGCCTTGCCCATCTCTTCCATAACCGAGCGGACATCGGCGAAATCGAGGTTGATCATGCCCGGGCGCACCATCAGGTCGGTGACCCCCTGCACACCCTGATAGAGCACATCATCGGCCATCACGAACGCTTCGACAAACGTCGTCTTTTCCGAGGCGACCTGGAACAGATTCTGGTTAGGGATCACAATCAGCGTGTCCACGACCTTTTGCATTTCGTCGACACCCATCTCGGCGAGTTTCATACGCCGGGTGCCCTCGAACTGGAACGGCTTGGTCACGACGCCAACCGTCAGGATGCCCATCTCGCGCGCACATCGTGCGACGACAGGTGCTGCGCCCGTGCCCGTGCCCCCACCCATGCCGGCGGTGATAAAGCACATGTGGCAGCCGTCGAGATGGTTCATGATCTCTTCGAGGCTTTCCTCAGCGGCAGTGTATCCGACCTCTGGCTTGGACCCGGCACCTAAACCCTTGGTCAGGCCAGCGCCCAACTGGATCGTGCGGTCTGCCTTTGAGTGTTTCAGCGCCTGGCTGTCGGTGTTTGCAGCGACAAATTCAACACCGGGCAGTTGTTTGTCGATCATGTTATTGACCGCATTGCCTCCCGCGCCGCCAACGCCAAATACGGCGATACGCGCATGAAGATCGTGTTCTTCAGGTTCCTGGAAGTTCAACACCATCGATTTTGCCTTTTCACTGCTCGCGATCCGCCTCTTCCGGATCAATAGATGTTTTATTTTGCCTGTTTTTGTTGTTGCCACCGTACCTCAAAAGCACAGTGACGTCACGCGTCATTTCACCATGATGTACGTATCCACCGCAACATCTCGGTTGCGCGGCCACGTGCTGACATAGGTCTTGGGGTCTCAAAGTCCCAAAGCTCATCATGAGGCTTGAGCGAATACATCGCCAGACCCACGGCCGTCGAGTACTCCGGCCCCGCCATCGCCTGGGGCAGTCCCGCGATCCTGAGCGGACGGCCGATCCGGGGTCGGCGGCCCAGATAACGGGTGATAAGCTCATCCACCCCGGGCATCTGGCAGGCCGCCCCTGTGAGAACGACCGAACATCCGGGCATCTCGTGAACCCCCAATTCGGCCATTTGTGTGCGCACCTCGCGCATGATCTCTTCCATCCGGGGGCGGATCACTCCGATTAACATACCGCGCGAGATTTGCCGGCGATCTGGCTGATCCTCTTCACCTATTTGCGGCGCATCGATCATCTCTCGATCATCGACGCCGGTCGGGATGACCCCGCCGCGCATCGTCTTGATCCGTTCTGCCGTCGCCCGGCGCATCAGGAGGCCTCCGGCGATGTCCGATGTTACATGCTCGCCGCCAAAACGTATCTGCCCGCCACAGATCAGCTGATCGCGCAGAAAGACGGAAATCGAGGTAGAGCCACCGCCCATGTCGATACAGACCGCGCCGGTGCGCTGCTCATCTTCGACCAGAGCCGAAAGCGCACTTGCGTAAGGCGCCGAAACGACGCCCGCGAGGTCGAGATCGCATTGTCGAACGCACTCCATCAGATTTGCGAGCGGCCTCGCATCCACCGCCATTACGTGAAGCGCCATCGAAAGATTCCGCCCCGACATGCCGCGCGGGTCGGTGATTCCCGTCTGGTAATCGACCGAAATCTCCACCGGTTGGGCGTGAAGAATCTGCCGTCCCCCGCCGATCGGGGGGCACATCGCAGCTCCCAGCGCGCGCGAGATATCGCGGTCGGTCACTTGGCCGGTTTCGGTTTCGACCTCGCCAATGGTCGAGAAGCTCTCCGGCCGCCCGCCGGAAAAACCCACAACCACCTGATCGACCCGCTCAACCCTTTCGGCTGCCATCTTTTCAGCCGTCAGCAAGGCCAGCCGAATTGCCCGCGCCGCCTCATCCATATCGACGATCTCGCCGCGGCGCACCCCGCGGGATTGAACCGTGCGCGCACCCACAACCTCGACGGCACCGAACAGCGACGTCCCCAACCGGTCCCGCTCGACCGAATTCGCAAGGCGCGCTGGGTCTAGCCGCAGGATCAGGCAGGTGATTTTCGAGGTGCCGATATCCAGTACAGCCAACCGACCACGGCGCATGGCGGTCGCCAGCCTTTGACGCTGCGTTCGGTAGAGCGAGACCTGTTCGAACATCATGTGTCCTCTCCCTCTTCGGGCTCCGACGCCTGCTCGGTGAGCCAGCTCTCGGCGGCTCGTGGTGTCATCCTCAGCACGGGGCGTGCGGCATCGCGCATATCGATCACGCTGAGATCACGATCGGCGAGCTCATTCTCTCCCATCGAGAGTGCCATGACCCTGGCAGCTGCTTCGGGCGCGCCTTCCGACGGCAGCATGATCGTCTGATCCCGATCGAGCACCATGTCCCAGCGACGCTCGCCCACACGCACCATCCCGCGAAGGCGGGGCGTAAACAGCGGCGCCGCGTCGATCACCGACAATGCTTCGGGCACGTTCCTGAGCGCCCCCTCGCCAAGCAACACGACGAGATCGGGAAAGTCGGCCCGGGCCGCCGCCGGCGAAATCACCACGCCCTTCCGGTCCACGACAAAGAGAGAACCCGCGAAATCCCGCCAGAGGGCGGCCGGATAGCGTTCGATCACCGCGACCTTGAGGATGCCTTTCGGGCTGAGCGACACACTGGCTGAATGGACGGGCCCCAGCGCCTCCACATCCTGCCTAAGCCGCCCCACATCGAGCCGCATCGAGGAGACGCCGACCAACGGCTGGAGCTTTTCAGTCAGGTACGCCCGCAGCGCCGGGCTTCCACCCGAGACACGCACAAGATGAACCGCGAGGTTCGGGTCACGCATCGCTTCGTCAAGCATCGCCGATGCTTCGGACCGGATAGAAGCCTTCAACGCATCATTCCTCGCGACCCACCAGGCGGCGAGGCACAGGACGATCGCGGGGAAGTAGATCATTGCAATCCGCCGCGCCCTTACGGCCCAGCCGCGCTCCCAGCGGTAATGGGTTTTGGAAAGCCCGGGGCCAGAAGGCCTCGCAGGCTTCGGGTGCCCGGCATCGGAATTCACCTCCCGCATGAGGCATCCTCCACAAGCCACTGACAAAGGGCGTCGAAAGATATTCCACAATGCTGGGCTTGCTCGGGCGACAGTGAGGTGGGCGTCATTCCCGGCTGCGTGTTTGTCTCGAGAATGATCAGCCCGTCCAGGCCTTTTTGCTCGTCCCAGCGAAAGTCCGAGCGCGACAACCCCCGGCACCCGAGCGCCCGATGAGCGGTTACGGCATGAGCGAGACAGGCATCATAAACTTCTTTCGGAATCTCAGCGGGCACCACGTGATCGGAGCCGCCTGCAGAATACTTCGCCTCGTAATCGTACCACCCGGTATTCGAGATGATATCGGTCACGGCCAGTGCCCGCTCCTCTCCGGGCGCCCCGATGACCGATGTGGTCATCTCTCGCCCAGGGACGAACTTCTCGACCATCAGCACATCCGGCGCATTGTCATCGAGCTGAGCTGGACCATTCGCATGCTCGTGGACGAAGTAGATCCCGACGGACGAGCCTTCGTTGTGGGGTTTGACCACATAAGGCGGCTGCATCGGATGGCTCGCGGCAACCTCCTGTCTGGACGCCAACAGGCTGGTCATGATCGGGAGGTCATGGGCGGCAAAGACCTGCTTGGCCCGCGGCTTGTCCATCGCAAGTGCCGAGGCCAGAACACCGGAGTGCGTGTAGGGAAGCTCGAGCCATTCGAGCAGGCCCTGAACGCATCCATCTTCGCCCCAACGCCCATGAAGCGCGTTGAAAACTGCGTCTGGCTTTGCGTCCTGAAGATCGCGTACCACATGCGCGCCGGCGTCTATTTCGACGACGTCATATCCGATGCGCCGCAATGCAATCGCACATTCGCGGCCCGAAACCAGCGAGACTTCCCGCTCGGCCGATGGGCCACCCTTAAGCACTGCGACGCGCGATTTTGCCCTGCTCGACATTCGCGCCTCAAATTCACTGCCGCCTGATCTTTGCCGTCAGGTCAGCGCACGCCGGATCATTGCCGACTATTGTGGCAGCATAACGCCCAGGCGCTGTATTTCCCAGATCAAATCGTAGCCGGATGTTGTTTTTACACGCGCTCGGACAACCTCGCCGAGCGTTTCAAGGTCACGCGCCGTAGCCCCGCCGGTGTTAACCAGAAAATTCGAGTGTTTCGGGGATATCTGGGCACCGCCGACGCGCAACCCCCGGCACCCGGCATCATCGATCAGTTTCCAGGCCTTCAGGTCCATCGGGTCGTCTGCTGCGCCGGTAGAGGAATAGCCGGCGGGGTTGCGAAAGGTGGATCCACAGGAACGCGCGTCAACCGGTTGCCCTTTGGCTCGTTTGGCAAGCATTTCATCCATTCGCGCCTCGATTGCGCCGGCATCGCCAGGCCTCCCCTTCAGGACTGCTTCGACGACAACCGCGCCCGGCGGCAGCGAGGAGCTGCGATAGGCGAATCCGATCTCGGCCGGTTTGAGCACCCGAACCGCGCCATCGCGCGCCACCACGGTGACCTCTTCGATCACATCCGCGGTATAGGACCCATAGCAGCCGGCATTCATCATCACGGCACCGCCAAGCGATCCCGGAATTGTGCGGAGAAACTCCAGTCCGGCGATCCCGGCCTCCGCGGCCCGTTTGGCGAGATGTGCGTCCAACATGGCCGCTCCCACACGTAGCCGCGCGCCCGGCAGAATCTCGAGCCCGCCAAATGCCCGCCCGAGGCGGATCGAGACGCCCGGCAAGCCGCCGTCCCGGATGATGAGGTTCGAACAAACGCCCAACGGCGTCAGCGTTACCTCCTCTGGTAGCGCAGCCATAAAGTACGCCAGGTCTTCGAGATCGGCCGGCTGATACAGAACCTCTGCCGTACCGCCCACGCGCAGCCAGGTCATCGGGGCGAGCGGGCGTCTCTCGGTCAGCCTGCCGCGAAGATCCGCATCTGCGGGGAGAAAACTTGTCACGGTGTTGGCCCCTCGGCCGGGCTGCCGTCGATACAGCGATCTGAGTAACAGCCGCGACGCACCGCCCCAATCAGTCCTTCAATTCCCCGGGCAAGGCGTTCGCCCAGCCCGAGATCGTGCCCGCACCAAGGCACACCACCAGATCGCCGGGTGCAGTGTGTGCGCGGACGAAGTCCGCCATTCCGTCAGGCGCTTTGATCGCGTGGGCGCCGCGATGGCCATGGGCGCGCAGCCCGCCGACCAACGCGTCGCGGCTGACACCGTCGATCGGGTCTTCGCCCGCTGCGAACACATCCGTGATCGCGACGACGTCGGCGTCGTTGAAACAGGCGCAAAACTCGGCAAACAGGTCGCTGAGCCGACTGTAGCGGTGGGGCTGATGGATCGCGATCACCTTTCCACCGGCCCTGCTCACGGCCGATCGCGCGGCCTTTAAAACCGCCGAGATCTCGACCGGGTGGTGGCCATAATCGTCGATAATCGCTGCGCCGTTCCACTCGCCGACTCGGGTAAAACGCCGCTTCACACCGTCAAACTCGGCGAGACCGCGGGCGATATCCGCCATCGAGATCTTTAGCTCGCGCGCAACTCCGATCGCGGCTAGTGCATTGAGCACATTGTGCTCGCCCGGCATCGGCAGCGACATCGCATGTCGTTCCCCACCGCGCAGCACAACGTCGAAACACATCTGGCCGTCATCGTAGCGCAGCCTCTCGGCGCGAAGATCTGCCTGGCGCGACGTGCCATAAGTCACGACCCGCCGGTCGCGTACCCGCCCGATCAGGCTCTGCACTTCGGGATGATCGATGCAGGCGACGAGGGCGCCGTAAAAGGGTATGTTCGAGACAAAGGCATCGAACCCGTCGCGCAGCGCATCGACCGTGCCGTAGTGATCCATGTGCTCCGGGTCGATATTGGTGACGACGGCGATGGTCGCTGGCAATTTCACAAAAGTCCCGTCGCTCTCATCCGCCTCGACCACCATCCAGCGCCCCTCACCCTTGCGGGCGTTGGAGCCATATGCATGGATGATCCCGCCGTTGATCACGGTCGGGTCCTCGCCACCGGCATCCAGCAGGGCGGCGACCAGCGAGGTGGTGGTCGTCTTGCCATGGGTCCCCCCCACGGCAACGTTCCAGCGAAGCCGCATCAGTTCCGCCAGCATCTCGGCCCGGCGCACCACGGGCAGCGCCCGCCCGTGCGCGGCGTCAAGTTCCGCATTGCCTTCCTTGATCGCCGATGAGATCACCACCACCCCGGAATCGCCCAGGTTTTCGGCGCGTTGGCCGATGAAGATCGTGCCACCAAGCGCGCGGAGGCGCTCGGTGATCGGGCTCTCGCGCAAATCCGATCCCTGCACGCGATAGCCAAGATTGAGCATCACTTCGGCAATCCCCGACATCCCGATCCCGCCGATTCCCACAAAGTGAATAGGTCCGATATCGATGGGAAGCGCTGTCGGCGGGTTCATGGTGTCTCCTTGCGTTTTCTGGCGCCGCAGGTATCAGGCCGGCTGTGCCGCCGCAAGCGTCTCGACCAGATCAGCGAGACGCTGGGCCGCATCAGGGCGTCCCTGATCACACGCAGCCTTTGCCATGGCACTGGCCCGTTCGGGGTCTTGAAGGATCGCCAGGACCTCGGAGGTCAACCGCTCGGCATCCAGTTCGGGCTCTGGCACCAGGGTCGCGGCCCCGACGGCGACAAGACCGCGAGCATTCGCGGTTTGCTCGTCGCGCTTCGCGATGGCCAGCGGGATCAGGATTGAGGGACGACCGACCCCCGCAATATCCGCCACCGTCGAGGCGCCAGAGCGCGCGATGATCAATTGCGCGGCGCCGAGGCGTTCAGGCATATCCGTAAAGAAGGGCTCGACGACGGCATCGATCCGGGCGAGCTTGTAGCTGCGAACAACTGTGTCGAGGTCTTCGGGCCGGGCCTGATGCGCGACCCGCAGCCGCATGCGCATCTCCAGGGGCAACGCAATCAAGGCGGATGGCACGATCTGGGATAGAACTCGGGCGCCCTGGCTGCCACCGGTCACCAATACGTTCAACGCATCCGCACCCGGCGCCGTGTAGGTTGACCCCGCCTTTGCCGAGATGGCGCTGCGCAGCGGATTACCGGTATGCACAGCCTCGACCCCTGGTGGCAGTTTCGTTGGCCAGGTTCCGCAGGCAACCGCATGCACCCGCCGGGCGAAAAGCTCGTTGACCTTGCCCAACACACCGTTCTGTTCATGCACCAGCCGCGGACGGCTTAGGATCCAGGCTGCCGTCATGGCCGGCAGCGCAGGATAGCCGCCAAAACCCGCAACACAGTCGGGACGCTCGGAACGCATGCGGCGAACCGCGCTGATTACACCCATGGCAATCTGAAATGGCGCCAACAGTTTCGAGATGCCGCCCCGCGCAAAAGTCCCCGCGCGAACCACCTGTTTCTCGACCGCCTCGGGAAAGCCGGTCGCGTAACGCGCGCCACGGTCGTCGGTGGACAGGCGCACACGCCAGCCGCGGCGCAGCATCTCCTCAGCCAGCGCCTGGGCGGGAAACATATGTCCGCCGGTCCCTCCCGCAGCGATCACCAGCAGGGGCATGGTCACAATGAGTTCCTGAGATCCGCGGCAGCGTCATGGGGACGGGTCCGCGTTAGCGCCAGCAAGACGCCCATCGCCAGCGCGGCCGCCATCATCGATGATCCGCCATAGGAGATGAAAGGCAGCGTCATCCCCTTTGCAGGCAACAGCCGGATGGCAACCGACATGTTGACAAAGGCCTGCAGGCCGAAGAGCACCGCCATCCCCGTACCGGCAAGACGCACAAAGGCGTCGCGCTCCTCCGCAAGGCGGGCCAGCGCGCGCAAGGTGATAAAGAGAAAAATCGCGAGGATCAGCAGCGTGAAGAGCAGACCAAATTCCTCCGCCGAAACCGCAATGATAAAATCGGTATGGGCATCAGGCAGTGTCCATTTGACCTGCCCCTGCGCGACGCCGACGCCGAACAGGCCGCCTTCGCGTATTGCGGTCTGCGCATAGGCGAGCTGGGTGTGCGGGTCGAGTTGCTCGGTCCAATAGAGGTTGATCCGCCGGGCGAAATGCTCGGAATTGTGATAGGCGAGCCAGCCTCCGACCGAGATAAAGGCGCCCAACCCCATCAGCACCCAGATCCGGGCCCCTGCCACAAAGATCATCGCCGCCCAGACCCCCAGCACCAGCATCGCCTGGCCGAAATCGGGCTGCATCGCCAGCATCGCGGCAATCAATACGGCCACGATCCCGGAAATCGTCAGCCCCGGTGGCCCGTTCTTTTCAAAGCTCCCGGCCATCATCCAGGCCATGGCCACCACGAATCCGGTCTTGAGGAACTCGGAGGGCTGCAAGGACAGAAAGCCCAGCGAGTACCAGCGAAAGGCCCCCTTGCCGAAGTCGGTGCCAAAGACAGGTAAAAACGCCGTAGCGAGCCAGAAGCCCAGAAACAACATCACACCTAGGCGCCGCACCATCCTGATGCTGCACATCGAGACAGAGGCAAGAATACCAAATCCGATCACCATGAACACCGCGTGGCGGGCCACATAGTGATACGTCCAGAGGTCGTTCTTATGCGCCAAGGGCGGTGATGCCGCCAGCGACAGGACCAACCCGATCGCCATCAACAGCACCACGGCCCCCAGCGACCAGCGATCGACCGAATGCCACCAATCTCCCAGAACCGAGCTGTTGCTCTGGCTCTGAGCGCGGGTGCGATAGGTCATCTCGGTCATGTTTCCGCCTCCGGTTGGGGGATGATCAAGGCACGGAAAGCCTCGCCGCGGGCTTCAAAGCTGGCGAACTGGTCCCAACTGGCCGCCGCCGGTGCCAGCAGAACCGTATCGCCAGGCTCCGCCTCGGCGCGCGCGCGCGCGACGGCACATGCCAGATCCCCGCAATTCTCGTGTGGCGTACCGTTCAGTGTCGCGCTGAATTCGGGGGCGCATTCGCCGATCAGATAGGCCTTTTTGACCCGATCAAAGAGACCGGTTAGCGCGGTGATGCCACCCTCCTTGGCCTGCCCACCCAGGATCCAGCGGATGTTCTGATAGCTGAGCAACGCCTTCTCCGCCGCATCCGCATTGGTTGCCTTTGAGTCATTGACAAAGGTGATCTCGTCGATCGTTGCAATCCGCTCCAACCGGTGGGCAAGACCAGGAAAGCTTGCGAGCCCGGCCTCCAAGCGCCGGGGCGCAACGCCGACCGCACGGCACGCGGCATAAGCGGCACAGGCGTTCTGATGGTTATGGGTGCCCACCAGTGCCGGCGCCTCGCGCATATCGATAGCCGCCATCTGTTTACCACCGCGCCATTCGGTGAGGTGGTTCTTGCTCATAAAAACCGACCAGCCCTCGCCGCGCAGTTTCTCGGTGGTCGCGACGGTAATCGCCTCCGGGCCGATGGTGTTGGCGAGGAACTTTCCCTCGACCGTGTCAACACCGATGATCGCGCGATCTGGCGCGCCCTGCTCAAACAGCCGTTTTTTAGCGGCAAAGTAACCGCCCAGCCCGCCGTGGCGGCCAAGATGATCGGGAGAAAGGTTCAAAAAAACCGCCAGATCCGGCGCAAGCGTGCGGGCGAGTTCGAGTTGATAGGAGCTGAGCTCCAACACCACAACCTCACCCGGGCCTGGATTGTCGAGATCAAGCACCCCGCGCCCGATGTTTCCACCGATCTGCGCATGGCGACCAGCAGCGACCAACAGATGATGGATCAGGGCGGTGGTCGTCGACTTGCCATTCGAGCCGGTGACGCAGATCACCTTCACCTCACCCTCATCGGCCCCCTCGCGGTCCGGGTCTGCCAATGCTTGGAAGAAGAGGCTGATATCGTTGTCGACCGGCACGCCCACGCGCCAGGCGGCGAGCACCGCCGGGTGCGGCTCTGGATAGAGATGCGGAATGCCGGGGGAGGTGATGAGCAGATCGAGCGCCCCTGCCTCTCGCGGCCGGCGCAGATCAGCCAGCGCCAACCCCTCGGCCACCGCAGCCTCGCGCCGCCCTTCATCGTCATCCCAACAAAAGACCGTCGCCCCGCCCGCCTTGAGCGCGCGCGCGGCGGAGAGCCCCGACTTGCCGAGCCCCAAGACACCGACAGATTGGCTCGCATATGCGGTCAGCGGGATCACGAGACCCCAGCCTCGATCAGGCCACGGCGCGGGCGATGATATGCGAATGCGTGTTTCATCTCAGCTTCAACGTCGCGAGTCCGATCATCGCCAGGATCACGGCGATGATCCAAAAACGGATGACAATGGTCGGCTCGGCCCAGCCTTTCTGTTCAAAATGGTGGTGGATCGGTGCCATACGGAACACCCGCTTGCCCGTCATCTTAAAGCTCGCCACCTGTACGATCACACTTACGGCCTCAAGAACGAATAGCCCGCCGATGATCGCCAGAACGATTTCGTGCTTTGACGCGACGGCCATGGCGCCCAGCGCGCCGCCCAGCGCCAACGAGCCCGTATCGCCCATGAAAACCATCGCCGGCGGCGCGTTGTACCAAAGGAACCCCAGCCCCGCCCCAATCACCGCCGCGCAGATAATCGCAATCTCGCCGGTGCCGGGCACATAGTGGATACCCAGATACTCAGTGAAGTCCGTCCGCCCGACGACATAGCAGATGACCGCAAACGATCCTGCCGCAATCATCACCGGCATGATCGCCAGCCCGTCGAGCCCGTCGGTCAGGTTCACCGCATTGGCGCTGCCTGCAATCACCAGCATCGCGAAGGGCGCATAAAAGTAACCGAGATCAATCAGCGTATCCTTCAAAACCGGCAGCGCAACTGTCTCCTGCAAGGACGCGGGTTGAATCGCGGTCGCCCAGATCGCCGCAATCAGGCTGATGAGCAGGCCAAGACCGAGCCGCACCTTTCCCGGAACACCCTTGGTGCTGTACTTTGAAACCTTGGCAAAGTCGTCGGCGAAACCGATCAGGCCAAAGCCAACGGTCACCATCAGCACGATCCATACAAAGCCGTTATCGAGCCGCGCCCATAACAGCGTCGAGATCACGATGCCGCCCAGAATGATCACACCACCCATGGTTGGCGTGCCTGCTTTTTCGACAATGTGGCGTTCGGGTCCGTCGTCGCGGATTGGCTGGCCCTTCTTTTGCTTTCGGCGCAGCAAGTCAATGATCGGCCGGCCGAACAGGAATCCGAACAGCATCGCTGTCAGAAACGCGCCTCCGGCCCGGAACGTGATGTAGCGAAAAAGGTTGAAAACATCGCCGCCATCGCTGAGCTGGGTGAGATAAGTTAGCATTCACGTCTCCTGAGCACTTGCCGCCTGGCCGAGCGCGCGGATGGCTTTGACCACCACCGCCATTTTCGATCCGAGCGAGCCCTTGACCATGCAAACATCGCCGGCGTCAAGGTGGCGCATTATTCCGGCTGCCAGTTCGGCGCTGTTGTCTGCCCAGGTGCCGCGTTTCTGCTGGGGCAGCGCCTGATGCATATGCGCCATCAGGGGCCCGCAGCTGTGAACAAGGTCGATCCCCGCAATCTCGGGCAATTGCGCAAGCGCGGCATGAAAGTATCTCTCGCCTGGCCCCAGTTCGAGCATATCGCCCAGGAAAGCGATCCTGCGACCGCGGCCACCGCCCCTCTCGCCCACTTCAGTCGCGGCGAGAACCGCCAAAGCCGCGCGCATCGACGCCGGGTTGGCATTGTAGCTGTCGTCGATCAGCATGATCTCGGCGCCGGTATTCTCACCTCCGAGAGCGATCCGCTCGCGCCGACCCCGCCCATCGGGTGGCGTCCAGCCGGCGAGCGCCTGCGCTGCTGACGCCACATCCGCTCCCACGGCCTCGACGGCACCCAGCGCGGCAACCGCATTCATTGCGAAATGCGTACCGGCGACACCGATCTCGAAGGCGATCCGGTTGCCGCCGATTTCGGCTTCTACCAACGTGCTTTCCCCGCGAATGTCCGTCTTGATCAACGACAAATCCGCGGTCTTGCCAAAGGTGACGATCTTTCCCGGCGCCTGGGCAGCGAGCCGGTCAAACTGCCCGTTGTCGCGATTCAGGATCGCGACGCCATCGGGCGCCAGTCCGGCAAAGATCTCGGCCTTGGCGTCCGCAATCTGCTCAATCCCATCAAAAGCGGCAAGATGCACAGCCTCGACGGTCGTGATGAGCGCCACATCGGGTGCCGCCATTTCGCTCAGCGGTTCAATCTCGCCCGGGTGGTTCATGCCGATCTCGATCACCGCGACCTCGGTCTCCACCGGCATGCGTGCCAGGGTGATCGGAACGCCCCAATGGTTGTTAAAGCTCTTCACGGCGGCATGCACCCGCGTTTGACCGGCCAACATGGTGCGCAACATCTCCTTGGTCGACGTCTTGCCCACCGATCCCGTCACCGCGATCACCTTTGCTGCCGAACGCGTCCGCCCGGCGTTCCCCAGTGCCTCGAGCGCTGTTTGAATGTCGTCGACCAACAGCAAAGGTGCCTCTGGCGCCACATCGCGAGGGGTGCGGCCGACGATCGCCGCCGCTGCCCCCTTGCCAAGCGCGTCGGCGACAAAGTCATGGGCGTCGTGGTTCTCTCCTGCCAGCGCAATGAACAGATCCCCGGCAGAGATGCTACGGGTGTCGATCGAGATACCGGTCACACCGGCGCAGTCGCCAAGCCAGCGCCCGCCCGTCGCGGCGGCAAGGGCACCGGCGGTCCAAAGAAAGCTCATGCGCCCACCCCCATCCCGTCCAGAACAATCACTGCTGCGCGGGCTTGCTCGCCGTCGTCAAAGGGCAGGATCTCGCCGCCGACGACCTGCCCCTGTTCGTGACCTTTGCCGGCGATCAACAGACAATCGCCCGGGGATTTGAGCGCATCGATACCGGCGAGGATCGCCTCGGCGCGGTCGCCGATCTCTTCGCCTTCGGGACATCCCTCGCGGACCGCAGCACGGATCGTCGCAGGATCCTCGCCGCGCGGGTTGTCGTCGGTGATGATCCCATGATCGGCCCACGCCGCCACGGCGCGGCCCATCAGCGGGCGCTTGCCGGGGTCGCGATCTCCCCCGGCGCCAAAAACGACAATCAGACGCCCGGCGCAATGAGGCCGCAACGCCGCGATCGCGGCCTCGAGCGCGCCCGGTGTGTGAGAATAGTCGACATAAATCGCCGCGCCGTTGGCCCGGCTCGCCACATGCTCCATCCGACCCTTGACGCCGGCCAGACCCGGCAAGGCAGCAAAAACCACCTCCGCGGGCACGCGAGTGGCGATTGCAAGGCCCGCGGCCAACGCGACATTGTCAGCCTGAAACGCGCCCACCAGTGAAAGCCGTGTTGGATACTCGCCCCCCTGCCAGTGAAACACCACCTGTTGCCCGCCATGCTCGAAATGGATCTCGCCGATCCGCAATGCGGCATCTGCACGGCCGACGGTGATAATCCCCTGCCCCCGGCTCACTGCCAGATCCCGGGCAACGGCGCCGACGGGATCGTCGATGTTCAACACAGCCGTGCCGTCGGTTGGAAGAACAGCATCGAACAGGCGCATCTTGGCATCGATGTAATCCTGATGCGTCTCGTGATAGTCCATGTGGTCACGGCTGAGATTGCTGAACCCCGCTGCGGTCAGGCGCACACCGTCCAGACGGTGCTGGACCAGCCCGTGGGACGACGCCTCCATCGCCGCATGGGTGCACCCCTTTGCCGCCAAACGCGACAGTAGCGCATGCAGGGTAATCGGCTCGGGCGTCGTATGTTTCAAAGGCTCCTCAAAGCCTGTGCCCTCGACGCCCGTCGTACCAAAGGCCGCGGCGCGCAGCCCGGCGGCCTCCCAGATCTGGCGCAGGAAGTGCGCTGTCGAGGTTTTTCCGTTGGTTCCGGTGATCGCGGCGATCACGCCCGGCTGTTCGGGATAGAAGACCGATGCCAGGCGCGCCAGCTCGGCCCGGGGCGTTTCAGAGAGGAAGAACGGCACGGGCAACGAGCCGATATCACGGCGTGCGACAGCCAATCCCGCCCGAGGAATCAAGATTCCTGAGGCTCCCTGCCGCACGGCGTATTGCACGAACTCGGCGCCATCGCGCTGTGTGCCCCGGATGGCAACAAAAAGATCGCCGTCCTTCACCTCGCGGCTGTCGACGGCCAATGCGCGGACGGGCGTGTCGGGCTGGGCCGGCGCACCCTCGCATTCCAGCCGCATAAGGCCCAGGCCCTGGAACGTATGCGCCGGTGCCGTCGCGTCGCCCATTGTTGCCCTCAATCGTCCAGTTCGGCGGGCAGGCCCACCGGAATGCTCTCGTATCGCCGCTTGGCCGGCGCGCCGGTCAACGGGCGCACGCCCAACAGCGGCGCCACCCGGCGCACAACCTCGCCCGCCACCGGAACGGCGGTACGGCTGGCTTCACGTTTGCCACTGTCGGGATCCGTCGGCTCATCCAGCGACACCAGAATCACATAACGCGGCTTCGAGGTCGGGAATACCCCGGCAAAGGTCGAGATGACACGGTCATGGTAGTAGCCACCCTCTGGTTTGAATTTCTCCGCCGTCCCGGTTTTGCCGCCCAGTTCATAGCCCGGAATGTCCGCCCGCAGCGCCGTGCCGCGATAGACCACCTGGCGCAGAATCCGCATCATCTGGCGCGACGTCCGCGGTGAATAGACATGCTCACCCGGCGCATTCCCGCCCTTGATCAGGGTCGGTGTTACACGCCGACCCTCGTTTGCCAACGTCGCATAGGCCGCGGCGAGATGGATCGGCGAGACCGAGATCCCATGACCGAAACTGGCGGTGATGGTCGTCAGATCGGTCCAGTTTCTGGGATATCGCGGGCGCGCCTGTTGTGCCTCGGCCAGTTCCAGCGGGACCGCCTCGAACATTCCCAACTTGCGCAAGCCGTCCTTGAAGCGCTTGGTTCCCACAGCCAGTGCCAGCCGGATCGACCCCACATTCGACGAGCGTACCACCACATCCGTTACCGATTGCTGGTCGCGGATCCTGCCATGGTCCCGGAACCGGTTGCGGCCATAGCTGACCGGCGTACGGGTATCGAGCATGGTGTCGGGATCGGCCAACCCCAACTCCAGCGCCATGGCGGTCGTCAGCACCTTGAAGGTCGAGCCGAGCTCGTAGAGTCCCTGCGCCGCGCGATTAAACCGCGGGTTATAGGCTGCCTCGCCGGTAAAGGATTTTCGGGCCAGATTGGGGTTGAAATCGGGCAATGAAGCCAGAGCGAGCAACTCGCCCGTTCGCACATCCATCAAGACACCTGCCGCGCCCTTGGCTCCGTAATAGTCTACCGCGGCGCGCAGCACTTCCTCCATGGTCATCTGCGCCGCGCTGTCGATCGAGAGCTGCAGGGGCTCTGCCGAGCGCGACGGATCGGAGAGCCGTTCGTTCTCCGAAAGCTCGACGCCCGAGTTCCCGACCAGTTCGGCAAAGTTCACGCCCTCGTTCTCGGCCTTGACACCACCCAGAACATGCGAAGCCAGGCGGCCCGAGGGATAGACCCGCACCTCGCGCGCGGCAAACATCAGCCCGGGGTTGCCGAGCTCAAGCACGGCCTGACGCTGGCGCGGGGTGATGGGGCGCTTGATCCAAACAAAACGGCTGTCCTTGGTCAAAAGCTTCGTTAGACGCTCGCGCGGAACGCTCGGCAAAATATCGAATAGCTGCCCGGCAGTGGCCTCCGGGTCGAAGACAAAATGCGGATCCGCATAGAGCGACCACCCTGGCAGGTTCCCCGCCAACAGCACGCCGTTGCGGTCCAGGATTTCGCCCCTTACCGGATCCGTCCCGCGATCGCCCCGCACGATGCGCGGCTCTTCGGGCTCATGCAGAGCCAGCACCCCCATCCGGGCCCCGGCCACCAGATAGGCCACGCCAAAGGCCAGCATCATCAGAATCACCCGCCACTCGTCGCGAGGGCGGATGCCCTTGCGCCCCATGGTTTTCGATCGGGCGAGGTCGGTCATTGCCCACTCCAGGCGACCTGCTGGGTCAGGCCTTGCGTGCGGGGCCGCGCAACGGGTTGTGGCGCGCTGAAGGATGGCACAAGCTCCGCCATATCGGGCTTTTCTAACTGTTGCGCGATCATGACCCCCGGGTCAGGGACCAATGGCTCTGGCGGTGGAAAGGGAACGGTGGCGACAAAGCTAAAGCGCCGGGGCTCCAGCCGGACGAGGCCGAGTTGATCGTTGTTTTCTTTCACCAGCCGTTTGAGCCGTTGAGGCGCGTTCAGCCAGGCCCATTCGACCTTCAGCACCTGGACGGCCTCCGCCTCTGCTGCCATCTCGCTGCGCAGATCCGAGATTCGGTCGAACGCCTGTCGCGTACGATAGTTGACATGATAGGTCCAAACGGCGACCGCAATCACAGAAATCAGGCCGAGACCCAGGCCAAAACGCTTCATCGACAATTCTCCAACAACGCTCGTTGATCGATCTTCTTGGGCAGGCCCAGCCTCAGCGGATCAATTGCGAGCGTGGGCGCCTGAGTACGAATTGCAGAACGCAGGCGCGCCGAGCGTGCGCGTGGATTCCGCGCAAGTTCTTCGCTGGCCGCCGTGACGGGCTTGGCTGGCGCTTCGAAACGCGGCGCATCTGGTCGGCGCGCCGGCAGATGGCGCGAGCCCTGCCCCTCTCGCCCACTGGCGATCTGAAAGAACCGTTTAACGATCCGGTCTTCAAGCGAGTGAAAGGTTACGATACCAAGCCGCCCGCCCGGCTCCAGCAGCCGCTCGGCGGCGGTGAGCGCACGGGCGAGCTCGCCCAGTTCGTCATTCACGGCGATGCGCAACGCCTGAAAAGTGCGCGTGGCAGGGTGAACCTGGCCTTTGCGCGAGGCCGGAAGGCAGGCCGCCACCACCTCGGCCAGTTCGCCTGTTCGCCGAATGGGCGCCCGGTCGCGGGCCTGGACAATTGCCCGCGCGATCCGGCGCGAGGCCCGGTCCTCTCCGTAGTGAAAGATGATATCGGCGAGCAATTGCTCGCCCGCAGCATTCACCAGATCGCCCGCCGACAGCCCGCTTTGCGCCATGCGCATGTCCAATGGACCATCCCGCATGAACGAGAAACCGCGGGCCGCCTGATCCAATTGCATCGAAGATACGCCGATATCCAGAACGACACCGGCAACCGGACCCGGAGCAGCCTCCCGCGCCAGCAGGTCCATCTCGGAAAATCGCCCCTCTACCAGAACAAGTCGCTCCGACGGCACGCGCCGACTTCCCGCAGCAACGGCGTCCGGGTCGCGGTCGATGCCGATGACCAGGGCCGCGCCCGCCTCCAGCAAGGCCCTAGTGTAGCCGCCCGCCCCAAAGGTCCCATCGACGAACACGCCCCCTTCGACAGGGGCCAGCGCGGCAATCACCTCGTCGAGCAGAACCGGGAGATGCGGGGAGGACATGGTCAAAGCTCCCATGGATCGATCGGCGCGGGCTCGACCTCCGGGCCGGGAACCGAGCGTTCGAACTCCGCTTTCGGCCAGATCTCAAAAACCGCACCATAGCCCGCAAAAACCAGATCCCCGCCTTTTGGCAGCCCAAAGGATACGCGCTGGGCCTGCGCAAGGATGAAACGGCCATTGGCCTCGTAGGTGATCAGCTTTGACCGGGTGGTGAAATGGCGCCGGGTCGCCTCGAGCTCGCCGGGGCTGGCGTATTCTCGCTCTGGCAGACGCTTGATGATCCGGCCAAGGCCCTGGCGCGACACGGCAAAGTGACACGCGCGCCCGGCATAGGGCGGAATCAGAAAGAAAGCTCCGTCAGAGTCCTGCCCGCGCAGAATGTCGCGAAAATCACTAGGCAGTGAACACCGCCCCTTGTCGTCGAGGCGATGCTCGAAGCAGCCTACAAAGAAATCCGCGAGCGCTTCGTCGACCATTTCCCCGCCCTTGAACCCCTCTTAACGAAATTGGGGCGGACCAGTGCTCGCCAGTCCGCCCCTGTCCCTCGATGAACTCCCCGATCATTGTCGGTTTAGCCTGCGTTGCCTTGCCTCGTTGTTCACCGGGCGCCTGCCGGGATGCCTGTATGAACCTGCTTTGTATTTTTTAACCCCGGCAGGTGCCTTGGAATTCTTGTAACGCCACAACCAGGACAATGCAATGAAAATCGAGGAATTTGATGGATAAATATGGAACTCATTGGGGAAAATGCTACCGGAGTTCGAGCAAATACAAGAACATAATAAGAACATATCGAATGTCGGCATGCACAGTCTTGGAATCTCGTGGAAGCGGCGGGAACGCCATCGGCCACGCTTGAATCAGATAGGGCGCGTCCGCCTGAACGAACGCGCCCCCAATCTGCCTGTTGCAGCGGTGTCTATTTGCCAAACACCAGCGATGGCAGCCACAAGGCCAGTTGCGGGAACTCCAGCACGATCAGGATCCCGATCACCTGCAGGGTCACGAACGGAATGATCCCGCGATAGATCTCCTGCATTTTTACCGAGCTTGGCGCGACACCCTTCATGTAAAAGAGCGCAAAACCGAAGGGCGGCGTCAGGAAGCTTGTCTGTAAGTTCACGGCCACCAATATGGCAAACCAGTATATGACCTGATCCTCGACAAAATCGATCGCCGCCTGATTGGTCCCGGGCTCCAGGCCCAGATGCGGGGCAAAGGCCGGGGCCATCACGCGGATCACCGGTGCAAAGACAGGCAGAATGATCAGCGTGATCTCGAGGAAGTCAAAGAAGAAGCCCAGCATGAACACCGCGAACATCAGCAACAGCAACAGCGGCCACGGGCTAAGTTCGAGCCATTCGATGAACTCGATGATCAGATCCTCGCCATAGACATTGCGGAACAGGGTCGAAAATGCCGTTGCCCCCACAAAGATGAAAAAGATCATCGCCGTGGTAAGGCCGGTCCTGTGACAAACCTCGCGCATGACGTTGTAGGTCAGCGTCCCGTTGACCCAGGCCAGGATCATGCTGCCGAATGCCCCCACGCCCGCCGCCTCGGTCGGCGTCGCCCAGCCGGCAAAGATCGAACCCAACACCAGCACGATCAGGAAGATCGGCGGCATGAAGCCCTTTAGGATCCCGCCAAACAGCGTGTTGCCTTCCCGCTTGCCGATGAACATCGAAATACCGAAGACCGCGAGGAACGCCATCAGCGGCCAGTTGATATCCTCGGACAAACCCAGGACATCGCCCTCATAGGCGAGGAACACCGCAAAAACACAAAGCCCGACATAGATCAGGATATTGATCGGCTTGCCGGGCTGCATGTCGATCTCGTCGTCGCGGATCGGCGGCGCGATGCTAGGGTTCAACGACGCACGGACCAGAATGTAGACAAAGTACAAACCCGACAGCACAAGGCCGGGCAGGATCGCCCCGATGAACAGGTTTCCAACCGATACAACCAACAGGTTCGCCATCAGAACCAGCATGATCGAGGGCGGGATCAGAATCCCCAGCGTCGCCGAGGCCGCAATGGTCCCTGTGGCCAGTGCCGGATCATAGCCGCGCTTCAGCATGGTCGGGAGCGCCAGCAGTGTCATCATCACCACCGAAGCGCCGATGATGCCGGTGGTCGCCGCCATGATCGTCCCCATCACGGTAACCGACAGCGCAAGGCCGCCCGGAACACGCTTCAACATGATCTGCAGAATGTGCAACAGATCCGCAGCCACGCGCGATTTCTCGAGCATCGTTCCCATGAACACAAAACACGGGATCGCCACCAGGATCGGGTTTTGCACTGCGCCAGATTGCCCGTCACCGCCCCAGACCCGGTTGATCACGGCGAAAAAGACCTGGAAATCGACTGCATCGATCCAGACCGCAATCAGCCCAAAGATCAGCGAGATCCCACCAAGCGCAAAGGCGACCGGCAGGCCGGTGAACAGTGCCAACGCGAGCGCCACGAACATGTAAGCGCCGATGTATTCATAAAGATGGTCGTCGATGAACCATTCCCAGTATTCCAGCATGGTTCAGCCCTCCCCGCCGGGCTTGCCGGTGCCGGTTTTTTCGACACCATTTTCGTCGAGTTCGACCTTTGGCAACACCCCTACATCAGTAAAAAACTGAATCCCCTGTTCAGCTTCGGCATGCTGCGCCGGGTTTCCAAAGAGATAGCCGAGGCATCTAAAGAGCGTCGCCAGCGCCGCAAGCAGCGCGACCAAAAACCCGAAGACGAGAAACGATTTGATGATCCAGCGCCAGCCCAGGCCGACCTGGCTCTCGGACCCTTCTCCCTGAAGGAAGGAGGCATAGGCCATGTCAAACGAGAATTTGATCATCACCAAAAGAAACGGGATGGCAAAAATGATCAGCCCCAAGGTTTCGATCCAGGTCTGCCTGCGGCGGCTGCAATGCTCGCGAAAAATGTCGACCCGCACATGCGCGTTCATCAGATAGCCGAAGCCAAAGGTCAGCAAGAGCAGCATACCGTGGAAGTGCCATTCGAGATCTTGCAGGATAAAGGAAACGGAATAGCCGTAGTTTATCGTCACCTCGGCCGACAGGTTCTTGATCCAGTCGATCTTGCGCGTAACGACGTCAAAGATGATGAAAAAGACCAGCGGCACGATCAGCCAACTCGCTGCCTTTCCTATTCCGCGGGCAATTTTGTCAAAGACGCCAGCAGTCTTCAGCAAGAAATCCATGCATATTTTCCAGTGTTCGGAACCCCCGGCAGGCAGACCGCCTGCTGCCCACGTTGCGTGGGAGTGCCGGCGCGAACCTGAGAGGCCGCGCCGGCGCGTGATGAATGGGGACGCGGGATCAACCCCGCATCTCCACCTGCTACAGGCTTACTTCAGATAGCCGCGGTCGCCCCAGACCTTGTAGCCTTCATGGAAACGGGTGTAGCTGTCCCACAGCTCGACCACATCAGGGTTCGCCGCGATTTCCTCGGCCAGGACTTCCTCCCAGGCACCGCGGAACTGATCGAGGATTTCCGGCGGCCAGACTTCGTTCTTCACACCGTCATTCTCGTTGGCGATCATCGCCTCGAACTGAGAAGCCTCACCGTCAGCGATCATTTCCGAGATGCTGGCATCGCAAGCGGTTTCAAGCATGGCCTGATACGCGTCGGGCAGCTCGTTCCACTTGTCCATGTTGATCAGCAACTCGTTCGAGGTCGATTGCTGGTGCCAGCCCGGGAAGTAGTTGTACTTCGCGATCTGATAGAAGCCATAAGACCGGTCGATTGCCGGCATCGAGAACTCGGTTGCATCGATCGTGCCCAGCTCCAGCGCGGGATAGATGTCACCACCGGCGAGCTGTTGGGTCGCAACGCCGAACTTCTGCATCACCTTGGCACCAACGCCAAAGAAACGCATTTTGAGGCCCTTGAGCTGATCGAGCGATGTGATTTCCTCACGGAACCAGCCTGAGGTTTCCGGCGGGATCATTCCACACAGCAGATACTTGATATTGTCCCGGGCATAGTATTTTTCGACCAGTTCCTGCCCGCCGCCATACTTGAACCAGGCGACAAATTCAGGTGCTGCCGGGCCAAAGGGCCAGGTCGAGGCAAAGGCAAAGACCGAGTTCTTTCCCTGGTTCGCGCCAGGTGTCCCAAAGGCCGCTTCGAAGGCACCCTGGCTGACAGGGTCGAAATAGGCATATCCACCGGCAAGCGCGCCGGGCTCAAAAACTTTAATGTCGAAATCACCACCCGACATGCGGCGCACTGCGTCTGCAATCCGATGCGGCGGCGGGCCGATCACCGCAACATTCTGGCCAAACGCCGCATGCATCTTCCAGCGGATCTTCTTGGCCTCGGCATCCGGCGCCGACGCTGCTACCATAACGGCAGCGCCGGCGGCTACCGCCCCCAGTTTCGCAAGAAACTTAAACATTAGGTCGTCCTCCCAAGGAACTTTTCATCTTCTCATTCGTCGAACTTCTGCAGACGCGGATGCGTCAGCGAGTCGCGCCGTCATTACTGACCGAAAGTGCATACATGTCAATGTTTTGACGTGATTAATAATAGGATTTTGGCTTCAAGCCCGAAAATTTCTTGCTATAGCCGCTTGATCGGCGGCGGTAAGCTCACTTGACCGGTTGAGTCGCCATGACGCGAACTCGCCGCTTGGTCCATACATATTCCAAACCGACACAGAAGCAGATCACAAAGATCGCCAGAATTTGCATGATCCCGAGTGTATCGCCCAGAATGGCAACCGCCAGAAACGCCGCAATAACGGGTTTAAGGAAAAACAGGTAATTGGCTCTCTGACTGTCAGGTGCGCTTGCGAGCCCGGCAAGCCAGACTGCGAAACCGATGCACGTATTCCAGACGCCGATGGTGATGATACCCGCGATCTGATGCGGTTCCTTATCTGCCAAAGATAGCGGATTAACCCAGATTCCCCACCCGGTCCCCACCACGACATAGAGGAAAAAGAACCCAATCGCGAAGCTGTAGGCCGTCATTCGGACAGGCCCGTATTGCTGGACCAGTGGCTTTGCCAGAACCAGATAGATTGCCCCCAGCAACCCGCATAACATCGCCATCAAAGTGCCGATCAGGTCGCGCGCGTCAAAGGCAAAATTCTGATCGACCGAGTTCGATAGCAAAAAGGCAACCCCGAAAAAGGCGCCGACCCCGCTCACCAGCTTGGGCCGCGTAATCGTGACCCCATTGATCACCCGATCCACCAAGACCACAAAAATCGGCATCATGGTCACCATGGTCGCGACCTGAACCACCGAGGTGAAGTCGAGGGCCCAATGGAAAAAGAGCTGACCAAGGGTCATCCCAAAACAGGAAAGTGCAATGATACGGAGACCGTTCTCGCGCAGCGGGCTGCGCAGATCGTGCTGCCCAGGCCATAGCTGTGTCAGGACCAAGAGGCAGGATCCACCCACCATAAAACGCCAGACCGTGAATTCCGGCCCGGGGGTGTCGGCCAACCGCGCGACGAACTCGCTCGACGCATGACCACACACACCGATAAAGCACAGAAGATAGGCCAGCCATGGGCGCATGATGCGGGTGAACTCCCTAAAGATCCGCAATCTGACGTCACGGCTCTTGTCAAATACACCATACTCGTGCGTGATCCGAAAGCCCCAAAGGTTTTTAAGTGAAGGCCCGTCATGGATATCCCGATCAATTCGTTCAAAGCGGCGCTCGCCGAGCGTCGGCAGCAAATCGGCATGTGGAGTGCTTTGGCCAGTCCCATCGCTGCCGAAGTCCTTTCAAGCTCCGGCTTCGACTGGGTGCTCATCGATATGGAGCACGGCCCCAACGACCTGAGCGAGGTAATGGCGCAGGCACAAGCGCTCGCCAGAGGTTCGGCGCCGGTGCTGGTCCGCACGGCATGGAATGACGCCGTGCTTATCAAACGCGTTCTCGATATGGGGATCCAGTCGCTGGTGATCCCCTTCGTTCAGAATGCGCAAGAGGCCGCAGCCGCTGTTGCCGCAACCCGCTATCCGCCCGATGGCGTGCGCGGCGTCGCGGGAGGCAGCCGGGCGACCCAGTACGGCCGGGTTCAGGGCTATCACAAGAACGCGGGAGACCAACTCGCACTCGTGCTGCAAATCGAGACACTCGATGCCATTGATCAGATCGAGGCGATTGCCGCGCTTGACGGTGTTGATGCGCTGTTTGTGGGCCCGGCGGACCTTGCCGCCTCGATGGGTCATCTCGGTGATATAAACAATGACGAGGTGCAGGCCGCCATGGCCAGCGCCGCTCAGCGATGCCACGCCGCGGGCAAACCGATCGGGACACTGGCGGTCGACCCACCGGTGGCGAGGCGCTACTTCGACATGGGATACGATTTCATCGCCGTCGGCGTCGACGCGGTGCTCTTCGCTCGCGCCGCCGATGCGCTGGTGCAAGAGTTCCGCTGATGCCGGCCGGGATCGAGACCCCGTTCACAAAATCCGAATACGCTGACCGCCTTTCCCGCGTCCGCACCGCGATGGATGCGGCAGGTGTCGCGGTTCTCTTTACCTGCGACCCTTCCAACATGGCCTGGCTTACCGGCTATGACGGGTGGAGTTTTTATGTCCATCAGGGCGTCGTGATCGGCCCCCATGGCGATCCTGTCTTTTGGGGCCGCCAGATGGACGCCATGGGCGCGCTTCGAACCTGTTACATGCATCCAGACGACATCATCGGCTATCCCGATAAGTATGTGATGTCGACCGAGCGCCACCCGATGGACCATCTCGCCCATTTGATTGCCGAGCGGGGATGGAGCGCCCTGCCGCTGGGCGTGGAGATGGAGAACTACTACTATTCAGCCCGCGCCCATGCGGTGCTGACCGCCGCCCTGCCTGAGGCTTCTATCAGCGACCAGACCGCGCTGATCAACTGGCAGCGCGCGGTCAAATCCCCCGCCGAGCTTACCTTCATGCACCGTGCGGCTCGAATTGTTGAGCGCATGCATGACACCATCCGTCAGGTTGTCGAACCGGGTAAGCGCAAAAACGAAGTCTCCGCCGAGATCTTCCACACGGCCCTGACAGGTGCCGAGTATGAGGGGGTCAGCTATGGCGGCGACTATCCCGCCATCGCGCCCCTGATGCCCACTGGCAAGGACGCTACCGCCGCGCATCTGACCTGGGACGACAAACCCTTCGAGATGGGGGCGTGCACCTTCTTCGAGATCTCGGGTGTCTACAGGCGCTATCACACGCCATGTTGCCGAACGCTCTATCTCGGCGACCCACCGGCGGACATGCTGCGAACGGATGAGGCCGCGCAAGAAGGGCTGGCCGCCTGTATCGAGACGGCTCGCGCCGGCAACACCGCCGGCGATGTCGCGCGGGCGTTTTATGCGGTGCTCGCCCGCCATGGGATCGCGCGCGACGGCCGTCTTGGCTATCCGATCGGGATTTCCTATCCCCCCGACTGGGGTGAGCGGACATTCTCCATCCGTCCCGAAGACTCGACCGTTCTCGAACCGGATATGACCATCCACCTCATGCCCGCGCTCTGGATGACGGACTGGGGCCTCGAAACAACCGAGACCGTGCGCATCACACCCTCCGGCCCCGCCGAATGCTTTGCCGATGTCTCCCGCCCGCTCTTTGTGAAACCATGCTGAGCCGCGCCGAAGAAATCCTGCGCGATCTGATCGCTTTCCCAACCATCTCGGCCGACAGCAACCTGGCGCTGATCGACTATGCGCGCGAGATGCTCGAAGGGTTGGGCGCGACAACCCAGACAACCCGGGATGCCACCGGCGCCAAGGCCAATCTCTTTGCCACGATCGGGCCGGATATCGACGGGGGCGTGGTGCTCTCAGGCCATACCGATGTGGTTCCCGTCGCGGGTCAGGACTGGTCGTCGGATCCGTTCGAGATGACCTGTCGCGGCGATGCCCTCTTCGGCCGGGGCGCCTGTGACATGAAGGGCTTCATCGCCTGTGTCCTCACCATGGCTACATGCTTTGCCGGGGCCGCTCTCACCCGCCCGCTTCACATTGCGCTCACCTATGACGAGGAAACCGGCTGCCTCGGCGCCCCGGTCCTGCTTGCAGCACTCGCGAAATCCGGCCGCAAACCCCGGATCTGTATCGTGGATGAACCCACCGAAATGCGCATTATCGAAGGGCACAAGGGCTGCTGCGAATACACCACCCGATTTGACGGGCACGAGGGTCACAGCTCGGCGCCCGATGCCGGAGTCAATGCGGTTGAGTACGCGGCCCGCTACATGAACGAACTGATCGCGATCGGCGAAGCTGTGAAATCCCGCGCACCCGAGGCCTCGCGCTTCGATCCACCATGGACAACTCTCTCGATCGGACGCATCACAGGAGGGGTCGCCCATAACGTCATCCCCAATAGCTGCACCGTCGATTGGGAGTTTCGCCCGGTCCAGGCTGCGGATGCCGATTACATCCGAGAGCGGATCCGCGATTTTGCCGCGGACGAACTGCTCCCCCGGATGCGCGCGATAGCCCCTGACGCCGGAATTCATCTCGAGACGATCGGCGAGGTGGACGGGCTCGAACCAATGGATCAGAACGCCGCCGCGACCCTGGTGACCGAGCTCACGGGCGGCAATACTCGCGATGTGGTCGCATTCGGAACCGAGGCCGGCCTTTTCCAGAACCACGGCATCGCCACCGTCGTCTGCGGGCCCGGCTCCATCGCCCAGGCTCACAAGCCGGACGAGTTCATCACCCGCGACCAGCTGCATCAATGCCTCGCCATGCTCGAGCGTCTGATCCCGCGCCTTACATCCGGCTGACCCGAACGCGAACGCTCGAGGGCGCGCGCCCCGTGCCGGGTGGGTGGGCCGCGCAGTCACCCGCATCTTTCTCCGCCCTCTGTCGGGGAGGCGCGGGGCGCGCGCTCAATCCAGCGGCAGTCGCCCGCCCGCAGGCGTGATCCAGACCTCGTCATAGGGATAATCCGCCTCGCTTTTACCCCCCATCAGCTTGCGGATCACCTGAATCTGAAACTCGATATATCCCATCGAATGCGGCGGCACGCCGGCGCCTTCCGTCATCCGGGCATTCAAATCCCTGAGTTTGTGAAAAGGCACCGAGGGAAAGGCATGGTGTGCCGTATGATACTGCATGTTCCAGCAGAGCCAGCGCAACAGCGCATTGGTCCGGGTCGAGCGGGTGTTCTCCAGAATATTGTCCTTATGGCTCAGGCCCAGATGCTCGATCGTGTTCTGCAACTGATGCACCCACTTCATCGCCAACAGCGGAGCGAACCACACGATCACGACCGCCCAGGTCTGCAAGATCAACGAACCCAAAATCAACACGGCATATAGAGCAAGGTGGATCCGCGCCTCGCGGATGACGATATGCTCCTGATCCGGGCGGATATAGGGTTCTATCACGACACCTCGGCTGAACCGGATGACTCGCGCGATCCTGGTCGCCCAATAGGTGGGACCCCAAAACCACAGCATGTAGGTCACCAGCGTATAGGGTGCCCGCGCCAGTTCCCCGTCCTTCTCCCAGTTCTGCGTATACTGATGATGTGCCGAGTGCTGGATCTGATCGAAATCGCGCGGGAAAATCATCAGGAACCCGATCAATCGACCCACCCATTCGTTCAGCGATTTGGTCTTGAACGGCGTGTTGTGAGACAGTTCATGCTGCCCGGCGTAGAGAAAATTCAAGACCGTGCCGTGGATCATAAAGACCGGAACGGCCCACCATGTCCCCCACAGAGTCCAGAGCGCCCAGCCCGTTATCATTAAAACGCCAAAATGCGACCCCGCCTGCAAGGCCCCGCGCACGTCAGAACGCGTCATCAGACTGCGCAGAATCTGCGGCTCGACCAATTTTCCCCGAACAAATGTACCGTCCACGCTGGCCTCCCGATGATGACATGATCGCCCCAGACTGCCTCGGATTGATGCGCTGCACAAGGGATCAATATCAACCCGTCCCCGACTTGATCCAGGTCAGGTCGCACGCATCGCCAACGCGCGATACTGTCGGGGGGCAAAGAGGAAACCCAAGCGGAGGAAAAGACAATGTTCAAGACACTGATGGTTCCCGTGGATCTCGCCCATCCAGAGCGGCTGGAGCGTGCGCTGGCCATGGCGGCACTCGTGGCCCGTGCATCTGAAGGGGAGATCCATCTTGTTGCCGTCACGATGAGCGCTCCGACGGCACTTGCCCATTCGCCTGAGGAGTTCGACGCAAAGCTCGAGGCCTTTGCCGCCGAACAGGGCGCGCTGCGCAAGGTCGCGATGCGGGCCCACACGGTGCTCAGCAACGACCCGTCGATCGATCTGGACGGATTGCTGATCGAAACCGCCGATGCTCTTGGCGCCGATCTTGTGGTGATGGCGACACATGTTCCCGGCATGGCGGAGTATGTCTTTGCCTCTCATGGCGGACATCTGGCCGCACATGCCAAACAATCGGTGCTGTTGGTACGGTGATCCACCGCCATTTCGAACCTTGTTGGCGATACCGGCCAGAGATCTCTCCCGCGCCGGTATCGCAGGCCCGGTTCAAAAGATACCGGCGTTCGTCGAAACCATGATCTTGCCAATCGAGTCATGGGTTGTATCCGGGGTCCAGTTGCGGTCAGCTCCCAGATAGCTGTGCTCATCAAGCTCCAGCAAACCGATCAGTACCTCGGCAACAATGCGCGCACCCACCGGGCCCAGGCCCTCGCCGGGGTCAAAGGCTCCCGGCGCTGTTTCGCGTCCGATCACCTCGGCCTCGGCGAGGATATAGAGCCAAAGCGGCGCACCCTTGGTTATCGGACCGGCATCGACCCCCGAACCGGCAATCGCCTGTTGAGAGATCTCCTGTATACGTGCCATCACTGTATCGATCTCTGCCTGCGGTCTGCCCATTGCCTCGGCGACCTTCTCACCACCGGGCAGCAGGAAACTGTTACCGCGCAACAGATTTCGGGTCGCCAGCGAGTTCAGCTTAGGATCGTCGATAAAGGGCAGCTTCAGCAGATCTCCCGCCATCTGGGTATCAAGCTTCTCGGCCCGCTGCACCCCGGTTTTGTCCGGCTCGAAGAAGACCTCGCGCCAATCGATCACCGCATCGGTCGAGGCAACCGGCGAAAATCCTGTGCCCAGCACGTCGCCAAAAAACCGATGATGTCCCCCGCCGCTATGCACCTGAATCTGCATCGGCACCATCGAGTGACCAAAACGATAGGCCGCGACCGCGAATTCGATTGGGATGAAAGGCCCCCCATCCGGGCAATAATGCTGACGACCACAGCCCAGAATCTCATTCACGACCGCGCCCCCGCACATATCGACGAGGAAGTCGTTAACCACGGCCCATTGATAGTGCCATGTTACGACACGGCGGGCCTCCTCGAAGAGGTCATGGCCTTCGAGCGTCGTGGCCGGGTCGGCATGGAGCCCATCTACGATCTGGTTGTGGAACTTGATCATGGCGAGCTGCATCTGGCTGACAACCCGGTTCTCGTCATTGCGGTGATCGCCAATGATGGCGCGGCCGTTCGGCGCCCGCATCAGGTCGTTTTGTTGGGCCTGGGTCGCTCCGGGCATATCGGCGCCAGTCAGCAGCTTCACCCCGGAAAACGGCGCAGTCTGCGAATAAAGATACGCATGCGCCTCGGGGCCCGAGCCATAGATACAGTCGAGATCCATCGTCGGAGTGCGGACATTGGGCGTCTCTTCAGCTGTGTTCACCCTGCGAATGCCCGACGACGTATCAAGCGTGATGTCGTGATCGATAAACTGGCCAAAAATTACCTGGCCCACAGGCACCGACGTTGCCTTGCCGGCCTGCCCGTCCATCGGGCCGTCCTTGCGCCCGATTGCCGCGAGCAGGTTGGCCGGCACGTATGCCGGTGAGAGATTCGGAAACATACGCCCGAACCGGTCTTCTC
>JBCCHW010000010.1:0-33972 GCA_039028555.1 Pseudomonadota bacterium | reverse complement strand
GCAGTGTACAATGGTAGGTGCGAGCTTGATACCCATGCCGATACGTTTGTTGCAGGGCATAATTGCATCATAATGCACTCGGCGCTGGAGAACACCCGCACCGTGCCGGCAAGCCCGCCCGAGGCCGCCACCGCGCGCACCCGTGCGGCGCCGACAGGGTTGAGGTGCCAGTCGGGCACCGGCACATCCGGGTCGACGATCACCTGGGGGTGGGTGAGATACCGGGCGAGCGGCATGGGCCCCTATGCCCGGGACGCGGGCGTCAGCCCATCGCCTCCTGCACCAGCCGGTGGAAGTGGTGGATGCCCTGCTCCCCCTGGCCCGAGGCCTCGTCGCCCACGATGATCGGGCCCTGGCTGTACCCCTTGGACATCAGCCCGCGCTGGACGCTTTCGCACAGCGCGATATCCTCGGGCCCCAGCACGGTCGAGGCGTAATTGGCGCGGGCCTGATTGACCTTGCCATCGGGCGAGAGGATATGGCCCTCAAAGCTCGAGGTCACCGCGTCGATCGGGCGGATCGCAAAGACCGACATCTCCCCCTTGCCCGGCAGCATGTTGAAGGTCGTGTTGGGCCACAGGAACCAGAAGGCGGAGGTCTGCAACTCGTCATCCTCGTGAACCTGATAGGCGGTGTTCTGTTGCCGGATATCGCTGCCCAATTGGCGCGACCAGTAGGTGCCGCACTCCACCTGGTACTTGTCCATGCAGATCAGCGACGAGAAATCGGGATGCGCGTGGTGGCAATGGTAGCATTCGACATAATTGTCGACGACCACCTTCCAGCCCGCGGCCTGCCGGGTCTCGCCCAGCAGGTTGGTGTCGGTGCCCACCATTTCGAGCTGGTCGAGCATGGGCACGCGGGCGCGGATATCGGCCTCCATCTCGCCCGCCATTTCGGCCAGCGGCCGGGCATGGTCGTCGAGATTGACAAAGACACAGTCGACGAACATCTCGAGCCGGATCTCGTGCAGCCCGTAATCCCTTTTGTCAAAGCCCGGGCGCTCGTTGGAGAACCGTGCGCCGCGCAGGCCGCCCTCACGCTCATAGGACCAGGCGTGATAGGGGCAGACGATGACCGATTTCACATTCCCGCTGCGCTCGGACAGCAGCTCGTGCGCCCGGTGGCGGCAGACATTGTAAAAGGCGCGCAATTCATGGTCGCGGCCCATCATGACAAAGACGTTCTGGTCGCAGATCCGCAGGGTCACATAATCGCCAGGCTCTTTGAACATCGACTTGTGGGCGACGTATTGCCAGGTGCGATAGAAGATCGCGTCCTTTTCCTTTTCATAGATCGCGGGGTCGGTGTACCAGCTAGAGGGCAGGGTGAAAGAGCGGTTCGCCTCCTCGGTGATTGGAAGGTCAACGGCTGGCATGACGTCGGACTTGTGATCGAGCATGTCGTCCTCCTGTGAGGTGAAAGCACCACTCTGATCCTCGGCATTTTGCCGGTCAAGAGCGAGTTTGCGATGTATTACCCGCCTGTTAGCCCGCCCGTTAGCCCGCCGCGCCCCGGGCGCGACCACGGATTTTGACTTGTGAGGCCAGCGGGTCCAGGCTTGGATCATCCTTTCGAGATCCCGGATGCTTCGAGATGCCGACCGAACTGGCGCTGCCGCGCGTGACCTATGACCAACGCTGGGCGGAACTGCGCGATTTCCTCGCGGCGCAGGCGCTGGATTGTGCGCTGATCCTGGGGCCGGAGGCGCAGTACTGGCTGTGCGGCTATGACACCTTTCTGGGCGCGGTGCTGCCTCAGGCGTTGATCTTTCCCGCAAACGGGGCCGCGCCGGTGCTGGCGGTCTGGGATGCGGATGTCGCGATTGCCCGCCAGACCAGCCTGATCGGGGATATCCGGACCTATCGCTTTGGCGTCGATGCCCCGGCGGAGGTCTTTGCCGCGCTGGCCCGGGAGATGACCGGCAGCGTCGGGCGCATCGGCCTCGACCTCACCAGCCACACCCTGCCGTATGGGTTCGGGGCCGAGCTGGTGGACCGGCTGGCCGGGGTCGGGGTTGTGGCCGGGGTTGGGGTCGGCGTCGGGGTCGTCGATATCGCGCCCGACCTCGCCGCCTTGCGCCAGATCAAGACGCCGGAAGAGCTGGCACTGATGCGCAAGGCGGGGGCCTGTGGCGCGCAGGGGCTCGCGGCGGCGGCAGAGCGGATCAGGCCCGGCATGACCGAAATCGCCCTGGCCGCCGAGATCGAGTATGCCATGCGCCGCGCGGGCAGCGACTATCCCGCAACCCCCGCCGAACTGGCCAGCGGCCCGCGCTCGGTCCAGGGCCATGGCACGCCGGGCGACCGGGTGCTGGCGCCAGGCGATCTGGTGCATATCGAGATCGGCGGCGCGGCGCGGCGCTATCACGCGGTTGCCATCCAGACCATGGTGGTGCCCGGCGCCCCGCCCCCGCCGGGCGCCGAAGCGCTCTATGATCTGGCACGGGCGTGCCTGCAGCGCGGATTGGCACAGCTCGGCCCCGGTGTCGCAGCCGCCGAAGTCGAGGCGCCGGCGCTGGAGCTGCTGCGCGCGGCGGGCGGGGGCGACAACTTCAAGATGCGCTTTGGCTATGGCGTGGGCATCGGCTATCCGCCCTCGTGGCTGGAGCCCCTGAAGATCACCCGGACATCGACCGATGTGCTGACGCCGGGGACATGCTTTGTGCTGCATGCCTGCCTGTTGGACGCGGCGGCAGAGCTGGGCGTGCTGGTCGGCGGCACCTATGCGATCACCGAAAGCGGCTATGAGATGCTCGCCGGGGCCGGGGATGTGGACCTTCTGTGCTGACCCTCGCTGTCAGCGGATCAGGGGACCGCGGGCCGCGGCCCGGCGCGCGGCCACGCCCGCGTCGATGCCCGCGTCGCGGCGCATCCGCGGGGTCAGCCGCTCGACCGGGGCGCCGCTCGCAAAGGCCCGCGAGAGCCAGGCGAGCAGCCCTTTCGCGCGGCCCCGCTGTGGCCTGCCCTCGGGCGTTGCCAGCGGGGTGACCAGATCGAAATCTGTCTGGTTGATCGGTTTCATATCTGCCTCCTTGATCGTGTACTGGGAGAATGCCGCGACGGTGCGGCCCCGCTCAAACGCCATTGCTTGACATTGATTGTTCCTAAAAGTCACAAAGGCGCATGCCCCGCGCCCTGCCCCCGCTGATCGCCCTGCGTGCCTTTGAGGCGGCGGGCCGGCTGGGCAGTTTCACCCGCGCCGCCGAAGAGCTGAATGTCTCGCATTCCGCGATCTCGCGGCATGTGCGCGGGTTGGAGAAACGGCTGAACGCGCATCTGTTCCGGGCCCGGAACACCGGCGTCGAGCTGACCGAGCAGGGCCGCGCCTATCTGGCCGAGATCACCCCCGCCTTTGACCGCATCGCCGAGGCGACCGAGGCGCTTTCGGTCCCGCCCGAGGGCACGGTGACCCTGACGACCGAGAGCACGATCGCCCAGAAATGGCTGATCCCGCGGCTGGCGCGGCTGAAACAGCAGCATCCCGAGATCGAGCTCAAACTCTCGGTCACCACCCAGGTGATGGATATCGACGCGCATGATTACGACATTGGGCTCAGGTATCTTCGCGGCACGCCGCCGGGCGGCGAGGCGCTGTTGTTCCCCTCATTCGTGCGCGCCTATGCGGCGCCGGGCTTTGCGCCGATGTCCGAGGGCGCGCTGGATCTGGCGCGATTGGCCCGGGGGCAGCTGATCGAGGACGCGACGCTGCAACTATGGCCCGACTGGTTCCGCCGCTCGGGGCTCGACCCCGTGCCGCCGCTCGACCTGCCGCATCCCCTGAACGCGTTGCTGGCGATCCAGTCCGCCGTCACCGGGCTGGGCGCTGTACTGATGGATGAATGCCTGTGCGAGGGCGAGGTCGCCTCGGGCGCGCTGGTCGTGCTCTCACCGCTCAGGATCCCGTTCGGCGGATACTATCTGGCCGTGAACCACCGCGCCCGGCGCCGCAAGGCCGTGCGCGCGGTGCAGCACTGGCTGCTCGACCAGGGAGCCGCCGCCAGATCGGCCGGTGGCTGACCGCCCGGCCGCGCGCTAACGCGCATGGCAGAGGATAAAGATCGAATCGGTGATCTGCCCGATCAGCGCATGGTGCAACCGGCGCATCGGCTGGGTGTTCCCCTCGATATAGTCCCACGCGTCCAACGAGGCCTGATGGTCGTGAAAGCAAAGCTCGAGCATCACCGAGACATCGGGAAACCCCGCATTGTACCCCTCATGCGCGGCCCGCTCCCACAGCCGCCACGCGTCGAGATGGCCGACCTCGTGCAAATGGGTGCAGAACGCCTCGAAGGCCGGTTTGAATGTGCTGAGGTCGCGGCCCGGGCGCAGGTTGAACGCCCCGAACATCGAGGTGGTCGCATCGCACGGCGCGGTCATGCCAACAGCATCGTGACGCGGCGGTTCTGTTTGCCCTTTTTCTCGACCTTGCCCAGTGTCACCGGGCCGATCTCGGCGGTGCTGGCCACATGGGTGCCGCCACAGGGTTGCAGGTCGACCGTCTCGCCGCTGCGCGCGATGCGCACCAGGCGCACGCGGCCGGCCCCCATGGGCGGTTTGACCGACATGGTTTTCACCAGCCCGGGATTGGCGCCAAGCTCGGCATCAGTGATCCATTCGGTGCTGACCCTGTGGTCGCCCGCGATCAGGGCGTTCAGCCGGTCTTCGAGGGCCTGTTTGTCTTCGGGCGCCTCGGGCATGTCGAAATCGAGCCGCCCCTTGGCCTCGCTGATCGAGCCGCCGGTCACGGGCAGCGGAATGACGACCGAGAGCAGATGCAGCGCGGTGTGGACCCGCATCAGGCGGTGGCGCCGCTCCCAGTCGAGCCGGGCGTTGACGGTCGCGCCCACGGGCGGCAGCGCGGCCCCCTCGGCAGGCACATGGACGATCTCGTCGGGCACCGCCCCCTTGAGCGTGGTCGCGACCGGCACCGCGCCCGCCTCCCAATGCAGCATCCCGCAATCGCCGGGCTGCCCGCCGCCGGTGGGGTAGAACACGGTGCGGTCCAGCACCACGCCGCCGCGGTCGTTGATCGCGGTCACGGTGGCGGTCGTGTCGCGCAAATACGCATTCTCGCGAAACAGCGGAGCGGTCATGAGCGGCCTCGTGGTTCCTGGTCTGATGCGGTGCAGGGCCCGGCCCGGCAACCCAGTTCTAACGCCATTAAAGGCCACGGACCAAGCCCGATGGTCCGCCGGGCCCGGCACGCCCCCCGCCCGGCACGCCCAAGCACCCGTTCGCGGCAGCCGCGCCAATGACTGTTCGACGAAAACGGAATGGCAGAAACGGCCGTTCCTGCGCGGACGTCCATGGCGGTTCCGCGCGACTTTGCTGCCTGTGGGTAATGTGCTTAAAGCGCGGCATGACACAGCATACGATCAACACCAGGCGGCGGCTGCTACGAGGTTGGAAACCTGATGATCACGCACCGTTTTCTGACATGTGCGGTGACCCCGACGTGATGCGTTACATCGGAAATGGCAAAACGCGAACCGCAGACGACGCGGCACGATACATCGCGTCGTTTCAGAAAGAGTGGACCGAACGGGGCTTTGGGTTGTTCGCTGTCGACTCGAGGCAAACCGGTGACTTGGTCGGTTTCACAGGGTTGTCGTCGCCGGACTTCTTACCCGAAGTGCTTCCCTCCGTCGAAATCGGCTGGAGATTTTCGAAGCCGAATTGGGGGAAAGGCCTTGCAAGCGAAGCGGCGGCCGCCGCCCTTTCATTCGGGATCAACGAGCTGGGCATCACCGATATTGTGAGCATATGCCAAATCGAGAACCGCGCATCGGCACGCATCATGCAAAAGCTCGGTATGATCTTTGACCGACGAACGATTGATCCAACCTGTGAACGCGAGGTCGAGGTCTATCGCTTGCCTCAGCAGTAAAGGCACATGCGGGCCGGGAGCGGACACTTGCGCGTGCAGAGCCCCGGGCGTATCGGCGCTGTTGCGCAAGCCATGGTTTTTGCTCCGGCGGAATCGTCCGTTTCCGCCCGTGAGACAACCATAGGATCTGGGCACAGATCGGGCGGCCGCACCGGGAACGGGACAGGAACCTAGAGCAAAAACGGATCCGACTGAATCACTCAGACCCCGGGTTTTTGCTCAAGTGTTTGACTCTGGACCAAAATTCTATCCCAACCTCGGTCCGGTTGAAACGATCTTGGTCTGGTGCTGGCAAGAGCGCAGGATGGCCTCTGCCATCGCTTGTGCAACTTTTTTCGGAGCATCGGCAGATATCAGGATCGACCGATGCGACACCGGCAGATCGGGAAACCCCTCGGCCGCGCCAAGCTGGACCAATCCGTCACCCAGGGTCGACGCCGGCAACAGGCCGACAGCCAAGCCGGATCGCAGGGCGGCCTTCATACTGGTGAAGCTGCCGCTTTGAAAGGCCACATGGTATTCCCGGCCCGCCTTGCCGAGCGCTTGGGCCGGCAAGTCGCGCCAATAGCATGGCCGGTCGAGCACGGCCAAGGGCACCGCGGCCTCTGTCGGCCAAGCCGATCCGTCACGGGCCGCCCAGACAATCGGCTCGGATCCCAGGGGCTCACCCCCCGGGTCGTGCAGGCCCGAGCAAACGGCAACGTCGAGCTCCCCCGACTCGATCGCCGCCCGATACCCCGACGTACAGCCTGAACGGGCCAGGACCTGTACGTCTGAATGGCTTTGAGAGAACTCGGTCAGGATACGTTCCAGCAAGCTGTCATCGTAGTCATCCGGCAGGCCCACGCGGATCGCCCCGCTCAGCGGTTCGATGAAGAGACCGGCGGCATCCCTGATCGCGCCGAGGATCGGCCGAGCCCGCGACAACAGGGCTGCTCCTGCCGGGTTCAGCGCCATGCCCCGGGCATTTCGCACAAACAGAGGCGTCGCCAGGCTCTCTTCCAGCTTTCGCAGTTGAACACTGATGGCCGATTGGGTCCGGCCCAAACGGCTGGCTGCACCGGTGAGACTGCCGCATTCCGCGATGGTCGCAAAGGTGTGGAGCAGGTCGGAATCTATCGGCGGGCGTTCGATTCTATTCATGCCTGCAATCGTATAAATTCGTTTTTTCGAAAGCAATATTCGATTTAGAGTCCCGACCGATCAACACCGCCGAGGGACAGGAATGGACACTTCACAAGCCGTAATACTGGTGATCTTAGGCCTGTTGGGAGGGATCTGGAATGCGATTGCGGGGGGGGCGACGCTGTTCACCTTTCCGGCCCTGATGGCGGCGGGGCTGCCGCCGGTCGTGGCCAATGCGACGAACTATCTCGCTCTGTTGCCATCCAATGCGGCGGCGCTGCCGGCCTATCGCGAAGAGTTGCGGGGCCTGGGGCGCCAACTGCTGCCTCTGGTGCTGGTGTCGGGCCTTGGTGCGATCACCGGCTCGGTCCTTTTGCTCGTTTCCGATCCAGAGCTGTTCATCGTCCTGATCCCCTTTCTCATCCTGTTCGCAACGGGGCTTTTTGCCTTTGGCGAGACGTTGCGAGCGGCGCTGCTGAAGATGGCCGGGCGAAACGCTGGCAGTTTGGCGATCTATTCCGCGCTGTTCTTGTCTTCGATCTATGGGGGGTATTTCGGCGCTGGCCTGGGCATCATCCTTCTGGCCATCTCCCAGTTGATGGGCTTTTCAGACTTTCACATCGCCAACAGCATCAAGAACCTTTTGGCGACGAGCTTTACGGTTCTGAGCATTCTGGTTTTCGGCATTGGCGGGCTGATCGCCTGGCCGCAAGCCATTGCCATGATGGTGGGAAGCACGATCGGAGGTTATGCCGGTGGCCGCCTGGCAAAGCGTGTGAACACGCGATATCTGCGCGCCGGGGTGATTGTGTTCGGTCTGCTGCTTTCGGCGGTCTATTTCGTGCGGACATTCGGTTAGCGCCTGTTGGTCGTTTGGCCCACGGGGCACAGACCGCTTGCCAGAACCCATGCAGCCGAAAGGGCGTTCTGGCACCAGACGCGCCTCGCGTGCACGGCAAGAGGGGTTGCGCGCCCCGAACCCCTGACCGGACCCGCCATGGTTCTGGCCGTGGTTCTGGCCGAGGTTTTGGCCATGGCTTTGGCCGAAACCGCATCGGCTGCGCCCATCTCGAGATCAAACAGGCTGCGATGGCCCGGCGGCGAACCCCGGGCCTGGTGCAGAAAACGCAGATCCGTTCGGCAGAAGTTAATCCGTATTCGTATCGCACGACCGGATTTGCGCGACATCCGTGCTGGTCCGCGTCAGGCTCCACATGCAAACCTGCGTCGTCAGACCCGGCAGACCGGGCACTTGATCCGACACCCAGACCGACGTGATCGACATCGAGAAGGGGGTGGAACCGGTCGCGGAGGGAAAGATCCGCGCGATCTCCTTTGACGGGAAAGAGCCGCCGCAGGCCTCAAAGAACCCGTGCATCAGAGAGCCATCGGCAGAGAGCGCCAGCTGGCCTTCATACAGGCTGCTTTCTGCCCCTTGCGCCTGCTCCTGTTTGTCGGTGTAGGCGAGGTCCATCTGGAAGCGGTCGCCCGACTGTTTGATCCGCGCAGACATCGGACGCGCCCATGTCGAGGGCACGCCATTGGTGGTGCTGTCGCAGGCGTACATTCCTTCGTAGGTTCCCGTCAGCACAAATTCGGCGCGCGCGGGTACAACCAGCGCGATCAGGCAGACGGAGAGTGCGAACTTGTCCATGGCCAACCCTTGCATGACCCATTGGAGCGACAGTCCGACAGTCTACCCGCGCAATCCGGTTTCACAACCAAAACCGGCAAAGGCGCGGGCTGTGGAGATGTGCGATCACGCCGGCGCCGGGTCGCCGGCCTTGGCTGGCCCTCGACGGAGCTGTTTCTCTTGTCTGCGGCGGCGCGCAGATGGCGTGCACCCTCGGGAATGGGGTCGCCTTTGCCATGGCGCTAACGGTCGGCACCACCGCCGCCATTGCCACCGCCCTCATTGCCATCGCCGCCCTCGTCGAAACCGGCGGCGGGAGTGCCGGTGCCCGGGCTCTGGCCGGTTTCGACCGGCTCGGCGGGCTCGGTGACATAGCGCAGATGCACGTCGCGCTGCGGGAAGGGGATCTTGATGCCTTCCAGGGCAAAGCGCCGGGCAATCTCGAAGTTGATGTCGCTTTGCACGTTCAGGATCCAGTTGACGTCGCGCAAGACGCCGCGGACCTCGAAATCAAACCAGTTCTCGCCGAAACTGCGGAACAGGACATAAGGTGCCGGGCGTTTGAGGAGCATCGGATGCGCCTCGGCAATTTCCAGCAGCACGCGCTCGACATGGCGCGGGTCGCTGTCATACGAGACGCCGACCTTGACGATCAGCCGCCCGTGCATGTTCGAATAGGTCCAGTTGATCACCGAATTGGCGATCAGCTCGGAATTGGGCACGAACAGGCTGGCGCGGTCGAACGTCTCGACCTCGGTCGAGCGGACATTGACCTTTTTCACGTAGCCCATGCCGGAGGTCAGCTCGACCCAGTCGCCCGCCTTGATCGGCCGCTCGACCAACAGGATGATGCCGGAAATGAAGTTGTTGACGATGTTCTGCAGGCCGAAACCGATGCCGACCGAGAGCGCGCCCGCCACGATCGCGATGTTGGACAGATCGAGCCCCGTGGTCGAGATCGCGATCATCGCCGCCAGAAAGATCCCGACATAGCCGATGCCGGCCGCCACCGCATCGCGCCCGCCGGAATCGAGCCCCGTCAGCGGCAGCACCTTGCGGTTGAGCACGCCCTGCAGCATCCGGGTGATCACATATCCGACCGAGAACACGATGAAGAACGAGATCACATCGACGGGCGAGAGCCTGATTTCGCCCACCTTGACCCCGCCCTTGAAGAGCTCCCACCAGCTGCTCAGATCAGTCGGCGTCGCGCCCCAGATCATCGCCAGGGCAGGCACCGCCATGCAGGTGAGCGCAAAGCCGACAAAGATCGGGATCAGCTCGATCTTGGCCGAGCGTTCGACCTCGCGCTGATCGGCGAACTGGGTCACCAGATCATGCACCGCGTGGAACAGCAGGATGGCGACACCGACCACCGCACCTGAAAAGACCGTGGGGAAAAAGACATAGCGCGAGGCTGAGTAAAACCCCAGCAGCGCCAGTACCGGTGCGGCCACCGCCGCCAGCCGGGCCAGCATGCGCAGCGCGTTGACCGCGAGAATGTAGAGGCGCGAGGTTTCCTCGACCGCCTCCTCCTCACCCTCGGCCTCAGCCGGGGTTTCGGCGCGCAACAGCGAGGCGGCCAGCCACAGCATGACCCCGCCCGGGATCAGGAGCAACGTGTTGATGACCACCAGCGCCTCGAACGGCAGGCCCAGCCCCTTGATGCCCTGCCCGACCAAAAGCCAGTCGACGCCCACGATGCTCGCCAGCATAATGATCCAGCGATGCGCCCGGCGCGCCTGGACATTGTCGACGGACGACAGCCGGAGCACCGGGGCATCGGGCGAGAAATAGGCACTGCTGAGGCCATAGGCGCCGATGATGACGGCGGCGACGATTCCGAGCCCGCCGATCAGGGTGATGCCGAGCGAGCCGAAGAACCCGCTATTGGCCAGCCAGCCCAGCCCCACCGCCAGCGCGGTCGAGGGCAGCACCAGGCGCACAACGGTCAGCGCGATGGCGATGCTGGCCGGGTTGCGCGGTGTCTCGCCCCGTTCCAGCCCGCGTTTCAGCCAGTGCTCGGCCTTGACCTTGAAGCGAAAGATCAGGAACAGGATCCCGGCAACCACAAAGAGACCCAGCAGAAAGCGGATACGCCGGCCCGATTCGACATGCCGGCGCTCGAACTGCCCGGTGGTTTCTGAGCCCAGTTGGGACAGTTTCCGCGACAGCGCCTCGCCCGCGCGGTCGAGCACGTCGTGATCCAGGATACTGGGCCCGCGGGTCTGCAACTGGGTCGTGAAGATCGTGCGCCGCTGGTTGACCACCACTTCGATGGCTGACTCCGCGCGCAGCAGCAACGCGTCGATCAGCCGGACATCGCCGGTCAACTCCTCGATCCGCTTGTTCAGGCGGGTGCGCTCCTCGGCCAGTCTGCGCGGTTCGGAATGCCCCTCCTCGGGCGCGGCCCCGAGTTTCTCGAGACCGGCCTCCAGCGGCGTGAGCTCGGTCGTGAATTTCTGCGTCGCGACCTTGAGTTCATTGGAGAGGGCAAGCAGATCGGCGCGCGCCGCTTTGAGCTGATCGGGCGACTTGTCGTCGGCCTCGATCAGGTCTTCGACCTGGGTGAGCTTGATGCCCCATTGCCTCAGCAGGTCGTCGAATGTCTGCGCCGCCGCCGGCGGGGCGGCCGCAATCAGCAGCACGAGAAGCAGAACGCGGATCATGCCTGACCCTAGCCCCGGGCGGCGCGGAAGCAAAGCCGTCTTGCTCAGACCTCGACAAAGGCCGTGGGCACCTGGGCGTGCGCGCCGAGCCAGGCGGGAACTTCGATGTTCTTGCTGTGCAGGAACTCGGGATTGAACAGCTTGGACTGATAGCGCGAGCCGTAATCGCACAGGATCGTCACGATGGTATGGCCAGGGCCCAGATCGCGGGCAAGCCGGATCGCACCGGCGACATTGATCCCGGTCGAGAGCCCCATGCACAGCCCTTCGTCATGCAAGAGGTCAAAGACGATCGGCGCCGCCTCGGCATCGGGGATGTTGTAGGGGAAATCCACCTCGAGCCCGTCGAGATTGGCGGTGATGCGGCCCTGCCCAATCCCTTCGGAGAACGACGAGCCATGGGCTTTGAGCTCGCCATGGGCGTAGTAGTTGTAAAGGGCGGCGCCGTCGGGGTCGGCGAGGCCGATCTTGATCCCGGGCTTGCGTTCGCGCAGCGCCAGGGCCGTGCCCGCCAGCGTGCCGCCCGAGCCGCAGGCACAGATGAACCCGTCGACCTTGCCGCCCGTCTGCTCGAAAATCTCCGGCCCCGTCGTGTCGATATGGGCCTGCCGGTTGGCGGTATTGTCGAACTGCTGCGCCCAGACCGCGCCATTGGCCTCGGTCTTGTCGAGCGCTTCGGCCAGACGCCCGGAGTAATGGACATAGTTGTTGGGGTTGCGATAGGGCACCGCCGGCACTTCGACCAGGGTCGCACCGGCCAGGCGCAGCATCTGCTTTTTCTCTTCGGACTGGGTGTCGGGGATCACGATGACCGATTTGAACCCCATGGCGGCGCCCACCAGGCTGATGCCGATCCCGGTATTGCCCGCCGTCCCCTCGACGATGGTGCCGCCGGGGCGCAACCGGCCGCTCGCCACCGCGTCCTGAATGATCGAGAGCGCGGCGCGGTCCTTGACCGACTGGCCGGGGTTCATGAACTCGGCCTTGCCGAGGATTTCACAGCCCGTGATTTCAGACGCTTTCTTGAGACGGATCAGAGGGGTGTTGCCGACAGCATCAGGCAGGTCCTTGTAAATTCTCATGGATCACATCTCCAAAGCGTTAATTCCGAGGTGCCACATGTAAGCCGGACGGCGCGGGCTCACAAGAGGGTTTGCACCAGGCCGCCCGCAGCCTTGCGCGGTGACGCGCGAGCCACATCAGCGAGGTCTGCGCCGCCGAGGTGTTGATCTCGCCCGCCTCCAGCGCGGCGAGCGCCTCGTCGAGGCCCAGGATCAGGGTGCGGATATCCTCCCCCTCGGCGGCAAGACCATGAATGCCACCCGTGCCCGGCAGATCGGCGGCGCCGACAAAGCCATAGAACTTTTCCGCGACCAGCCCCGGGGTCGGGTAAAAGGGCGGCATCGCCTCGATCGCACCCAGGGTCACGCCGCCTTCTTCGCGCGCTTCGCGCCGCGCGGCCTGTTCCGGGGTCTCGTCCGGGTCGATGCGCCCGGCGATCACCTCGATGCACCAGGGAAGGCGGTCGCCCCGGGCGGCGGGGCCGGGGCGGAACTGTTCGACCAGCATCACCCGGTCACGCGCCGCATCATAGGGCAGCACGGTCGCCGCATCGCCCCACAGCACCGCCGTGCGATCCAGCGGCGCCGACCAGCTGCCGTCATGGCGGCGATGGCTGAGGCGGTGATGCTCGACCAGGATAAAGTCGGAATAGGCGACCTCGGTGCTCTCATGCGCGACCGCCTCCGGGCCAAAGGCGCTGCGCAACCGGCCGGGAGTTGCCGCCTCGACCTCGGCGCGGGCGCGCTGATGGGCGCGGGTCATGATGCCGTTCCAGCGCCGGTCGACCTCTTCGAGGCTCAGCTTGCCGTAATAGGCCATGTATTCGCGCGCACCATGGCGGGCAGCGGCGCGATCATTCAGGCACCATGCCTCGAAATCCCAGATCAGGCTGGTGGGCGCGCGTTTCTCGGTACCGCGGAAATAGCGCGCGGTCAGCGGATCGCCGCCGATTCGCGCCTCGATCTCCACCAGATCATACTCCGCCTCCTCATAGAACGAGAGCCGGTCGACATCCGCGTCGCAGCGGGGATAAAAGACCCGCCCGGTCGAGACGGCACCCGGCATCGGCAACAGCACCGGATAGGCCTCGTCCTGCATGCGGCAGGTGACGAACCCTTCGACCTCGGCCTCGACAAAGTCCGCTGCCGCCACCGCGCGGCCCAGAACAATCTCGAGCAGGCCGTGATCCTTGAGCGATCCGTAGAAAAAGACTGGTTTCATCGCGACCCCGCGCTAGATAGACTTGTGTCCGCATGAACGCCTATGCGCCCTGTACCTGCCTCGCGCCGGAGCACAACAGAAATCTGCCCCTTCAGGCGATTTCCTTGCCCGGCGCGTGATCCGGAACGCAGATTGGCGCGTAACAGGCAGACAAGCGCGACTGATGCAAAAACGAAAGGGTGACGGCCAGGCATGCCAACTCATTTGCCCAGCACTGAAATGCTCGTGGATTATGCGAGCGGCGCGGCCTCGCCGGGGTCGTCGCTGTTGATTGCGGCACATCTCGAGCAGGCGCCTGAATCCTGCCGCCAGGTCTCGGAGCTGGAAAGGATCGGCGGCGCTGTCCTGTCGGGCGAGGCGCCGGAGGCGATGTCGGCGGGCGCACTGGCGGGGATCTTTGACAAGATCGACCAGGGGGTTGCCGGCGCCGAGCCTGCGCCGATCCGCGGGGCGGGGCCGCTGCCCCAGCCGGTGATCGACGCGGTCGGCCTGCCTTTTGACGCGATCCCGTGGAGGTTCCGCCTGCCCGGTGTGTCGGAATACGTGTTGCAGGAGTACGAGCCGGAAAAGGTCAGCCTGCTGCGGGCAAAGCCCGGCGCATCGGTGCCCCAGCACACCCATACGGGCCCCGAGATGACGCTGGTCATGACCGGCGCGTTGCAGGATGGCGAGACGGTGTTTCGCGCCGGGGATATCGCGATCAACGACGAAGACGACGATCACCGCCCGCAGATTATCGGCGACGAGGTCTGTTACTGCCTGATCGTCATGGAGGGGAGCCTCCATTTCACCGGCAGATTCTCTCGCGCGTTGAACTTCCTGACCGATTGAAACGGGGCGACGCCATGCAGAGACGCGTGTTCATGACGGGTGCCGCCGCCCTGGCGGCGGGGACCACGCTGCCGCGACGTGCCCTTGCCACCCAGCGCGCCTATCGAAAGTTCCGCGTCTATCGCGGCAGCAGGGAGATGGGCACCCATTCGCTGAGCGCGACGCTGGACGATCAGGGCTTTCAGATCGACATCCGCATCAAGCTGGCGGTCAGGGTGCTGGGCATCACGGCCTATCGCTATACGCTGATCAATCGCGAGATCTGGCGCGACGGCACGATCCAGTCGGTCGACTCGCGGGTCAATGACGACGGCACCGATGATTTCTGCAAGATCCGCAAAGACGGTGATCAGCTCAGCATCACCGGCTCGCGCTTTACCGGCACCCAGCCTGCCGAGGCGGTGACCACCAGCTATTACGACATGTCCTTCCTCAAACGCCGCCCCTGGATCTCGACGCAAAGCGGGGCGGCCCTGCCGGTCGAGATCGCCGATCAGGGCGACGGCAAATGGAAGGTCAGCGGCGAGCTCGACACCACGCTGATCTATGACGACCGGGGCGAGTGGATGGGCTCGATCTTTGATGCGGGCGGCGAGACGGCGACCTATCAGCTGGAGTCGCAGACCGGGCTGATCGCCCCGCTCTGGTCCGCCGCTTGAGCGTTTTTCACAAGATCATGACGCCCGCGGACGGGGCGGCCTGGGTCACCGGCGCCTCGGGCGGGATCGGCCGGGCACTGGTATTGGCGCTGGCGGCACAGGGCTGGCGCGTCTATGCCACCGCCCGCCGGCAGGACGCGCTGGAGGCGCTGGCCGCCGAGGCGCCGGACCAGATCATTCCGCTGGCGGCCGATGTCACCGATCTGGATGCCATGCGTGCCGCTGTCGCCACGGCAACCGCCGACGGGCCGCTGGCGCTGGTGGTGCTGAATGCGGGCATCTACAAACCGATGCGGGCACAGACCTTTGACGCCACGGCGGCGCGCGAGACCTTTGACGTGAACCTGACCGGCGTTGCCAACGGGCTCGAGCCGGTGCTGAGCCACATGATCGACCGCGGCACCGGGCATATCGCCCTCACCGCCTCGGTCGCCGGATACCGGGGCCTGCCCAACGCGGCGGCCTATGGCGCGACCAAGGCCGGGCTGATCGCCATGGCGGAGTCGCTCGCCATGGATCTCGCGACGCTGGGGGTCCGCCTCTCGATCATCAATCCCGGCTTTGTCGAGACCGAGGCGACCTCGGTCAACGCGTTCGAGATGCCGATGCTGATGCAGCCCGAGGCGGCGGCGGCAAAGATTGTCGAGGGGCTGGGAAAGCCCGGATTCGAGATCCGGTTTCCCTGGGTATTTGCGCTGATCCTGCGGGTGATCGGGCTGTTGCCGAACCGGGCCTATCTGTGGACCGTGCGAAAGCTGACCGGGTGGGATACGCTGGACGCCTAGACAGCCCTGCGCTCAGACCGCCGGCGCCTAGGCGCGGGCCGCCATCGCCGACCGGTCGAGCGGGAAGCCCCACATCAGCGCAATCGCCGTGAGTTTCAGCACCACCGGCACCCCGGCATAGAGGATCGAGAGCGTGATCAGCGCCAGGGGCGCATTGTCGGGCGCGGTCTGAAAGCCCGACCAGCCCAGCACGATGAACCCGATGCCGGAGGAAAGCGCCAGCGCCGCCTTGGTCGCCACCTGCCAGATCGCAAAGAAGAGGCCGGCGCGGGCGGCACCCGTCTGCTGCCGGTCGGCCTCGATCACATCGGCCTGAATGGCGGGCGGCAGGGCCATGTCGGCACCCAGCGCCAGGCCCGTCAGCGCCACCACGACCGCATAGCCCGTCACGTCGCCCGCGCCCAAAAACAGGCAAAAGGCAAAGACGACCGAGGCATAGAGCATCGCCCCGCCCCAGGCCCGGTGTTTCGACCAGCGCCGCGCCGCCCAGGTCCAGAACGGGATGCCGGCCACGGCGCAGAGGAAATAGAGCGGCACCAGCCAGGCCAGCGCCTCGGGCGCGCCAAGGCGGTATTCGACGAAGAACAGCAACAGGCTGGCCGGCAGCGCATTGGCCGCGCCGTTGATGAAAAAGGCAAGCAACAGCCGCCGGAACGGGCCGTTTGCACGCAGCGTGCGCACTCCCTCGCGCCAGTCGAGCCGGGGCGGGGTGAGGGCGGTGTTCTCGCCCATGCCCCAAACGGCCAGGCCAACCGTCAGCGGCAACAGGACCGCGACGGCGGCAAAGACCGCGATCAGGCCCGCGCCCCCCTCGCCGCCCGCGAAATAGAGGATGGTCGCCACCAGGGTGCCCACCAGCACCAGCGCCTCGCGCCAGCCGGTGATGCGCGCCCGGTCGTCATAGCCGACGGCCGCTTCGGCCCCCCAGGCGGCATAGGGGGTCTGCGCCATGGTCCAGCCCAATGTCAGCAGAAACAGCCACAGCACCGCATGGCCCAGCCCTGCATCGGCGGGCGGGACAAAGGCCTGCCAGCAGGCGATCACGATCACCGGCACGGCGGCGACAAACCAGACCCGGCGCCGCCCCCAGCGCGTTTTCGTGCGGTCGCTCAGCCAGCCCATCGCGGGGTCCGAGACGGCATCAAAGAGCCGGATCACGATCCAGGCAGCCCCCAGAGCCGCCAGGTCCACGCCCCGCTCGGCCACATAAAAGGGCGTCACATAGGTAAACAGCGGCAGATACATCGCCGCCAGCGGCAGCGCGGGCAGCGCATAGCAAAGAACCGAGAGCGTGCTGTGACGGGTCACGCCGGCGCCCCGGCCGGGCGCGGGCCTAGTCCTCTTCGCGCAGCTTTCGGCGCATCAGATGGACCAGCGCCCAATGGACCACCTCGGTCACAACGCCGACCACGGCGCAGGCCGCCAGCACCACCACCAGCAATTGCGTGTCGATCACCAGCAACAGCAACGGCTCGAGCGCCTGGCTCACGATCCGCATGAAGTCGTTGAAATGGTCGATGATGCGCCAGCTGGTGAGCACCGGAACGGCGATGAGGTAGAGAAAAATCGAGATGAAGATCGTCAGCACGCCCGACCAGATTCCGTTTGCCACCGCAACGATCAGACCCCAGCCCTGACGCACGGCGAGATTGGCAAAGCCCACGAAAGCCCCCGCAATTGACGCCATGACGCCGAATTCCGGGGCTTCTTTCATCAACGCTGCCGCCTCTGGCCGTGCCAGGGCAACATTGATGGCCCACGCCATCAGGATCCCGCAGATAAACCGGAACAGGAGCATTCAGCTCTCCAGATCGGACCATGCGACGGATGGCCCCGATCACAGCCGACCTGACCACCCCGCCCAGAAATTGCCGCATTTAGGCGGCCCGACGCAAGGATATTTGTGTAACGTCTGTCGTACCAGCAAAAAAACAGGCTGCGCAACAGGCGAGATAGAAGTTCCACATGCGATGGAAGCGGAGATCGAAATCCATGTTCGAGATCTCGTCCCAGCGGTGGTTGAACTGCTCGGACCATTCGCGCAGCGTGCGCGAATAGCTCTGCCCGAACTCGGTCGAGCCCTCGACCGCCAGGCCCGCGCGCCCGGCCTGATGGCGCAGCACCGTGGGCGAGGGCAGCATGCCGCCGGGAAAGATGTATTTCTGGACGAAATCGGTGCCCTTGCGATAGCTGGAAAACAGCTGATCCGAGATGGTGATGACCTGCAGCGCCGCGGTGCACCCCGGATGCAGGCGTTCGCGCAGGGTGTCAAAGTAAACCGGCCAATACTTTTCGCCCACCGCTTCGAGCATTTCGATCGAGGCTATGCCGTCATAGGCGCCCCGCTCGTCGCGGTAATCGCGCAACACCACCTCGGCCCGGTCCTGCAAGCCGGCCCCTGCCAGACGGTCGAGCGCATAGGCCCGCTGTTCGCGGCTGAGTGTCAGGCCGGTGACTTTCCAGCCCCGCTCGCGAATCGCGTATTCCATGAACCCGCCCCAGCCGCAGCCGATCTCGAGGATATGCGCCCCCGGCCCCAATTCGCGCTTTGGATCGATGCGCTGGCAGATCGCCTCGTATTTGTTGAGCTGGGCCGGCACCATGCTCTCTCCCTGGCCCGAGAAGAGGGCCGAGGAATAGCTCATCGTCTCGTCCAGCCAGACGCCGTAGAAATCGTTCCCCAGATCGTAGTGATAGCTGATATTGCGCCGCGACCCGGATTTCGAGTTCGAGCGCAGCCAGTGGCGCAGCCGCTCGTAGGCGCGCACCAGCGCCGCCCCGGTGAACGGCCGCGCGATGGCCTGGTTGTTGATCAGCAGAACATCCATCAACTCGTGCAGGTCCGGCGACTGCCACCAGCCGTCGACGAACATCTCGCCAAAGCCGAGCTCCCCGTCGCGCACCATGCGCGAGAAAAAGCCGTCATTCATCACGTTCAGAACACCATGCGGGCCGGGCGCGTCGCCGCGCACCACAAAGCGCCTGCCATCGGGCAGCGACACCAGAAGCTCGCCCCGCTCGATGCGCTGGATGATGCCAAAGAACGTCTCGAACCAGCGCGGCAGGTCGCGATGCCCCGCCAGCGAGGTAAAGGCGTCGAGGTCACGTGTGGTGGGGTCGTCATACATGCAGTCTACCCTCTTCATGCTCGGTCAGATTCGGGTCCTTGGCCGGGCCCTCTTTATGCGGGTATGCACCGCGGTACCGGTGGAATGTAGCGCCCTTTATCGCCAGTTTAAGGGCTTGCCAGTGGATTGCGCCAAACACCTTGAAGGTCATCAGCGGATGACGCAGCCACAGACGCAGCAAACCCGCATCGCCCAGCGCCACGCGCCGCCCGGTTTGGGTGGCGATCAGCCAGGGGCCGTCATCGTCGCGCTGGCGGATGCGCAGGCTCAAGCGGTCCCCCGGGGGCCGGATGGTAAAGGCATAGGTCTGGTCGATGCCGATAAAGGGCGAGACAAAGAAATCCTTGGCCTCCTCGTGGCGGGTGGCGCCATCCGCGTCGCGCGGGGCGGCGAGCACGTAAGGATGCTGATCGCCAAAGGTGTTCTTGACCTCGTAGATCACGCTTTGCAGCCGCCCCTGATCGTCTTCGCAGTAATAGACGCTGAGCGGGTTGAAGACATAGCCGAGGATGCGCGGAAAGCTCAGCAGCCAGATGCGGGCCGGTTTCGGGCGCCCGTGGCGGCTGAGCTGGCCCTCGACCCAGGGGCGCAGCGCCGAGCCGTCGCGGGGCCCGTGATCGCGGCGATGGAACGCCATAAGGTTGAACCGGTCGAGCGAGAGCAGGCGCAGCGGCGCCGTGGTTTCCTCCAGCCGGTCGATATCGAGCAAGAGCGAGAAGACGCGATAGCGGAACTGATGCCGAAAGGGCGTCAGCCGCATATGCATGACCGCGCCCTGATAGAGGCAGGGCGCGGGCGCCCCGGGCCTATTCTGCGGCATGCGCATACCCCTCCCCAATCGGCGCTCCGGTGTCGCGTGCCCATTCGGGGCGCGCGCCCAGCGCCTCGGCCACGCGCAAGCCGCTGCGCAGGCCGTCTTCGTGGAAACCATAGCCGAGCCAGGCGCCCGCAAACCAGACCCCGCCGCGCCCCTGAATGGTGTCGATGCGCTTTTGCGCATCAAACGCCGCCTGGGTATAGAGCGGATGGGCATAGTCATGCACCGAGTGCACCAGCGCGGGATCAGGCTCGATCACCGGGTTCAGGGTGACAAACAGCGGCGTCTCGTCGGGGATCGATTGCAGGCGGTTCATCCAATAGCTGAGTTGTGCGGGCCGGTCCGCATCGGCCACGGCCCCGCCCGAGATCACGCTCCAGCTCGACCAGACTTTCCGCCGTTTCGGCATCAGGGCCGGGTCGGAATGCAGCACCGCGCGGTTGGGCGATGTCTGGAACGCCGAGAGGATCGCGTGCTGCTCGGCATCCGGGGTGATCAGCGCCAGCGCCTGGGGCGCATGACAGGCGAGCACCACCTGGTCGAACGCCGCCGCGCCGCCATCGGCAAACCGCACCTGCCCGCCATCCACGCTGACCGCCCGGCGGCCCGAGACGATGCGCCCGTCGAGCCGGGACACGATACGGCGGACATACTCGCGTGAGCCGCCATCGACCGTGCGCCATTGCTGCGCCTTGTCGAGGCCGGTCATCAGGTCGTGATTGACAAAGAAGTTGATGAAGTTCTCCGCCGGGAAATCCATCACCTCGGTCAGCTTCGTCGACCAGATCGCCCCGCCCATGGGGATCAGAAAGCGGTCGCGGAACCAGCCGCCATAGCCTTCGCGCGCGATCCACTGGCCGAGGGTCAGCCCGGCGAGGTCGCCGCGGGCGAGCTGTTCGGGCGCCGTTTTCATGAAGCGCAGGATCTGGCGCAGCATCCTGATATGGCGGATATCCATCACCCGCTTGCGCTGCGCAAACAGCTTGTCGAGGTTGTCGCAGGCATATTCAAAGGCGCCGTCGGCCATCGAGAAGCCGAACGACATGTCCGACCATTTCGTCGGCACCTCGAGATGCGCGAACAGCCCCGTCAGGTTGGGATAGTTCTGAGTGTTATAGACGATGAACCCGGTATCCACCGGCACGCGGTGCTGGCCAAAGCGCGCCTCGACCGTGTTGGCATGGCCGCCGATGCGCCCCTCGGCCTCGAACAGGGTCACATCGTGGCGTTCGCTGAGCGCCAGGGCACATCCCATGCCGGAGATCCCGGCGCCGATCACGGCAATCTTCATTCTGCTGCTACCCTTGCTGAATAGGCCTCGAGCGCACGCGCGCGCCCCTGGGCCAGGGAAATCATCGGTTCCGGCGCCGGCCCGGCGGCGTCGAGCGCCCAGGCCCGCGGCACGGCGTCGAAATAGCTGAGCGCGTCGGGATGCGGGTCGCCCCGCCCCTCGGCCAGCCAGCGGGCGCGATAGGCCCCGTCGGCGTCGAACTTTTCCGCCTGCAGATCCGGGTTGAAGACCCGGAAATAGGGCGCGGCATCGGGGCCCGAGCCCGCCACCCATTGCCAGCCCATGGCGTTGGCCGCGACATCCCAGTCGGTCAGACACTCGGCGAACCAGCCCTGCCCGACGCGCCAATGGGTCATCAGATGCTTGGTCAGGAAACTCGCGGCCAGCATGCGCAGCCGGTTATGCATGCGCCCGGTCACATACATCTCGCGCATCGCGGCATCGACCAGGGCAACGCCCGTGCGCCCCTGGCGCCACAGCCGGGCGTCGCCATTGTCCTCGCGCCAGGGAAAGCTGTCCCAGTCGGAGCGCCAGTTATGCGTCTCGATCTGGGGAAAGTGATAGAGCAGGTGATAGGCGAATTCGCGCCAGACCAGCTCTTTCAGGAAATGCTCGGCCTGGCCGGGTTTTTCAGCCGAGATCATCGCGTCCCGGCCCGCATGCCAGATGACCCGGGGCGAGATTTCGCCATAGGCGAGGTTCTCTGACAGGCCCGACGTGGCCGCGCGGGCGGGAAAGTCGCGATCCCCGCGATAGCGCTCGATCGGACCGCCCAGAAACGCCGAAAGGCGCGACCGCGCCGCAGCCTCGCCGATACCGGCATGGCGCATCACGATTGCGCCACCCCGGTTCATCGCCCGGCCCAGCGCCCAGTCACCCAGATCGTCCGAACGCGGCCAGACCGCAGGCGGCGCCAGATCGCCGGGCGGGGGCAGCGGCGGGGCCACCTCGCGCTCGCGCACGCCCCGCCAGAACGGGGAATAGACCCGAAACGGCCCGCCCGCGCGGGTCGCCACTGTCCAGGGTTCGAACAACAGATGGGCATTGACGCTGGCGGCGTTCACCCCCTGCCCGGTCAGGCTTGCGCGGATCTGGGTATCCCGGGCGATCTGGCGGGCGTCATAGGCCCGCGACCAGATCACCGCCCCGGCCCCGGTCTCGGCGATCAGGTCGCGCAGCACGCCCAGCGCGTCGCCCTGGCGCAGGATCAGACGCGAGCCCCGCGCCCTGAGTTGCCGATCGAGCGCGGCAATCGCCTCGCCCATGCGCCAGCGCGCCGCCGCCCCGGTCATCTCGTCGAACAGCGGATCGCGGATGAAAACGGGAACAACCGGGCCGCCGCCGGCCAGCGCCGCCGCCCAGCCGGGATGGTCGTCGAGCCGCAGGTCGCGGCGAAGCCATAGCAATGAAGGCTGCTGTTGGAGGGTGTCGGGCATTGTGCTCGGCATCAGTTCTTGGTTGTGGTGGTATACGCGGGATCTGTCAATCTGGATCACCCGGGGGATACGCGCCCGGTCGGACCGGTTCCGCTGCCTTGCACGGAGATCCGATCTGCTGCCGGATCCGCGCGGGTTGCAGAAAGGTGACGAGGGATTGCGGCGTCATCACGGCCCGCTCGGCCGGGTCAGGATAAAGGCCAGAACACAGGCCAGAACCGGGATCTGGACCGCCAGAACCCAGCCTGAGACGCCAAGCACCAGCGGGATCAGAAAACTGGCCAGAATAGCGCCCACCGCCAGCCGCTTTGCCGGCTTGCGGATCGCGCCATGGGCCTGCCAGTCGTGGATCGGCGGGCCGAACCGGGGATGCGTCATCAGCCAGTGATGAAACCGCTCGGACCCCCGGGCAAAGCAGAACGCCGCCAGCAGCAGAAACGGCACGGTGGGCAGCAATGGCAGCACCACGCCCAGCGAGCCCAGCCCGACGGCGCCCCACCCCAACCCTGTCCAGATCATGCGCATCCCCTCAAAGACAGCATCTTCCCGCCCGATGCAATATCCGCGCACGCCCCTTGATCGGTGGGGAGAGGGCCTCAATCTATTACGCATGACAAAAGGAGCTTGCAAAATGACCGGAGAGAACGCGCCCGGCGCCATCAGTCGCCGCGCCCTGATGGCGGGCGGGCTGTCGGCCCCCGTGATCGGGGCGACCCTGGGCAACGGGCCTGCGGCGGCAGACCGGATGCCCGTCACACCCGACGAGGCGCTCGAGCGGCTGATCACCGGCAATGCGCGCTATGTCGCCAACACGCCGATCAACACGGATTTCTCGTATCAGCGGGCCGAGCGGGCGATGGGCCAACAGCCCTTTGCCGCCATCGTCAGCTGTGCCGATTCCCGCGTCGCGCCCGAGCTGATCTTTGACCAGGGGCCGGGAGAGCTGTTCGTGGTCAGGGTCGCGGGCAACTTCATCAACGATGACGGGCTGGCGAGCCTCGAGTTCGGCGCGGCGGTGCTGGGGATCAAGATGATCGTGGTGCTGGGCCACACCTCGTGCGGTGCGGTGCGGGCGACGATTTCCTCGATCGAGGACAACACGCTGCCGCCCGGGCATCTGCCGAGCCTGGTCAACGCGATCCGCCCCGCGGTCTATGAGGCCATGGCCGACAACCCCGCCGACCTGATGGCCGCGGCAACCGCCCGCAACGCCCAGCTGAGCGCCCTGCGCGCCGGGACGGCAAAACCGATCCTCTCGACCCTCGGCGAAGAGGGCAGGCTGAAATCCGCCGCCGCGATCTATGACATCTCCACGGGCAAGGTGAATTTCCTGGCATGACGCGGCTGTGGCGCCCGGGCGTCCAGATTCGAGATCTCGGGAAAATCTTGCGATCCCATCGGGTCAGTCAGACCCGTTTTCGCTCTAGGCGACGATCTCGGCCAGGAGCCGGTTGAGCACCAGCCGCCCGGGTGCCGTGGCCGAAAGGCGGCCCCCCTCCAGCGTCAAAAGGCCGTCGGAGATTACCCGCTCGAGACGCGGGGCATCGAACCGGCCGCCCAGCTCGGTGTAGCGGGTCATCTCGGCCCCCTCGGCGAGGCGCAGGGACATCACCAGATATTCGGCCGCCTGGTCCCCGGGTGTCAGGGCTTCGCGGTCGGTCAGGCCGTGGCCGGCGGTTTGCGTCTGGGCGAGCCAGCGGGCGGGGTCGCGCGTGCTTTCGGTGGCCATGCGCTGGCCGTCGACCTCGATGCGACCATGGGCGCCGGGGCCAGCACCCGCCCATTCGCCGCCGCGCCAGTAGATCAGGTTGTGGCGGCTTTCGGCGCCGGGCGCGGCGTGGTTCGAGATCTCGTAGGCGGGCATCCCGGCCTCTGCCGTCAGCGTCTGGGTGATCTCGTACATGTCGGCGGCAAGGTCATCGGCCGGCGGGGTCAGGCGCCCGGCACGGTGCAGATCGAAGAACCGCGTGCCGGGCTCGATGGTCAGCTGGTAGAGCGAGAGGTGATCGACCGCCATGGCAAGCGCCGCGCCCAGCTCCGCCTCCCAGCCCGCGGCCGTCTGGCCCACCCGCGCATAGATCAGGTCAAAGCTGACCCGGTCAAAGGCCGTGCGCGCGACCTCAAAGGCCGCCTCGGCCTCGGCAACCGTATGCATGCGGCCCAGCGCCCTGAGATCCGCATCGTTGAGCGCCTGCACCCCCATCGACACGCGGTTGACCCCGGCCGCACCATAGGCGCGGAACTTGCCCGCCTCGACCGAGGTCGGGTTCGCCTCGAGCGTGATCTCGGGATCGGGCCCATAGGACCAGAGCGTGCCGATCGCCTCGATCACGGCGGCGACGGTGCCCGGCGGCATCAGGCTGGGCGTGCCGCCGCCAAAGAACACGGTCTCCACCCGGCGCTGGCCGGTCAGGCCGCGCAGATGGGTCAGCTCGGCAATCAGGGCCGCGCGCCAGGCCGCGTGGTCGACCTGACGGCTGACATGGGAATTGAAGTCGCAATAGGGGCACTTGGCGAGGCAGAACGGCCAATGAACATAGACGCCAAAGCCTGCCCCGCGCATCGCGTTCACCCGCCGCGATAGGCGGTCGCCTCGATCTCGATCTTCATCTCGGGCGCGATCAGGGCGCTGACGACGGTGGTGTTGGCGGGCCGGACATCGCCGAGATAGTCGCGCACGACCGCGGCCGAGGCCTCCCAATGCGCGGGATCGGTGACCGTGCATTGCACGCGCACGATATCGGCCATCGAGAATCCGGCCTCGGTCAGGGCTTTCTTGATGGTTTCCAGCGTGTTGCGGGTCTGTTCGGCGGGATCTTCGGGCATGGTCATGGTTGTGTAATCGAACCCGGTGGTCCCGGCGCAAAAGCACCAGTCACCCTGCGCCACGGCGCGGGAATAGGCGAACTTCTCCTCGAACGGGGATCCGGTGGTGATGTGTTTGCGGGTCATGGCAGGCTCCTGAGGGTCAACGGGGCCGGAGTGCCACCGAATGCGCCCCGATACAAGGCCGTGATACAAGGGGCTGCCACGCGGCGGCGCCAGGCGGCGACGAGACCCCCGCCATGCAACAGGAGGCGACATGTCCAAGACCCCCATACGCAACATCAACGATATCCTTGACGACCCGGCCTTTGTGCGGGTGAACGAGGAACGCGGCAGGTTCCAGGCCCGGTTCGGCCTGTTGGGCAAGGCGCTCGGCACCGGCAAGATCGGCGTCAACGTGACCGAGGTGCCCGCGGGCAAGACCGCCTGGCCCCGGCATTACCATTACAACAACGACGAGATGTTCATCGTGCTGGCAGGGACTGGCGTGCTCCACTATGGCGACGATGATTTCCCGCTGGCCGAGATGGATGTGGCCCATATCGAGGCCGGGACCGGCATTCCCTTTCAGATCGAGAATACCGGCGAGGATCCGCTGCGCTATCTCGCGCTCTCGTCGCTCGACCCGGCGGATGTGATGGTCTACCCGGACAGTGGCAAGGTCGGGATCATGGCGCTCGCCGCGCCCCATCGCGACCTCTCGGGCGGGGGGCTGCAGCCCTTCCGGCGCTGGATCGCCAAGGATATGGAGATCGGGTACTGGGAGGGCGAGGCGGGCGCCGAGCAGGGTGTTACACCTCGATAGCCGGCACCCCATCGGCGGCGTTGCGCCGGTCGATCCATGCGGCGGCAAAGCTGACCAGGGGGTCATAGGCGGTCAGCCGGGCCCGGGCCCGCCGACCGGGCCGGTGGTCACACCGCCCTCCGCCTCCCATGCCGCACCCACCAGCGGGAACAGCCGGTCGAGATCGTCGGCCACGTCGGGCGCCTCGATCCAGGGGGCGTCGCCCGGGCCGGTCTTGAAGTGGCGCTGTTTGGTGCGGCGATGCTGCGCGAGGCTTTCGGCGGCATGGAGCGCCGAGCACCGGTTCCAGCCGACCCCGATCAGCAGGATCTTCATGGACCTGCGGGCGCGCAGCCTGCCCCAGGGCGTTGCGGGCCCGGTCGCCCAGCCGGCAGGGTCATGGGGCGTGGCAAGATCGGCCGCCCCCTCCCCCCACAGCAGAACCGAAGAGGTCGGATGCGGGCTGCGCACAACGCCCGGCCAGCTGCGAAACGCCTCGGGCACCGCGCCGTTGCCGCTGACATCCGAACGCGCAGGGTCGAATCCCGGCACCTGGGCGCGCAGATGTGCGCGGTCTGCCCCGGCACCCTCGGTCCCGTGCAGATCCGCGGGGTCATAGGCGTCCTTGCTGAAGCCCGGCATGCCGATCAGCCCGCCCGGCCCCACGGCATCCATCAGCGCCTCGATCAGCCCGCGCGGGCCGCCGATCACATGGCCGATCCGACCGAGCGCGGTGTGCACGAAAACGCCGTCACCGGGCGAGACGCCCAGCGCGCGCAGATCTTGTGCGAGGTCGTCACGGCCAAGGATCCGCATGGCTCACGCGCCCTCGAAACAGGCAGCGACCAAGTGTCGGAAGGCGCGGGCGCGGTGGCTCATCACGTTCTTGTCCTCGGCGCGCATCTCGCCAAAGGTCAACTCGGCGCCCTCGGGCAGAAAGATCGGATCATAGCCGAACCCGTCGAGCCCGCGCGGGGGCCAGACGATCTGCCCCTCGGTCTGGCCCAGCACCACTTCCTCGTGCCCGTCGGGCCAGGCGAGCGACAGACAGGCGTTGAAGCGGGCGGTAAAGGGCGGCTCGGCCCCGCTCTCGCCCAGCTCGCGCCAGACCCGCTCCATCGCCATGGCAAAGTCGCGGCCCGAGGGCGTCTCGGCCCAATCGGCGGTATAGACGCCGGGCTGACCGCCCAGCGCGTCGATTTCGAGCCCGCTGTCATCGGCCAGCGCCGGCAGGCCCGAGGCGCGCGAGGCGGCGTGGCTCTTGATGCCGGCATTCCCGGCAAAGGTCGCCTCGGTCTCCGCCGGTTCGGGCAGGTAGAGATCGGCGGCCGAGATCGCCTCGACCCCAAAGGGCGCCAACAGCGAGCGGATCTCGCGCAGTTTGCCCTGATTATGGGTCGCGACGACCAGCTTGTCGCCGGTAAAGCGGCGCGGGCTCACTCAACTTCCTCCATTTTTATCTCCGGCTTTCTCCGTCTTTATCTCTAATCCACTATGGCGAAGGATGTTCTTGGTCACACGGCACCATCGAGAGATTTTGATCCTTTCCTTAACCCCAATCCCATGTATCGCGTCTGCGGCTTCGTTCCACGCGATCAAGTTCACCGCATGCATGTGTGGACGTTCTTCGCCGAAAAGTAGCATCAATCTCGCTGATAGCTCGCCTTTGATGTCGACATCCTCATCTTCGTTCAAGCCCTCGACATCACTTAGAAGCTCATAGAACCTTCTTCGCAGATACGCATGCTCACGTGCATTTCCACTCGGATCGAACGCAAGTGAAACAGCAGAAGTCAGAGCAGATGAAACTATCAAAAAAATACCAATTTCTGGCGAGTCCGCTGCAAGAGATCCCGCCGCGGCGGAGCCGAAGACGATTGAAAAGAAGGTTAACCAACGATTCCTGGAATCGAAGAAACGCTCTCGCTCAGCGTGATACAGCGCGCTGCGCAACGCGTTGAATCGGATATCACTTAATCTCATATCATCTTGGCGGCTTTGGACCTGGCGGTTCCCCTCGCGTCGTGTCACCTGGAGTGGGTCGAGGTGCAGGTCTTGGAACGGGAGTTGGAGTCGGTTTTTTGGCCATATAACTTTTTTCCAATAACACTCAGTTTTTCAAAACTATCGATTGTTCTGCTACGCGTCGATGGCGGCCTTTTGGGCCTCCACCAGTTCCGCGCAGCCCTTTTTGGCCAGCGCCAGCATGGCGAGGAACTCCTCTTCGGAGAAAACCGCCCCCTCGGCCGAGCCTTGCAGCTCCACCAGCCCGCCATATTCGGTGATCACAAAGTTCGCGTCGGTGCCTGCCTCGCTGTCCTCGGCATAGTCGAGGTCGAGCACCACCTTGCCGTTGTAGATGCCGCAGGAGATCGCGGCGATATGCTCCGAGATCGGGTTCTCGATGCACTCGCCTTTCTCCACCAGCGTCTGCCCGGCGAGCCAGAGCGCGACCCAACCCCCGGTGATCGAGGCGGTGCGGGTGCCGCCATCGGCCTGCAGCACGTCGCAATCGACCTGGACCTGACGCTCGCCCATCACCACCCGGTCGGTGCCTGCACGCAGCGAGCGCCCGATCAGGCGCTGGATTTCCTGCGTGCGCCCGCCCTGCCCGCTTTTGGCCTCGCGCCGGTTGCGGGTATTGGTGGCGCGCGGCAGCATGCCGTATTCGGCGGTGACCCAGCCCAGCCCGCCATTGCGCAGGAAGGGCGGCACCTTTTCATCGACCGATGCCGTGCAGAGCACCACCGTCTCTCCCGCCCGGATCAGGACCGAGCCTTCGGCGTGTTTGGTGTATCCGGTTTCGATGGTGACGTGGCGAAGTTCGTCGGGCTGGCGGCCTGATGGGCGCATGGGTTGGTCTCCGTGATTTGATCGGCCTTTCCCATAACGCGCGGCGCGGCCCATCGCTACTGGAAATCACCGGCGCGCGGCATCATCGGGGGTTGTGCGCAAGGCGCCCCACCTAAACCGTCCGCTGAAGATCGTGACCCCGGACCGTGCGATCCGGCCCTTGATGATGCCGCGTTCGGGCGGTGCCGGGCGTTTTGATCCGATTGACGCCCCCTGGCAGAGCGCCTAGGTCTGTGGGGTCGCAACCGCCCTGGAGAGCTGCATGGCAGAGGCCGTCCCAAGTCTTGGAGATTTGAACGAGCGCAGCCGGGAAATTTTCCGCCATCTTGTTGAAACCTATCTGGAAACGGGCGAGCCGGTGGGCTCGCGCACCCTGTCGCGGGCACTGGAACGGGGACTGTCGGCGGCGACGATCCGCAACGTGATGCAGGATCTGGAACATCTGGGCCTGCTCGACAGCCCGCATGTTTCGGCCGGGCGGGTGCCGACCCAGGCGGGGCTGCGCCTGTTCATCGACGGGGTGCTCGAGATCGGCGATGTCGATGCGAGCGAGCGCACGGCGATCGAACGCTCGCTGGCCCATAACGACGCCTCGGTCTCGGATGTCCTCGATCAGGCGGGCGCGATGCTGTCGGGCCTGTCGCAATGCGCCAGCATCGTCTTTGCGCCAAAGCACGAGGCGCCGGTCAAACATCTGGAGTTCCTGCCGATTTCAGGCGATCAGGTGCTCGCGGTGATGGTCAAGGAGGATGGCAGCGTCGAAAACCGCCTGTTCGTCCCGCCGCCGGGCCTGACCCCCTCGGCCATGCAGGAGGCGGCGAATTTCCTCAATGCCCATCTGCGCGGGCGCACGCTGACCGAGGCGTTTGAGCTGGTCACCGCGCAGATCGCCTCGCGGCGCAGCGAGCTTGATACGCTCGCCGCCTCGCTGGTCGAGCGCGGGATCGCGGTCTGGGATCAGGCCGGAGATGCGGGTGCCGAGCGTCTGATCGTGCGCGGCCGGGCCAATCTGTTGGATGAAACCCAGGATGCGCTAGATCTGGAACGCATGCGGCTGTTGTTCGACGATCTTGAAAAAAAGCGCGATCTCGCCCATTTGCTTGATCTCGCCGAGTCGGGGGACGGGGTGCGCGTGTTTATCGGGTCCGAGAACAAGCTGTTTTCGCTCAGTGGATCCTCTCTGGTCCTGTCGCCCTATCAGGACGGGAACCAGCGCACCATCGGCGCAATCGGTGTGATCGGACCGACGCGGCTGAATTATGGTCGCATTGTTCCGATTGTGGATTATACAGCGCGTCTGGTCGGCCAGATGGTTTCGGCCAGGGGCGGGCAGCAGACACGAAACAGAGGCGGCTGATGTCGGACGACAAGACAACCAAGATCGAACCGGAGGTGAAAACGCCGGAAAATGGTGCAGGCGCGCCGGACAACATGGCCGGGGCCGGGCCCGCGGCTGATGCCCCGGCGGGGCCCAGTGTCGAGGATCTGGTGCCGGGGCTCGAGGAGCTGGTGGCGGATGAAGACCGGATCCAGGCCCGCATCGACGCGGCCGTGGCCGAAATCACGGCCGAGCGCGATGCGCTGAAGGACAAGATGATGCGCGCGCTGGCCGAGGCCGAAAATGTCCGCCGCCGTGCCGAGCGCGACCAAAGGGACGCGCAGACCTATGGCGGCACGCGGCTCGCCCGCGATCTGCTGGCGGTGTATGACAATCTCTCCCGCGCGGTGGATGCCGCCGATGAACAGCTGCGCTCGGACCACGGACAGTTCCTCGAAGGCGTGGAGCTGACCAAGCGAGAGCTGGTGAACGCTTTCTCAAAGCACAAGATCTCGGCCGTCACGCCCGAGAAGGGCGAGAAATTCGACCCCAACGAGCATCAGGCGATGTTCGAGGCACCGGTGCCGGGCGCCGAGAACGGGACCATTGTCGATGTGATGCAGGCCGGCTTCAAGATCGCCGACCGGCTGCTGCGCCCGGCCCTTGTGGGCGTGGCCAAGGCGGTGCCGGGCGCCGCCCGGCCCGAGGCGGCCAAAGCAGAGGCAGAACCGGAAGCCGGGGAGGCCGCTGCGCAAACCGGCGACAAGGCCGAACCCGACGCGTCGTAACCCGCCCGCCGGGCTATCCGAACAGGCCCAGAACCGCGCCGATCACCGTCGCCACCAGAATCACATGGCCCCCGTCGATCCACCAGAGCGTGCGGGGCCGATTGGCAAAGGCGTAGTTCGTGGCCACCCAGGGCGCGATCATGAAGAGACCAAAGCCCAGACCCGCGACCAGACCCGGAAAAAAGCCCGCCAGACCCGTGGTCGCAAAGACATGGGCCATCATTCCCGCGGTCAACAGGCTGGCGGCAAAGGCGATGATGAAGGGCAGCGGGGATTTGTCGGCCGCCATCTCCTGCTTGGTCCGGCCGACCACCTGCATCCAGCGCGCGCCGTTGAGCATGTACCAGACCGCCCCGGTCGCAAAGCCGGCGATCGCCGCCACGATGATGCTGAGAAAGAACATCCAAAACCCCTCCTGATCCAATCGGGCCGACGCTATACGATCGCCGCCGCATCGACCACCCGCAGCGTCAGGTTGATGCGCCCGCGCCCGACAAGGGCGGTGGGCGGCTGATCGGTGATCAGCCGGTCGATCCCGTGATAGGCAAGCCGCGCCGCGCCGCCCATCACGACGACATCGCCAGAGCGCAACACCACGCTTTGGGTCTTGCCGCCGCGCTCGGTCCCGCCGATGCGAAACCGCGCCGGATCGCCCAGCGAGATCGAGACGACCGGCGCCTCGAACCGCCCCTCGTCCTTGTCCTGATGCAGGCCCATCCGGGCCGCCTCGCCATACCAGTTGAGCAGACAGCAATCGGGATCGGCGGGCCAGTCCGCAACCCGGCGCCAGACCGCCAGGATCGAGGCCGGGATCGGCGGCCATGGCGCGCCCGTCTCGGGATGGCGGCTGCGATAGCGATAGCGCCCGCGCTCGATCACCCAGCCCGCGCGCCCTGCCGAGGTCATGCGCACCGACATCGGCTTGCCCCAGGCGGTGACAGGGCGCACCAGGGGTGCTGCCCGGATGATGGCGCGGCAATCGGCGACGATCTCTGCCTGTGCGGCGGTGTCCAGCGCCTCGGGCAGAATGCGGAACCCGGCAATCTCGATTTCGTTTGTGGCCTTCATGCCAGCCCACCGGTATCGTTGACGCGATCGGGAGAGGGTGACATGGCGCGTCTGGTCAGTGCAATCGCGATATGGCTGAGCCTGGCCGCACCGGTTTCCGGCGAGACCCGCGATCTGTTGTTTATCGGCAACTCGTTCACCAGGTACTGGGGTGTCGCCAACATGGTCAGCCAGCTGGCGCGGACCGCTTTGCCCGGCGACGAGATCATCGCCACGGATATCTCGGAAAACGGCATGACGCTCGACTGGCATGTGCACGAGGGCGACGCCCTCGGCACGGTTTCCGCCGGGCCCTGGGACGCCGTCATCTTGCAGGATTTTTCAGACGTCGCGCTGGTCTTGGAAAAGCGCGACGCCTCGCAGGTGGCGGCAGGGCGGATCGCCGCCCAAGGCGCCGGTGACAAGCTGGTTTTCTTTGCTCCCTGGGCCCCGGGCCGGGTGCCGCCGGAGGCGCGGCCGGCGGCGACTTTGGCCATTGAAGACCATTATCGGGCCCTCGCAGCGGCAAATGGCGGTGCTGTCGCCCCGGTTGGCCGGGCCTTTCGCGTGGCGCTGGCGGCGGGGTATCCCGAGGCCCTGCGCGCGCCCGACGACCACCATGCAACGGTCGAGGGGGCCTATCTCGCCGCGCTGGTGATCGCCGCGACGCTGTTCGGCGCCGACAGGGTGCTGGCGCCGGGCTCTGCCGGCTGGCGCCCCGACGGAGTCGCGGACCAGAATGCCGAGCGATTGCGCGGCTATGCCCGTCGCGCGCTGGCCGAATACAACGGCACAATCCCGGAAAGTTGAACGATCGGGAAGATTCATTTCCCCTGCGTGACATTTTTACGCCATCCGCCCGTTGCAGGCGCCAAGCGGTCTGACTATATACCCCGCCAACCAATCACCCATGGGATCGAGACGCCGGCGCCGCTTGCGGGCCCGCGTCTCAAAGATCGCCGAAAAGGAGCATTCATGTCTAAAGTTATCGGGATCGACCTCGGCACCACAAACTCCTGCGTCGCCATCATGGACGGCGCGACCCCGAAAGTGGTGGAAAACGCGGAAGGGGCACGCACGACCCCGTCGATGGTGGCCTTTACCGAGGATGGCGAACGCCTCGTTGGACAGCCGGCAAAGCGCCAGGCGGTCACCAACCCTGAGAACACCCTCTTTGCCGTCAAGCGCCTGATCGGGCGCCCCTACAAGGACAAGATGGTCGAGAAAGACAAGGGCATGGTCCCCTACAACATCGTCGAGGGCAAGAACGGCGATGCCTGGGTCGAGGCGCGCGGCGAGAAGTATTCGCCCAGCCAGATCTCGGCCTATATCCTGCAAAAGCTGAAAGAGACCGCCGAGAGCTATCTGGGCGAAAGCGTCCCGCAGGCCGTGATCACGGTGCCGGCCTATTTCAACGACAGCCAGCGCCAGGCGACCAAGGATGCCGGCAAGATCGCCGGGCTCGATGTGCTGCGCATCATCAACGAGCCGACCGCGGCCGCCCTCGCCTATGGTCTCGACAAGGAAGCCACCCGCACGATCGCGGTCTATGACCTGGGCGGCGGAACCTTTGACATCTCGATCCTCGAGATCGACGAGGGCTATTTCGAGGTGAAGGCCACCAACGGCGACACGTTCCTGGGCGGTGAGGACTTTGACCTTCGCCTGGTCGAATACCTCGCCGACGTTTGTTTTGTTGTTTTTGGAAGGTTGTGCACAGGATGCACGTTTGCATGCAGAAAGAGCAGCTAGAGAAGACATGCTATAACTGCTTGTAATTTCTCGCCTTGTTACAGAGTGGAGGTTAGAG
>JBCCHW010000009.1:0-34776 GCA_039028555.1 Pseudomonadota bacterium | reverse complement strand
GATCGGTGGGCGGGCTGTCGCTTGTCTCGAGCTGGCGGCGGGGCGGGCAGCAAACTCGGCATGGCTGGCCCGGCGTCATGCGCAAAGCCGCTTTACCGCGCTCGATCTTTCCGAGGTTCAGCTGCGCTACGCCCGCCGCAGCGCGGCGCGTCTGGCCAACCTCGCGGTGCGACAGGGCGACTACCACGATCTGAGCGGGATAGACGATGCCAGCACCGACATAGTCTTCAATATCGAAGGGTTATGCTATTCCACCGACAAGGCCCGGGTCTTTGCCGAGGTTTTTCGGGTGCTGAAACCGGGCGGGTCTTTTCTGATCTATGACGGCTACAGCGACCGCCCTGCCCAGAAGCGGGCCGCCGACGAATCCCGTGCGGCGCTGTTGCTCGAACGCGGCATGGCGATCACCGAGTTTGAACGCTACCCCGAGATGATCGTCAGCGCGCAAACCGTCGGTTTCGACCTGGCCGACCAAGAAGACCTCTCCGCCGCCATCATGCCCAGTGCCGAACGTTTGGAACGCCGGGCCACCCGCCTGCTCGACCTTGGCCCGCTTGCCCATGTGGTGATCCGGGCTTTGCCGGTTTCGCTGATCGACAACGTCGTCACGGCCTATCTGATGCCCATCCTGATCCGGCGTCGGGTGTTTTGCTATATGGCCACGGTGCTGCGCAAACCGCCGCGCGCAGGTGAAGCTTGAAGGTTTTGCGACAAATCCGACCAGGATCTTTCATTCACGTGGTTTCAGCGTAATGTCGCCCACAAGGAGATAGAATGGCTCAATTTCGCGCAATAGTCTGTGACGCCGAAACCGGGGGCGAGGGATCATACGATTTCACCGGATCCGGGTTGTTGATTTCGGCAAGCCCCATGCGCGTCGCCCAGGCCTTTTTTGAAAGTGACGCGGCGCAGAAACAGATACGGCCCCATTTTCCGGGTTACGAGATCTATTCGGCATTTCGCCATTCCGATGTTTGGGTCATCACGCTGACAGGCTCGCTGATTACCAAGGACGACCGGAAAATCCCCTTTATGTGCATGATCAATATGACCGATCCGCAGTGAGCGGCACGGGTACGCGCCAGGTTCATTCGCCGTATCTCACCGCGAGGGCAGCGACTGCGATGGCGGCTTGCCCAGGCGATTAGAATCGCGTATCCCTTAACTCCCGTGGAACTACATAAGGTGGCTCTCTCATCGGGTCACACAATATAAGCAATTACAAAAGACGTTGAGGTCTGCGGGGGTCCTACAGATGGCACGGTATGTATTTATCACGGGCGGCGTTGTGTCGTCCCTGGGCAAGGGGTTGGCCTCGGCCGCGCTGGGCGCGCTGCTGCAGGCGCGTGGATACACCGTGCGGTTGCGCAAACTCGACCCCTATCTCAATGTCGATCCCGGCACGATGAGCCCGTTCGAGCATGGCGAAGTCTTTGTCACAGATGACGGGGCCGAAACCGATCTCGACCTTGGGCATTACGAGCGCTTCACCGGGGTGAGCGCCCGACAAACCGACTCGATCAGCTCGGGTCGGATCTATTCAAATGTGCTCGAGAAGGAACGCCGCGGCGACTATCTGGGCAAGACGATCCAGGTCATTCCCCATGTCACCAACGAGATCAAAGACTTCATCGAGATCGGCGATGACGAGGTCGACTTTATGCTGTGCGAGATCGGCGGCACCGTCGGCGATATCGAGGGGTTGCCGTTTTTCGAGGCGATCAGACAGTTCTCGCAAGAGCGTGAGCGTCATGAATGCATCTTCATGCATCTGACCCTGCTCCCCTATGTCAAGGCGAGCGGCGAGCTCAAGACCAAACCCACCCAGCACTCGGTCAAGGAACTGCGCTCGATAGGCATCGCCCCCGACGTGCTGGTCTGCCGGACCGAGCATGACATCCCGCAAAAGGAAATCGACAAGATCGCGCTCTTTTGCAACGTGCGGCCCGACAGCGTGATCCCCGCCCACGATCTTGCCTCGATCTACGAGGCCCCGCTCGCCTATCATGCGGTTGGCCTCGACCAGGCGGTCTTGAATGCGTTTGGAATCCATCCCGCGCCACGCCCGGTTCTCGCCCGCTGGACCGATGTCGTCGAGCGCATCCACCAGCCTGATGGCGATGTGCGCATTGCGGTTGTCGGCAAATACACCCAGCTTGAAGACGCCTACAAGTCAATCGCCGAGGCGCTGACCCATGGCGGCATCCACAACCGCGTGAAGGTCACCGCCGAATGGCTCGACTCCGAGGTGTTCGAGCGGGAAAACCCCGCCCCCTATCTCGAAGGGTTCAACGGCATCCTCGTCCCCGGCGGCTTTGGTGAGCGGGGCACCGAGGGCATGATCAACGCGGCCAAATTCGCCCGCGAGCGTCAGGTCCCCTATCTTGGCATCTGCCTCGGCATGCAGATGGCGGTGATCGAAACCGCGCGCAATCTTGCCGGGCTCGACCAGGCGGGCTCCGAGGAGTTCGATCACGAGGAAAACGACGCCCGCGAACGCCGCTTTGAGCCGGTGGTCTATCATCTCAAAGAGTGGCTTGAGGGGAACCGTACCATCAAGCGCGAAGTCACCGACGACAAGGGCGGCACCATGCGCCTTGGCGCCTATAACGCCAATCTCGCCGAGGGGTCTCGCGTCGCCGGGGTTTACGGGACCTCTCATATCGACGAACGTCACCGCCATCGCTATGAGGTCGACACAAAGTACCGCGACAAGCTGGAGGATGCCGGCCTCAAATTCTCCGGCATGTCTCCCGACGGACGTCTGCCCGAGATCGTCGAGTTCCCCGATCATCCCTGGTTCATCGGTGTCCAGTTCCACCCGGAACTGAAATCAAAACCATTTGACCCCCACCCGCTTTTCAGAGATTTTGTCAGAGCAGCCGTTGAACAGAGCAGACTGGTTTGAGTAAGGAACGATGTTTTGGCAACCGATTGGCTTTTAGAAGAATACAAAGCGGTCTGGAACTTCTACATCCGAACAATTGAGTCTCGCGAAAACGTCATAGACTTCTATTTCAAGACAATCGCCATACCGACAGGCATCATCGTCGCGCTCACGGCCATGTTTCGAGTTGGCATTTTCGGTACAGATCTGATCCAGCCCGCAAGCGATACGCAGTCGTTTTATATGGATGCATGCGGTGTATTGCTGCTGTTCGTGTTTTTGATCGGCTTTGGTATTTTTCTTTATTACTCAAAGGAAACACGCGTCTCGCTCACTTACCGACGATATCTTGGGGAAATCATCGAGAAAGCGAAAGCGAGCAACACCGAGTTAAGGGTGATCGACCTGAACCCGATGGCCACCGGCGTGAGCCAAACAAAGACGGTACTCTTCCGTGCGGCTTTTCTGAGGATATCCCCGATCGTCTTGATCAACTCGGGGGTGCTGGGTCTCGGCTTCTTCGCATTCCTGGTGGAAGGATCACTCGATACGGCAACCATCGCGGCCTTTGCCGCTGCCATCGGCTCGGTCGTTGCCCATGCCTGGGTTTTTTACGCCGACAATCACTGACACTGGCGAGCTGACCGGCGGGTGCGCTCACGCCCGCGCCATCGGGTCAGTCAGCAGCCGGTACTCCTCCAGCGCATAGCGGTCGGTCATCCCGGCGATGTAATCGGCCACCACCCGGGCGCGCGAGAGTTCCTCGCCGGGGCATTCGCGGCTCCAGTTCGGGGGCATCAGGGTCGGGTCGCCCATGAAGATCTCGAACAACTCCTCGACCACCCGCGTCGCCTTGATCCGCATCCGCTTGACCCGGTGGTGCCGGTACATGTTTGCGAACAGGAACTGTTTGATGGTGCGGATATCCTTTGCCATGCCCTCCGAAAAGCTGATCACCGCCCCGGACAACGCCTGAACATCGCCGAGTGAGCCCGGCGCGGCCTCCGCCAGTCGCCGCTGAGAGGTGGTCAGCACATCATCGACCATCAGGCCAAAGACCCGGCGCAGCGCCTCGTGCCGGCGGCGGTCCTGGGCAAGGTCAGGCCACGATGCATCGACCTTGGTCAGGCAATCGCCGAGCACCGGCAGGGTCGCCGCCTGTTCCAGGGTAAAGAGCCCTGCCCGCAGCCCGTCGTGCAGATCGTGGTTCACATAAGCGATGTCATCTGACAGCGCCGCGGTCTGCGCCTCGGCGCTCGCTTGCGTGTGAAGCTCCAGATCATGGCGTTCGGCATAATCGGCAATCGCATACGGAAGCGGGCCGGTCAGCGGGCCGTTATGCTTGGCGATCCCCTCCAGCGTCTCCCAACACAGGTTCAGCCCGTCGAAAGCCGCATAGTGGCATTCGAGACGGGTCACGATTTTCAACGCCTGCGCATTGTGATCGAACCCGCCAAAGCTTTCCATACAGGCGGCCAGCGCCTCCTCGCCCGTATGGCCAAAGGGCGGATGACCAAGGTCATGGGCCAGCGCCACCGTCTCGGCCAGATCCTCGTTCAGGCGAAAGACCCGGCTGATCGTGCGCGCAATCTGCGCGACTTCGATCGAATGGGTCAGCCGCGTGCGGTAGTAATCGCCCTCATGTTCCACAAAAACCTGCGTTTTGTGTTTCAGGCGCCGCCAGGCAGAGGAATGAATGATCCGATCGCGATCGCGTTGGAAGGGCGAGCGATGCGCGGAAATCGATTCCTGATAGAGCCGCCCGCGCGAGTTTTCGGGATGCGCGGCAAAGGGGGCAAGATAGGATCCGTCCATCGCGGGCCTCAAAACGTCAACGGGGTGTGCCTCGTCTCATAAACGCATAACCACGCCCGCGTAACCCTCTTGCGCAACGGGCGGCCCGTTTCATGAGCGCTCTGGTATTGTTGGCGATTGCAGAGCGGCTCAGACCGGCTATATCGGGGGCATGGGAAAACTCGTCGCATTGCTGGTGCCGCTGGTCGCGATCGTCCTGATGTTCCGGATCAACTCGATCTTTTCGGGCCGGTCGCTGAAGGGGAAGTCAAAACCGCTGCGCAATGACGAGGTCGATGTCGCCCTTCACCGGCTTGCCGATGCCGCAGGTGTCGAGCATGTGCGGGTCCGTGTGCTGGAGGAAGAAGTGGTCAACGGCCTCGTGACGCCGGGCGGCGATATCTATGTCACGCGCGGCTTGCTGGATCAGTACCGCCGGGGCAGCATCTCACTGGCCGAGTTCACCTCGGTCATCGCGCATGAGATGGGCCATCTTGCCCATGGCCACACCAAAAGGCGGATCTGGGATGTCGCGGGCGCACAGATCATCACCGTTTTGCTGGGTGGCATACTCGCCCGGCTGATTCCCTTTATCGGGATCTATATCGCACGGTTCCTCGGTTCGCTTTTCGTCTCGACACTCAGCCGCAAGGACGAGTTCGAGGCCGACCGCTATGCCACGGCCCTGATGATCCGCGCCGGTTTCGGAGCCGAGCCCCAGGCCCGCATGCTGGAAAAACTGATCCAGCTGGTTCCCGGCGCCGACCGCGCGGCAAACAGCTGGCTGGCCTCGCATCCGCCCGTTACCGAGCGCGCCGCCGCCATCCGCCACAACGCCTCACGCTGGCAGGCTGCATGACGAGCCATCAGGGCACGTTGCTAAAGGCGGTGGCATGCTCGCTGACCGGGATCTTCCTGCTGGATTGCATGGGGCTGTTGGTGAAGCTCCTGGTCGATGTCTACCCGGCGCAAGAGCTCGCTGTGTGGCGCAATGCCTTTGGGATGATCCCCTCGTTGATCGTCCTCTCGTTCGCCCCGGGCTGGACATGGCGGCGTGAGAAGATCCTGTTTCCGCGCCACCGACTGGCACTGCTGCGGGGACTGTTCATCACTGTGGCGCAAACATCTTTCTATTTTTCGCTCAGCTTCATGCAGTTCGCGACCGCCTCGGCCCTCACCTTTACGATGTCGTTGTTTGTGACCGCGCTCTCGGGCCCTGTCTTGGGCAACAAGGTCGGCCCGTGGCGCTGGGGCGCCGTTCTGATCGGATTTTCAGGCATGATGTGGATTCTCAAGCCCGGCGGTGAAGCCTTTTCAATTGCGGCACTTTTGCCGGTTTGCGCGGCCCTGTTCTATGCGTTGACGACTGTGACCGCACAGCTGTTCCCCAGCGAGGTGCCGACGCCCGCGATCAACCTGCTTACCAATATCACCGCGCTGTTGGGGGCGGCGGTTCTGACCCTCTGCACCACCGGTTTCATCCCGATTGCCAGCTGGACGGATATGGGGCTGATCGCGGCCATGGGGATGTTTGGCGGGTGTGGGGTGCTGCTGCTGATCTTTGCCTATCGCATCACCGAGCCCAGCAACTTGAGCCCGTTTGACTATGTCGGGATCCTTTTCGCCTTCGCACTCGGCTGGCTCTTCTTTGGCGAGGCGCCGGTGGACGAGTTGTTCCCCGGTGTTATCTTCATCGTCGCCGGAGGTTTGGTGATCCTCTGGCGTGAACGCGTGAACGCGGCCCGCACCACCGCCCCGATCGAGGAGCCCGCCGAATGAGCGTGACCCTGACGCCGGATCTCGCCGCCACCGGGTGGGACAATGCCCAGAACGGCAAGGCGATTGCAAAGACCTTTCGATTTCGGAACTTTCGCGACGCGATGGCCTGGATGACCCGCGTGGCGTTTGAGGCCGAAGCCGCCAACCACCACCCCGAGTGGTTCAATGTCTACAATCGCGTCGACGTCGTTTTGACCACCCACGATACTGGTGGGTTGACCGAAAAAGACATCGCGCTCGCGACCAGGATGGACCGGATCGCCGCCGCGACCTTTGCCAAATAGCTGGGCTCAGACCGCACCGACAGTCGAGTCTCGAATGGTGAAAACCCGGTTCATCCGGGTCAGGCGCATCACCTTGTCGACCTTGCCGGTGACACCGGTCAGTTCCAGCGTCCCTGCCCTGCCGATCAGCTTGTTGAGCTTGACGACACAGCCGAGCCCTGCCGCATCCATGAACTCGACGCGAGAGAGATCCAGCCGGATGTCGGTGGCACCCGTCGCGATGATCTTCTCCATCGCCGATTGGAACTCTCCGGCGACTTTGTGATCAAGCCGAGGGCCTTCGACCGTAACGACCAATTGTCCGTCCTGCATTTTCGGGTTCAACAGCATCGGTTCCTCGCATCTATCGCCGTGGCTGACGGGGGCAAAGCCTACCCGGCGAGAGCTTAGAGAACCGTAAAATGCTGGGCGGTCTACTCCTCGGCGCTCAGGTCAAAGTTCTCGCCGGGGAAGTATTTCGCGACCCGAACATCAGCGGCCCGGGCGTGGCCCTCCATGCGTTCCAGCCGGCTGATCCGCGCGGCGGCGGGGCCGATTGCCCGATTTGCCTCACGCGTGGCGCGCTGCCAGGTCACTGTCTTCATGTATTTGTGCACGCTCAGCCCGCCGGTATACTTCGCAGCGCCCGAGGTCGGCAGCACATGGTTGGTGCCGGCGCATTTATCCCCATAGGTCACCGTGGTTTCCTCGCCGAGGAAAAGCGAGCCGTAGGAGCGCAGGCGCCCCAGCCACCAATCCAGATCACCGGCCTGAACGCTCAGATGTTCGGGCGCAACGCGATCGGCGCAGTCGGCCACTTCCTCGCGGGTGTCACAGACCATCACTTCGGCATAGTCGCGCCAGGCAGCCTCGGCATTTTTCGAGTTCAGTTCGGGCAGGTCGGCAATCAGATCCGGGACACGGGCCATGACAGCCTCGGCCAGCTTTTGCGAGGTGGTTGCCAGCCAGACCGGTGAGTTATAGCCATGCTCGGCCTGGCTCACCAGATCGACGGCCACAACCTCGGGATCCGCCGTCTCATCCGCCAGGATCATCGAATCCGTCGGGCCCGCGAACATGTCGATGCCCACCCGGCCAAACAGGATCCGCTTTGCCTCGGCCACAAACTGGTTGCCCGGGCCCACCAGAATATCCGCGGGCGTCGCCCCGAACAGGCCAAAGCACATGGCCGCAACCCCCTGAACACCGCCGAGGTTCAGCACCCGGTCCGCCCCGCAATGGTCGAGCGTGTAGAGGATCGCGGGCGGAACTCCCTGCCCCGGAATGGTCGGCGAACAGGCGGTGATATCCGCGACCCCGGCCACCTTGGCCGTCGTCACGGTCATGATCGCCGAGGCCACGTGCGAATACCGCCCGCCCGGCACATAGCACCCCGCCGCCGTCACCGGGATCTGTTTCTGCCCCGCGATCAGGCCGGGGATCACCTCCATCTCGGTATCCGTCATGGTGGCGAGCTGTGCCTCGGCAAAGCGGCGCACATTGTCATGGGCAAAGCGGATGTCGTCTTTCAGCTTTTGCGGCACCTGATCGGCGGCGGCGGCCAATGCCTCTGGGCTCACGATGATGTCGCCGGTCCATTTGTCGAGGTCGGCGGCATATTTGCGGGCGACTTCCTCGCCCCCCGCCTCGATGGCGTCGAGCATGTCCTGGACGATCTTGCGGGTCTCGCCGCTATCGGTGGCCGAGGTTTTCGGTGCTTGTTTGAGATAGGTGATCATGCGCGGACCCTCCCGTTGTCCGGATCGTATTGGCATGGGGCAATGACCGTGACGCCAAAGCGCTCTCCCAGCAAGGTGATTTCCATTTTTGTTCCCTCGGCAGCGAGGGCAGGCTCGACAAAGGCCATGGCGAGGTTCTTGCCCACCCGATGCCCCCAGGCCGCCGACGTGATCGTGCCCACCACGGTGTCGCCCTGAAAGAGAGAATCGCCCGGATGGGCCGGTATCTGATCACCGTGGACCTCCAGCGAGACAAAGGCCTTGCGTTTCCCGCCCCGTTGTTCCAGCGCCCCGCGGCCGGGAAATGGGTGATCCAGCTTCACAAACCGATCGAGCCCGCTCTCATAAGGGTCGAATTCTGTGATCAGATCCGCCTTCCAGTGGCGATATCCCTTTTCCAGCCGCATGCTCTCGGCCGCATAGAGGCCGAACGGGCCCAGCCCAAACTCGGCACCCGCCGCGACGAGGGCATCGTAGACACCGGTCAGATACTCCATCGGCACATGCAACTCCCAGGCAAGTTCGCCCGAGAAGCTGACCGACATCGCCGTGACCGGCCAGATGCCGATGTGAACCTCGCGAACCGACAACCAGGGGAATGCCGCTGCCGTCCAATCAGTGCGCGGCGCAACACGCTGCAGCAACGCGCGCGAATTCGGCCCGGCCAGAACCAGGATCGAATGCGTTGTCGTCAACGGGGTCAGCGTCACGCCCGGGGGGCACTGCGCTTGCAGCCAGTCGAAATCATGGTCTTCGGCGGCGGCGGCCGACCCCCACCAAAACCGGTCTTCGCCCAGTTTCGCGAGCGTCGCTTCGCCCAGCACATTGCCCTGTCCGGTCAGGAAATAGCCCAGGCCGACCTTGCCAACCCGTTTCGGAACCCGTCCGCAAAAGAGGCCGGCCAGCCAGTCGGCAGCACCCTTCCCTTCGATCCCGATCCGGTTGAAGCCGTTCACCTCCATCAGACCGACCCGGTTCTGCACACAGTCGACCTCGGCGCCCACGACCTCGCGCGTTGGCGTGAACCTGAATTCGTGTTCATCGACAAAGTCCGGCGCAGGCTTGAAGAAAAGCGCCCGCTCCCACCCGTTGACAACGCCAAAGTCGGCGCCCGCATCCCTCAAAACAGGATACAGCGGCGTGGTCCGTGCTGGCCGGCCCGCGGGGCGGTGCTCGTGCGGGCGGTGAAAGCGGAACTCGTTCTGATAATCCTCGATGGATTTGAGCGCCGTGTATTCCACGCTCGCCCATTTGCCGAACCGGCGCGGGTCGAGCGCCCAGGTGTCATAGCACGCCTCGCCATGGGCGATCATCTGGGCCAGCAGCCACCCATGGCCGCCCCCTTCGCCCAGCCCCGCACGCAGGCCGGTGATGCACCAGGCATTGCGCCGCCCGGGAATGCGCCCGACCAGGGGCACGCCGTCGGGTGTATAGGTGATCGGCCCGTTGATGACCGTGTGGATCCCGGTCTCGGCAAGGCAGGGCAAACGCCGGCAGGCCCCCTCGATCGTGTCCGAGATCCGGTCGAGATCATCGGGGCAGAGCGCATTGGTAAACCCGGGATCGATGCCGTCCATCCCCCAGGTCTTGCAGCCCTGTTCGTAAAAGCCGACCAACAGACCGTTCTTTTCCTGGCGCTGATAGAAATCATCCGTCGGGCAGCGGATCAGCGGCACGCGGTAATCCAGCGCTTCGATCTCGGCGATCGGATCTGTCAGGAAGTACTGGTGCTCCATCGAGGCGACGGGCAGTTGCACGCCCATCATCGCCGCCACTTCGTTACAGCGATACCCCCCGGCATTGATCACATGCTCGCATCGGATATCGCCTTTCTCCGTCCGCACGATCCAGCCGTCACCGGTCTGGGTCAGAGCGGTCACAGGCGTATGGCGACAGACCTCGGCCCCCGCCTTGCGGGCCCGGCGCACCAGCGCCTGGCACAGCTGCGCCGGGTCGATATCGCCATCCATCGGATCCCACAGCGCGCCCATGATGCCGTCGGTCGCCATCAGCGGGTGGCGGCGCCCGCATTCCGCCGGATCCAACAGTTCAAAGTCGACACCCATCCCCTTTGCCAGCGACACAAAATGCTGGTAGCCGTCCCAGTGCCATTGCTCGGAGGCAAGGCGCAGCCCCCCGGTCCCATGGTGGTAGTTGATCGGATACTCGGGATCGTTGGCGAGCTCTTGATAAAGCTGGATCGAGTGGGTCTTGAGCCCCACCATCACCTGTATCCCGCCAAAATTCGTAACCTGTGCCGCCGAGTGCCAGGTGGTGCCCGATGTCAACTCGTCACGCTCGACCAGAACACAATCGGTGATCCCTTCGCGTGTCAGGTGATAAAGCGTGGAACAGCCGCCGATCCCGCCGCCGATCACCACCACATCCGTCTGCGTCTTCATGAGCGCTGTCCTCTCCTGTCCGGGTTTCAGAGACGGTGGTTCAGGGCCGGGGTCAAGCAGGGTTGTGAGGTTTCAATAACCTGAAATACGACTTCCAGGAAAACCAAAGGCGCTTTCGCCCCCGGCGCGTGGCATGTCGATGGCAGATCGGCTCGCCCCATTCTGCGGCGCTCAACGCCCGTCTGGCTCCTGAACCCGATCCAGAACGCGGAACTGCCCCTCGAGCCACGGCATCTTCTCCAGCGTCGACGAAACCACCGGGGTGAACAACCCGCGCAACGTGGCCGCCGTCTGCTCGGGCAGCGCGCCCAGCACGCCTTCGCGGGCAAAAACCGAAAGCCCCCGGGCAAAGCCGGCGAACGGCAAGGGATGCGCCTCCAGCCCTTCGGGCGCCTGTGTCGCTGCGAGGCCCAATGCGGTTGTCACCGCCCAGCCCCCCATCTTGGCCGTGGTCGCGAGCACACCGGGATTGGTCCCGATCTCAAAACTCCGCTTTGGCGCAAACCGCAAGCGACGCAGATGGGCATCGATCAACCGGCCCAGAACCTGATTGGGCGCATAGCTGATCATCGGCAGGGCACCCAGGGCATCCGTACCACGATCCGGGTAATAGACCCCCGCCGCCGCCACCAGGATGAACGGATCACGCAGGACGGGATGACGCTCCATCCACGCCGTATCGACCTCGGCCTCGGCCGAGACAACCAGATCGACCGAACGACTTTCGAGCGCGGCGAGGTTTTCGTGGCTCAGACCGGAACGCACGCTAAAGGTGCATTCGGGATACGCCCGCGCCAGATCGGCCAGCAGATGCGGCAGGATCATCTGATCGACCTCGTCAACCACGGCAAGGCGCAACCGCCGGAAGTTTGCCAATGCGCCTTCGGCAAGCTCCATCCGCGCCTTGGCAAGCTCGTCGAGCACCTTCAGGGCCCGGGCGTGAAACAGATGCCCCGCGGGGCTCAACGCAAAGGGCCGTGCCGCCCGATCGATCAGGATCGCGCCCAGCGCGGCCTCCAGATTGGCAATCTGTTGCGACACCGCCGAAACCGAAGCGCCAAGGCGGCTGGCGCCCCCGCTCATCGAGGCCTCCTCGACCACCGCGATGAACATCTCGATCCCGCGCAGCGTGATGCGCGGCTCCTTGTTGTCGCTCAGCGCCATGGCCAGAATCCTGTGAAGTTTCGCTGAAATCATACATACGGAAAAACAGGAATGGCAATCTACGGCTTGCCGCCCGCCCTGTTTCAGGGACTCTCGACGCCATGACCAGATCCCGCAACCGGGGCCGCAAGGCCCGCCTCGCCGCCCGCGCCCCGGAGGCAGAGCAGATAAACCCCTGCCCACCTGGTCAGATGGGTGGGCACTATCGACCCCTCGCCGAAAATCAGATGCGTGCGATTTATGACATGGCCCTCAAACTCCTGGCCGAGCTCGGCATGGGAGAAAGCCCACCAGGGCTCACGCAACGGGCCGTCGAGGCGGGGGCCGAGATCCGGCAAAACCGCCTCTGCTTTCCCCGCAGCCTAATCGAGGAGATCATCGACGGCGCCGCCAAGGGTTTTGTCCTGCACGGTCGCGACCCTGCTCATGACATCGAAATCGGCGGTGAGCGGGTCTATTTCGGCACCGGGGGCGCAGCGGTGCAGACCCTCGACCTCGATACCGGCCAGTACCGCCCCTCGACCCTCGCCGATCTCTACGACTTCACCCGCCTGATCGACCGGTTGACGAATGTGAGCTGGTTCACCCGCTGCTGTGTCGCCGGTGATATGGAGACGATCGAGGCTCTCGACATCAACACGGCCTATACGCTTCTCCGCGCCACGACAAAGCCCGTCGGGACCTCTTTCACGATCGCCGAAACCGTCGATCCCATCGTCGATATGTTCGACATGGCGTTGGGCGGCGCGGGGCGGTTTCAGGCGCGCCCCTTCTGCAAGGCGCATATCTCGCCGGTCATCTCACCGATGCGCTTTGGCCAAGACGCCGTTGCGGTGGCCGAGGCCTGTATCCGCCGCGGTGTCCCCATCAATGGCATCATCGCCGCCCAGTCGGGGGCAACCGCCCCCGCCGCCCCCGCAGGCTTCCTTGCCCAGTCGCTGGCCGAGACCCTCGCGACGCTCGCCATGGTCAACCTCACGCAGCCGGGCTACCCGATGATCTTCTCCAACTGGCCCCTGGTGATCGATCTGCGCACGGGAGCGTTCTCGGGCGGCGGCGGCGAGAGCGCCCTGATGAATGCCGCCTCCGCCCAGATCATCAACTGGCTGGGACTTCCCTCGGGCGTGGCGGCCTCCATGGCCGACGCCAAGGCGGTCGATGCGCAGATGGGCGCAGAAAAGGCACTCACCGCCATGGCAACCGGTCTTGCAGGCGCAAACATGGTCTATGAAAGTGCGGGCATGACCGCCTCGCTCCTGGGCGCCAGCTTCGAAGCCTTCGTCCTCGATGACGAGATGCTCTCCCATATCCACCGCATCCTGCGCGGCATCGAAGTCACCGACGACACCCTGGGCTTCGAGACCATTCGCGAGGCAATCCTTGGCGAGGGGCACTTCCTCGGCAGCGGGGCGACCATGGACGCGATGCAGCGTGATTACTTCTACCCGCGGCTCGCCGACCGCGATCCCCCCGTCACATGGGAGGAACAGGGCCGCCCCGATATCTGGTCCAGGGCCCGCACGCGGGCCCGCGAGATCCTCGCAACCCACCACCCGCACTATCTCGACACAAGGACGGACGCGGCCATCCGCGGGCGCCATGACATCCACCTGCCCGCCGCGTATGGCGGGGGCGGGCGGGTGCCGTGGGCCCGTCTGGGCTCACGCAGTCGACGCCCCGGCCCGCCCATAAAAGCCGAGCCGCTCGGCCTGCGAAAACATCACCCCCGGTGTCTCATAGTACGAAAACACCGCGATGATCCGGGTCGCATCCCCCGCCACGGGCGTCACCCTGTGGGCCGTATTTTTTCCGCGAAACACGTTCAGTGTTCCCGGCGCCAGCGTGATTTCCTCAACGGGAAGCTCGCCGCGCAGCAAATCAGCAACCCCCTCATAGTTCGGGTCGTGCTCCGAACGCAGTTCACGGGCATACTGAAACGCGCCGCCCTGATCGGGGGCCTGCAACAACAATGTCGTGGTGAATTCCGAGCGGTCGAAATGCCAGTTCAGCGCCTCGCCCGACTGGTACTGCATCACATTGGCCCGGGCGAGCGGATCTGCCATCAGATACAAGCTCGGCTTTTCCATCACGGCGGCCAGAAAAGCCGCGAGGGGCTCGAACTCATAGATCGCCATGACGACAGTGCCCGGCATCTGATCGGCACAGATCGTGTGATTGACCGTCTCAAACTCGGCCAGCGCGGGATGGTCAGGGTCCAGACCGGCGATCTCCCGTTTGAAATAGATGTTGTGGCGCCGCGAATGGGTATAGGCCTCTGTTGCCAGAACCGGGGCAAGCTCGCGCACCGCCTCGGCCACCGCCGTCGCAGGCACCAGTCCCTCCAGGTTGAACATCCCCTCGCGCGCCAGATCCCCCTTGCAGCGCGCGATCAACGCCCGGCCTTGCGCTGATTGCAGCCGATCCAGGGGAAAACGATCCAGATCGATCAGCCGTTTCAGATCCGTCATTTCTGTCCTCCGTCAGCTTTGCTACTCTCGCACGATGACTGCCGCGTCCGATCTCGACAATCTCGACATCTCGCTGTCAATCGACAGCAGCGAGGGCCTCGATGTCAATCATGCGTCCCGGGCGCGGCTGCAGTTCCTTGCCGCCCAGTCCCACGCCCTGCTGGCCCAGACGCAGTTTGCCGATGCCAAGGCCGCCGCCCTGATGGCAATCAGCGGCTTGTTGGCCATACAGGGCCCGGCGGGAACGGCGCATCTCTCGGCGGGAGAGCCCCTGTTGCTCCTCTCGTTCCTGTGTACCGCCGCCTGTCTGGTGGGATGTTTTCTCACCATCGTCCCGCGTTTTCCAAGACCGGCCATCCGGCGCCGCATTTATCTAGGTGACCGGTTTTCCTGGCCCGGACTGGTCGACACGACCCATGACGAGGACGCCTTTCCCGACTTCATGCGCACGGCCGAGGCAAGCCACCTCGTCCTGTCGCTCGCCCGCTCGAACCAGGCGACAGCGCGGGTTCTGCATCGAAAATTCGCCATCCTGCGGATTACCTTCTGGATTGGCATGGCCGCACTCGCTTTCATCGCAATCAACGCGTTCGTGGATCTTTTGAACATTCCCCTTTGAGTCAGGTAACGGCGGGCCGTGGCATTCCGGGATCAACCGCCACGCCAGCGCCTTTCGCTTCCGGTCCCGGCCATCCCGATCATGACCGGCCCCGCACCAGCCCCGCACCAATCAGACCGGCGCGCATCTGGTGCCGACGAAAGTCCGCATCCCGACGCTCGCATTCCAGCCCGGTTTCATGGCAATTCTTTCGAGCGTGCAGTCGTGGATTGTCACAGCACCAATCGGGTAAATTCCTCTTGCATCGCAGAAAATCCGGCTGCACGGTTCAACCAGATCACTCAAATTCAGGAGCGCCACAATGTCTGTGACAGATTTTCCGCAGCCGACCGACAACCTTTCGCATTATCAGGAGCGTGTCGACCTCGCCGCCGCCTTTCGCTGGACCGCCCGGCTCAACATGCATGAAGCGGTGGCAAACCACTTTTCGCTTGCCGTTAACGAGGATGGATCCAAGTTTCTGATGAACCCCAATCAGGTTCATTTCAGCCGGATCAAAGCCTCTGATCTGTTGCTGATCGACGCCGATGATCCAACCACGATGGACCGCCCGGATGCGCCTGATCCGACCGCATGGGGCCTGCACGGCGCGTTGCACCGGATCTGCCCGCATGTGAAATGCGCGATGCATGTGCACTCGGTCTATGCCACCGTTCTGGCCTGTCTCGAAGATCCGGTCCTGCCGCCGATCGACCAGACCTCGTGCTCGTTCTACAACCGGATCGCGGTGGATCCCGACTATGGCGGTCTCGCGCTCGAGGATGAGGCCGAGCGATGCTGTGCCCACCTCTGCGACCCTCAGACGATGATTCTGGTGATGGCCAATCACGGGATCATGGTCGTGGGCGACACGGTCGCCGAATGTTTCAACCGCATGTATTATTTCGAACGCGCGGCCGAGACTTATGTGAAATCGCTCTGGACCCAGCGCCCGCTCCGCATTCTCAGCCATGAGATCGCGCAGAAAACCTGCGACGAGCTGAACTCCTACGAAGGCTCGGGCGAGCCGCATCTTCGTGAGTTGAAGGCCATCCTCGACGAGGAAAAGTCCGACTACGCCGCCTGATCTCCGGCGTCCTGATCTAGAACGCCGAGCGGGCCCCTGCCCGGTCGGCGTTTTTCCTTGCGCCAATGCTTCGCGCGTGCCAGCGACACGATCACGGCTTCGGCATCAATTACACATTCAAAAATTGTAGATCAGCGTTATATTGGGAGAGTGAAAACTCTGGAGACCCGAGATGACCCCCGACGTCACCGCCTTTTTCGACGAGCCCACAAACTGTGCCTCCTATATTGTTCGCGACCCCGGCAGCACGGCCTGCGCCATTGTCGATTCCGTTCTTGATTTCGACCATGCCTCGGGCCGCACCTCGACCAAATCGGCGGATGGCCTGATCGCCCATATCCGCGAGCAGGGGCTGAGCTGCGAATGGATCCTCGAGACCCATGTCCACGCAGACCATCTCTCCGCCGCGCCGTATCTTCAGGATGAACTTGGCGGCAAGATCGGGATCGGCGGCGAAATCTGCACGGTTCAGGACGTCTTTGGGAAGATCTTCAACGAGGGGACCGAGTTTCAACGCGACGGAAGCCAGTTCGACGCCCTGTTCCGTGAACAGGACCGGTTCAGCATCGGCGGGCTGTCTGCCTCGGTGCTCCACACGCCGGGCCACACCCCGGCCTGCATGACCTATGTGATCGGCGACGCGGCCTTTGTCGGCGACACGCTGTTCATGCCCGATTTCGGCACGGCGCGCTGTGATTTCCCCGGCGGCTCGGCGAGGGAGCTTTACCAGTCGATTCAAAAAATCCTCTCACTGCCCGACGATACCCGCATTTTCACCTGCCACGACTACAAGGCTCCCGGGCGCGACGAGTTCGCCTGGGAAAGCACGGTGGGTGAGCAGAAGATGCGCAACAAGCATGTGCGCGAGGGCATTTCGGAGGATGAATTCGTCGAGATGCGCGAGACGCGCGACGCGCAACTCTCGATGCCAAAACTCATCATCCCCTCGATCCAGGTCAACATGCGCGCCGGCCAGATGCCCGAGCCCGAGGATAACGGCAAGGTCTATCTCAAGGTGCCGATCAACGGGTTGTGAGCTGACGCGGCGAGACAACGCGCCATCACAACCATAAAAAATAAGCTGAAAACTGCAGGTTTGCCGCAACATCCTGCAGACGCTTTCCGTGATGATGCTCAATTCTGGAGCCCCAAGCAAACGTCACAACGCCCTGATGCAAGAGGCGCAAAGTTGAATCTGGGAGATCCGGCTCTTTCAGCGTTTCTTCGGTTTCTCTCCCACCGGACCGCCGGCCTTTTTCCAGCCGCCAAAGCCGTCGCTGATATGGCTGACATTCTCGAGCCCCATCTCCTGGGCCGTGCGCGCCGACAGGGCCGAGCGCCAGCCCGAGGCACAGTAAAAGATGAACTGATTGCCGCTTTGAAACTGTTCCTTGGCATAAGGGGATTCCGGGTCGATCCAGAACTCCAACATGCCACGCGGGCAGTGAAAGGCGCCCGGAATCATGCCCTCGCGCTCCAGCTCGCGCGGGTCGCGCAGATCGACGAAGGTGACATCGTCCCCGCCATGGCGCGCAATCGTCTCGGCGGCGGGGGCGTGCGAGACCACCTCGTTGGCCGCGGCGACCATATCCTTTACGTGTTTCATGGCTTTTTCCTCTCCTTCCGGCTGAAGGTCATCCTGTTGGACGACAGTGTTTCAGGTGGTGCGTGCCATGCATAGGCCAAAAGTGCAGGCTCGGTATCGCTGACCGTGATCCTTTGCTGGCGGCCCGGCGGGTTAAAGATCAGCGAGCCGGGCGCATAAACCCCATCATCGTTCTGACTGACAGTGCCGGAGAGGACGTAATAGCTCTCGGTCAATCCTTCGTGGCGATGCGCCGGGTAGATGCATTTGGGGCCAAACAGAACAACCCCGAGATTGATCTCGTCCGACACGATCGGGCCGTCGGAATGCGCGACTTGTGCAAAGGCGTATCTCTTGACAAGGCCCGGGGGCACTTTCTCGTAACCGTAAAGCCAGTTGAGCGTGGGCGCCACGCTCTCGATCGAGCGGATGATGCTGTTGGTTGGCTCCCAGCGGCCATTGTCGAGCGCGCGTTTTAGATGCACCGTGACGGGCTTGTCCTGTCTCTCCTGCGGTCGGACCGGCGGATCACGATCGATCAGGCGCGAGATCGTCTCGCGCACCCTGTTGCGGTGCGGCCGTATCTTGGCGCTGCCACCCGCCTTGCCCTGACAATAGAGGTTCTGGAATTCGCGCAGCAGATAAAGGAAGTCAGGATGATCGCTCAGCCGCAAAATTTCGTTCATTGGTCCGCTCCGTGATCAGGCGGCCTCGCTGGCGAGCAACTCGAGCGCGACCTGATAGATCTTCGACCCGGAACGATAGGCAATATCGTCGGCGTGATGAGACGTGAGTTCTTGACGCAGTGCGGCAGATTCCTCCTGGTTCAGTGCCGTGACCGGGCAAATCGACGTCTTGATGCCAAAGACGACCGCCCCAGAACGCTTTAGCCGGGTCAGCGTCTGGCGCTCGGTGCGCAGATAGGCCATGTCCACCGGGGCATCGGGGTCAAACATCTTGTCGCTCAGGCCCAGTGGCAGATGCAGTTCTGCCGTCGGGTGGATCAGCCAGTTGCAGCGAACCATGGGCCGGCCCGGGCGGATTGCCTCGAACAGCCGGTTCACCCGGCGTGCGAGGCCGTCATCGTAGTCGGGCACCGGATCATGAATCGCGGTGAGCGGGCGGTTGATCTTTTCGCTCAACAGCCAGCGCGACGGAAAACACAAAAGCCCCGCAACCAGCCGGTACTCCCCATGGTCGGGATCGGCGACCAGGATACAGAAATCGTCCGCCACCAGCCGATTGATCGTATCGAATGGCGCATCACGGTCGAGGGTGACCGTCTCTCCATCCGGTCGGGTCACCCGGCCGGGCCCGACCCGATATCCCTCACGCGTCCCGAGATAGGCGAGGAGTTCGTCGTATAGATCGCGCACCAGCGCCTGCGCTTCTGGCAGAACCTGCAAGACCAGATCACGATCCCTGCCAAGAATCTCGCCGCGATAGGCCATCTGGACCGCGTATTCCGGGTCGACCGGTGTCCATGCCCCCGTCTCCATCGGGCTCACCCCGGGCGGGCGGGCGGTGCGCGGATCGGTAAAGGGCGCATAAAGCGCGCGATCGACGATCCAGGGATACGTCATCTCCTGGCCCCCTTGGAATAGTGTAACAGGTTGAATCCGGTAAGATTTCGACTCACCCCTCCCCAGTGCTGAAGAAAGGCGATCCAGTCAAGCCCGCTGCGCCCGGCGATCTCGCCCAGCGTCGCTTTGCCATCAATCGCGGCGATCATCTGGGCGGCGCTCCCGGCAATGGCGATCCAATGATCGAGCCCATCGCTCGACAGCCGAAAGCCGCCTTTCGCCTTGACCTGTTTGGCCAGCGGCATCGGTGCGGCGCCCCGCAAATGGGGGATCAGATCGGGTTTGTTCCCCCGCGCCATTGCGCCATCGGCCCGTGCCGCATGGGTGGCATAGACGATATGGGTCTTCATGTTCCCGGCGAGTTTCTCGGCAACTCCCGCGCGCATGGGCGCGGGCATCGCCTGCACCCGACTCTTCAGATCGGAATCGCCGGGCAGATACCGCATGGGATCATAGCGCGCCGGTTCGAGGAACGAGACAGGGGCGAGCCCCGCCCCTTCCAACGCCTCGCAAACCTCGGGTGCCGTATAGGGCCGGTCGCGGCCATGGAGCAGCAGGTCGTAAAGGCCGGCATCCGAGTCGCGATGATCGCCGAGCAGCGGATTGCGCGCAAAGGGATGCGTCCCCGCCAGCGCGCTCATGGCGGCCTTGGCCACCGCGACCTTGCGCTCTGGCGGATCGCTCGCCAGCAACGCGCCAAACGCTTCCTGCAGCGGGTATACCCCTGACCGGCCATAGGGCGCATAGACCATCAGGCCCATGCCGCCCTGCTCTGCCAGCGCCGATGCCAGCGCGCGAAAACCCGCATCGGGATCGGCGAGGTGGTGCAGCACGCCACAGCAATCAATGTAATCGAACAGGCCCAGATCCGGCGCGGTCATCAGGTCGGCGGTCACGAACCGGATCCCCGTCAGCCCCCGCGCCGCCGCCCGCGCTTCGGCAATCTCCCGGCTGGCGGTCGAAAGATCCAGATAGGTGATCGCCGCCGGACAGCCGATATCCGTCAGCTTTTGCGCCAGCATGATCAGCGCGTCGCCGGTCCCGCCCCCCGCCACCAGAACGCGGAAAGGTTGCGACCAGTCGCGCATGCCCGCGAACAGGAAATGATCCACCTCGACCGGGTCCGATGGCGAGCCTTCGATCAGCCGCGTTGCCTCGTCCGCGGGGTCGCGGGCCGGATAGGGATAGGCTTCGTACTGCTGGTGCACCGGATCCAATGCGCGCAAGCTCCTGAGGATGAAATGTCGCACGCGCGACATTAGGATGTCTCAAACGGACAAGCAGCCCAGCTGCCGTGTCAGCAGCCTCGGATGTATCACAGGGAGAGTTGAAATGAACAAGCCATCCACCTTTTCCATCGAGAATCGCAAGGTCGATCCGTGCCGTCGGCCGGGCCGCGCCATCGATCCTTCGCTCCGCCCGGACGGCACCCCCAATGATGACAACCGCGCCGAGATCGGCCCGACCCCGCTTGCCTATGCCGAATGGGAGGCCGCGGGGCTCGAGATGCCCGATCTGCCCGCCATGCGACGGTTCCGCCACGCGCGTCTGGTCGATGCGATCCAACAGCGCGGCTATGCAGGCGCCCTGTTTTTCGACCCGCTCAACATCCGCTATGCCACCGACAGCTCGAACATGCAGCTCTGGAACGCCCATAACCCGTTCCGCGCCCTGTTGGTATGTGCGGAAGGGCATATGTGCCTGTGGGAGTACAAGGGCGCCTCCTATGCCTTTCTGTCCGACTTCAACCCGCTGGTCAGCGAAGTCCGCGGTGGCGCGTCGATGTTCTATTTCGCGACCGGAGACAAGACGGCGAAGGCGGCAAACACCTTTATGGCCGAGGTGGTCGAGCTGATGGGCGAACACGCGCCCGGCAACCGCCGCCTGGCCGTCGACAAGGTCATGATCGACGGCTACCGCGCCCTGGTCGCCGCCGGGATCGAGGTGCATGAGGGCGAGGAACTCTCCGAGAAAGCCCGCTCGATCAAGGGACCGGACGAGATCAAGGCCATGCGGTGCTGCATGCATGCCTGCGAGGCGTCTGTCGCCGCGATGGAGGCCGCCTGCCAGCCCGGCAAGACCGAGGATGAAGTCTGGGCCGTGCTCCATGCCGAAAACATCAAGCGCGGCGGCGAGTGGATCGAAACCCGCCTCTTCGCCTCGGGCCCGCGCACCAATCCGTGGTTTCAGGAATGCGGGCCGCGGGTGATCCGGAACAACGAGATCTGCGGGCTGGATACCGATCTGATCGGCTGTTACGGGCTCTGCTCGGACATCTCGCGCACCTGGTTCATCGGCGACGGCAAACCGACCGACGAGATGCGCAGGCTCTACCAGTACGCGGTCGAGCATATCGAGGTGAACACCGCGCTGCTGGGCCCCGGCGTCAGCTTCAAGGAACTCTCCCATGGCGGGCACCTGCTCGCCGACGAGTTCCAGGAGGGCCGCTATGGCTGCAAGATGCACGGTGTCGGCCTCTGCGATGAGTGGCCGCTGATCAAATACCCTGAGAATTGGGAGGATGGCGAGTTCGACTATACCCTCGAACCCGGCATGATGCTGTGCGTCGAGGCGCTGATCCAGAACACGCCGGGCGATTTCTCGATCAAGCTGGAAAACCAGGTCCTGATCACCGAGGACGGCCATGAAGACCTGACCAACTACCCGTGGGATGCCCGCCTGATGGCATAGCGGCCCGCGCTAAGGCTGAGCAAAAAGTCTGGAACCGCGGATTTGGTCATGCGGTTCTTCAACCGCGGCCTTCACTTCCCGGTTCTTTTCCCTGATTATTTTTTTATAGATTTGTTTGCAGATGCCGCCTTGGTTTTCGGCTTCGAGGCGGGGCTTTTCGGTCTACCGGTGCCCCCGATTGCCTGCGACGACGTCCACTCCGCCTCACTGTCTGCTGGCAAAACATCGGTCGCACCCGGCACTTGAAAGCTAGCGAAAGAATCTGGCAGTTCAGCCTGTATAGTGGCAAGTTCCGTCCAGAGTATTCTAGAGTACTCCGCTACATCGAAGTAATCTAGATTCACTTCTTCCAGGTATCTCGGATCATCTGCATCGCTTCTTTCCAAGCAGTGCCATATACGCTGCTTGAAGGTTTGAAAATCTCCATGTGCAACATCAGGCCGCATGCGTTTTAAAACAAAGCTCACCAGCCTGCGGCGGGCGTCTGTTTCTTCACGCGTCTTACCAATAATAACACCAAGCCGCTTTGTGTTTTCGCGAAACTTACATAAAAAATTCCACTCATTATCTGTGGTATTTTTACTTTTATCTATGCCTTTAACCAATCGGAAGCGTTTAAATATTCCGCTAATGCGCGCATAGAACGCATCATTGTTAATCCCCGGAGGCAGGGCCTCAAAAGTTTCAACATTTATCATCGACTGTTGCGCCTTAATGTTAACGGTCGAAGTGCCTTCCGGTATCATTAACAGCAGCATTACATTGTGGGTACGCGGTATCATTTCGTAGGACGATTCTGCATTCTGCACCGCCCCAAAGCGGACACGAATAACGTTCTCCGTCACACGACCTAAAGTGAAAAGACCGTTTATCTCATTGGTTAATGCTTGAATAAGACTTTTTTGCTCGGCGCTTAGTCCACCACCAAGCGAAAAGATTCCCGCTGTTCCTGCACCAGATAAAGATGCCGAACGGATTCGATCCAATGAAGCTTGGTCTTGCCCAGCCTCAACTGCCTCTGTCGCGAACAATGGAATCGCTGGAACTATCGAAATCTCATCGGCTAACGAGGGATCCTTTTCTCGCGCCGAGCGATCGTACCTCGTTTGGCCTGGCTTTCCCAGATCGGCAAAAAAACTGAGATCTGAATAAACATCGTAAGGGAGATTTCGTCGGCGCGGTATCACCGAAAGTTGGAGACGCACGACATAGGGTAGATGTCCATCTATACTGGGATAATTGCGAATATAGTTGTTAAGAGACGCCACATCTTGAAAAAGGCCCGTTGCGTTTGAGTACGTCGTCCTAGCGTCCGCGGCCTTTACGTCCCGAGACTCTTGTTTAATCGGGGAAGGGTCATTTGCACTCGCCTGAGGCCCCTCGGGTGTGGAAACAGTTCCCGGATTTACTTCGATCGAGATGTTCCCAGTTGCCGCACTCGAGCGAAGAGCCCGAAAATCACCCGTCACTGGGACACTGTTGTCAAAAGCTTTTTGCCCATCCATTGGGAAGTTGGGAAGCAACGCCTTGACCGTCTCGTTAGTATACAACTTGCGAGAGAGCACTGCCAAATGCGTTGTGGCCGCTTGCGACTGTGTTTCTACTTTACTCGACTGCGAGCGAAAGGTGAGGCTGGAATCTTCACAGGCAGCCAAAAAAAAGAGAAAAACAAAAAACCTAAATGCCATTTCTTTGATACCTTTCAAATTGATCGACGATCACTTGCCAATTTTGCATTCGAAAAAATTTTTAGCAGCCGAAAAATCACATTCTTTCTTTTATTATCTGTTCAGGCGACTAGATTCTGAAGTTGTGAGTTTCTAACCGGCCCAAACCAGTATGGTTCATGCCTCCGATGAAAGTTACACTCGTTTCGGTCAATTTTCTAGCTACGGAAATTCTGAAATGCTCGACGCTACTTTCGACCCTGACACAAAGCTCGTCACTGTGCTCGCCAGCGGGCATGTGACCCATGAGGACTATGAAGCCGTGATGATTCCCACGGTCGAGAACGCCGCGGCCGGGGGGGGGAAAGATCCGACTGCTATATATCCTCGGCCCGGAATTCGAAGGTTTCGGCGCACATGCCATGTGGGATGACACAAAGCTTGGGATGCGCCATTTCAGCGACTTCGAGAAAGTCGCAGCAGTCACCGACAACATCCTGATCCAAAATGCGGTTCGCGCCTTTGGCATGTTGATGCCGGCCGAGGTTCGTGCGTTTGATCTCGCAGACCGCGAGGCGGCCGAGGCCTGGGTCAGCGCCTGACGCGGGCGGAGTTTGACGGCGCTCAACGATCCGCGAGGATCCGGCCCGCCTCCAGCCGCACCACGCGGTCCATCCTTGCCGCCAGGTCGTGGTTATGGGTGGCGATCAGCGCGGCAAGACCGGTGCCTCGCACCAGCTCCATCAGCACGTCAAAGACCCGGGCGGCGGTTTCGGGGTCGAGATTGCCGGTCGGCTCGTCGGCCAGCAACAGGCTTGGATCGTTGGCAATCGCCCGGCAGATCGCAGTGCGTTGCTGTTCGCCTCCCGAAAGCTCCGCGGGGCGGTGGCGGGCACGCTCCCCCAGTCCGACCTTTTCCAACAGGCCGACAGCGCGTTCCCTCGCAACCCGGCGACCCCGACCGGCGGTCATCTGCGGCAAGGCCACGTTCTCTTCGGCCGAGAATTCAGGCAACAGGTGATGAAACTGATAGACAAAGCCGAGCTTTGTGCGCCGCGTGCGGGTGCGCGCATCGTCATCCAGGCCCGTCATCTCGGCGCCCGCGATCCGGATCGTGCCGGATGTCGGCGTATCCAGCAGCCCGGCGATCTGCAGCAGGGTCGACTTGCCCGCGCCCGAAGGGGCTACCAGCGCGACGATCTCGCCGGGATGAATCGCCAGATCCACGCCCTTGAGCACCTCGACCGGCTTGGCGCCCGCATAGGTGCGGGTGACGGCCTCGAGCCTCAACGCCTCACTCATTGCGCAGCGCCTCCACGGGGTCGAGCCGCGCCGCGCGCCAGGCGGGATAGAGCGTCGCAAGGAACGAGAAACTCAGCGCCGTGACCACGGTCAGCACCACATCGCTCCACAACAGGACCGCGGGCAGACGTGTGAGGTATCGCAACTCGGAATCCCAGACCGGCGTGCCCGTGACCCATTCCACAAACCCCTGAATGTCGTGGATATAGACCGTGAACAGCACCCCGCCCACCACGCCCAACAGGGTGCCTGTCACCCCGATCGCACTGCCCGCGATGAAAAAGATCCGCATGATCGAGCCCCGCCGCATGCCAAAGGTACGCATGATGCCGATATGGGGCGTCTTCTCCTTGACCAGCATGATCAGGCCCGAAACGATGTTGAGCGCCACGATCAGAAAGATCAGGCTCAGCACCAGAAACATCACGTTCGCCTCGACCTTCAGCGCGGTGATGAAGGCCCCGTTCTCGCGCTGCCAGTTCCACAGAAAGGCATTGGGCCCGAGATCGGGATAAAGCTCGGTCGACAAATCCTCGACACGGTCGGGGTCCGTCACCATCATCTCGACCCCATCGACCCGGTCAATCTTGTTAAAGAATTTCTGCGCCTCTTCCAACGGCATGAAGATGAACGAGTTGTCGTACTGGGACATGCCGACACGAAACACGTAAGTGATCGTGTAGGACTTGATCCTCGGCTTCACGCCAAAGGGGGTGACGAGACCGCGGGGGCTGATGAGCGTGATCTTGTCGCCCGCCCGCAGGCCCAGTTTGTCGGCGAGCCCCATACCAATTGCGACGCCGTCTTCGAAATTCTCGATATCCCCCTGAAACTGCTCAGGGTTGGCGACGCCTTCCAGGGTCATCAGGTCTTCTTTGCGCAGGCCGCGCACCAGGGCGCCTGCGTTGCGTTGTTCCGACGAGGCCATCAACTGCCCCTCGATCATCGGCGCGGCGCGGAGCACTTCGGGATGCTGCCGCATCCGTTCGGCCAGCGCGTCGTACTCGGTCAGCCCGGTGCGATCAGAGGAAAGCGCGATGATATGGGGCTGGGTGCCGAGGATCCGGTTGACCAGCTCGACCCGGAACCCGTTCATCACCGACATCACCACGATCAGCGTGCCGACGCCCAGCAGAATGCCCACAAGGCTGAACCCCGCGATGACCGAGATCGTGCCCTCACGCCGCCGGGCGCGCAGATAGCGCCCCGCGATCATCCATTCGAGGCGCGAGAACGGCCCCGGCGGGCGGTCAGACTCCGGCATATGTCTCGACCATGCGGGCGACCGCGGCCTCGGCCGTCATCTCTTCGGCTTCGCCGGTGCGTCGTGAGGTGACTTCAACGATGCCATTCTTCAGCCCCCGCGGGCCGACGGTCAGGCGCCAGGGCGTCCCGATCAGTTCCATGGTCGCGAACTTGGCCCCAGCGCGTTCCTCACGGTCGTCATAGATCACCTCCAGCCCGGCCTTGGTCAGCTGGCTGTAGAGGCTTTCACAAGCTCCGTCACATGCCTCATCCCCCTGTTTGAGGTTGACGATCGCCACCTGGAACGGCGCCACGCTTTCCGGCCAGATGATGCCGTTGTCGTCGTGACTTGCTTCGATGATCGCACCCACCAGACGGCTCACTCCAATCCCATAGCTTCCCGAATGAACGTCGACGCGCGTGCCATCCGGCGCGGCAATCTGGGCGCCCAGCGGTTCGGAGTACTTTGTGCCGAAGTAAAAGATATGGCCCACCTCGATCCCGCGCGCCTCGACCCGGCGATCTTGCGGCACCTCGGCCTCGAAAACCGCCTGATCGTGGGTGTCGTCGGTGCGGGCATAGCCGCTGGTCCAGTCGTTGAACACGGCCTGCATCCCGGCCTTGTCGTCATAGTCGAGCGCCCGGTCGCCGAGCGTGAGTTCGACCAGGCGTTTGTCGAGGAAGACACCGGATTCACCGGTTTCCGCCAAGATCAGGAACTCATGGGCATGATCGCCGCCGATGGGGCCGGATTCGGCCTTCATCGGCACGGCTTTCAGCCCCATCCGCTCGAACGTGCGCAGATAGCTCACCATCATCTGGTTGTACGAGTTGATGGCGCTCTCGCGGTCGAGGTCAAAGCTGTAGCCGTCCTTCATCAGAAACTCGCGCCCCCGCATCACGCCGAAACGCGGGCGGATCTCGTCGCGGAACTTCCACTGGATGTGATAGAGCATCTTGGGCACGTCGCGATAGGAACTGGCCGAGCCCTTGAAGATCTCGGTGATCAGTTCCTCGTTCGTCGGGCCATAGAGCATATCGCGATCATGCCGGTCGCGGATGCGCAGCATTTCGGGCCCATAGGCGTCGTAGCGCCCGCTCTGCTTCCACAAATCGGCGGACTGGATCGTGGGCATCAGCACCGGCAGGGCCCCGGCACGCTGTTGTTCCTCGTGCACGATCCGCTCGATATTGCGCAGCACCTTATATCCCAGCGGCAGCCAGGAATAGATGCCCGCACTCGCCTGGCGCACCATGCCGGCACGCAGCATCAAGCGGTGCGAGACGATCTGCGCCTCGGCGGGCGTTTCTTTCAGAACCGGCAGGAAGTATCGGGTCAGGCGCATGGGTTTCCTCGTCTTGCTCGCATGGAGGGCGAAAGGCGGTGTAGGCGCAATGGATTTCAGGCGCAAGTCACCGGTTCGAAACCGGCCCGTGCAGCGCGGCTATTGGCGAAAGCGCAGCTCCCACTCCAGCTCCATGGTGCGGGCCAACTGGCCCAGGCGTTTTTCGACCTCCTCGCCCACGAAACTGCGGATACCGGCGTCGATTTCGAGCACCAGCTGACCCTCCTCGACGATCAGGCTCGAATAGGGCAGCACCCCCTGCGCCGCGCCGGAAAGGGTGATGCCCAGGCGCAGCGCCAGTCCCACACGCTCGGCCCGGTCAAGATCACCGGGCTCGAGCAGATCCATCTCGGGCATCTGCTCCAGCCTGCGCCGGGCCCGTGTTTTGTAGCGCGAGATCAGCACGGAGCCGAGCCAGACCCGCCCCTCATGCCCCAGATCGGTGATCGAGGTTCGTGTAATCGTCTCCCAGCATCCATCGGCGCGAAAATCGGGATGCGTGCGCCAGTTCACATCCGCCAGGATAGCCGCCGCGCGGATCAGCCGCGCCTCATGCCCGTTGCGCGACGGCATGGCCATCAAGAGCCAGTCCCCCAACTCGGCCCCGAAACCGGGCGCGCGGGCGCGGCGCAGCTCCTGCTCCTGACAGGCGGCAATCAGAGGGTCCTGAACCCGAATGCTTTCGGGCAGATTTTCCAGGCAGATCCCCTCACGCAGGCCAAAGCCCGACATCTGCAACTGGTCCGGGGTGACCTTGTCGATCACCCGGGTCAACAGCCGGGCAGCCAGCGGCATGAAGCCCACGCGCGAGGCGGACACCCCGTGCTGCGCCGTCAGATCCTCGGGCTGAGACGCGGCGACATAGCGGCAAAGCTCCTGCGCATCTTCGCGGCCGATCCTGAACTCGTGGATCACCTTCATCGGATATGCCGAGCGGTCCATGTGGATCTTTGCCAGTGCCCGCCACGACCCACCAACAAGATAGAGCGTGCCGCCGTCGAGGGTGAAATCATCGCCCAGCCGCTCCAGCTCGCGCCCGATTTCGTCAAAGAACGCCTCTTCGCTGCGCATCAGGAACGGGTTCAGGCGCAGCGGGCCGAGGCTGGTCGAGAGACCATGGCTGACCCGCCCCCGGTTGATCCGCGTGAACTCGAGCGACGCACCGCCCAGATCGATCACCACGCCGTCAGCGCGGGGATTGCCATAGAGCACCCCCTGCGCCGCCAGCCGCGCCTCGTCAGCGCCGCTGGCGATGGCAAGGCGGATGCCGGTCTCCTCATAGATCTGATCGCGAAACGCCGGGCCGTCGACCGCATCGCGGATCGCCGCCGTACCCACCCCGCTGAGCGCACCCACATGCAGCCCGGGTGCGAGTGCTGCAAACCGGCGCAAGGCACTCATGGCGCGCACCTTCCCCTGGGGGTCCAGCGCGCCCGTCTGTTGCAAGCTGGCGCCCAGCCCGCACATGACCTTTTCGTTAAAGACGATGGCCGGAGAGCGGCAATGCCCCTCGAACACCACCATGCGCACCGAGTTCGAGCCCACATCCACGACACCGATGCGCGCCGCACCGGCACGCATGGTCGCGGGTGCGAAGCTTGGCGGCTGATCGCCAAAGAAATCTCCCTGGCGAGCGGGCACGGCCGGCGGGGCTTCCAGCTGTGGTTCCAGTGTTCCTGTCCCTCTGCGCACGGCGTTAACGTGTACCGCTGGTCAGCTTTGGCGCGTCGGCCGCCCCGATGCGGCCCCGCCCTGACAGCGATGGATACTTCATGAAGAAATCATGGCAACTGAAAAGTTCCTCTCCGGCGATCTCTGGCGAGCGGCGATAGGATCCATCGGGCATCAAGACCCAGCTTTGCGCCTCGTCGCGCAGATTCGCGGCCATGATCTGGTCGATGATCTGGCTGTGAACCGTGGGATTGATGATCTCGACCAGTGTCTCGACCCGGCGGTTGAGATTGCGCCCCATCCAGTCGGCCGATGAGATGTAGACCTTTGCCTCGGCCGAGGGCAGGCCGGCGCCGTTGCCGAAACAGCAGATGCGGGAATGTTCCAGGAACCGGCCAATCACCGATTTGACGCGGATGTTCTCGCTCAGCCCCGGAATCCCCGGGCGGATGCCGCAGATACCGCGCAGAACCAGGTCGATCTCGACACCTGCCTGGCTCGCCGCATAGAGCGCGTCCATGATCTCTTCCTCGATCAGCGAGTTCATCTTTGCCCAGACCTTGGCCGGGCGCCCGGCGGCGGCATGCTCGGCCTCGCGCTGCAAGCCCTCGATCAGCGTTTCCTTCAGGTTGAGCGGCGCGACCTTGACATGCACCAGGCCCGTCGGCTCGGCATACCCGGTCGTGAAGTTAAAGATCTTTGCCGCGTCGCGCGCATGGGTGGGCGAGCAGGTAAAGAGCGAGAGATCGGTATAAAGCTTTGCCGTGATCGGGTGATAGTTCCCGGTGCCAAAATGCGAATAGGTGACCAGCCTCCCCGCCTCGCGCCGCACGACGGTCGAGATCTTGGCATGGGTCTTCAGGGTCACAAAGCCAAAGACGACCTGCACGCCCGCGCGCTCGAGCTGCCGCGCGAGGCGGATATTGGCGGCCTCGTCAAAGCGGGCCTTCAACTCGACCAGGGCGGTGACCGATTTGCCGTCCTCGGCCGCCTCGCACAACGCCCTGACGATGGGGCTATCCTTCGATGTGCGGTAGAGCGTCTGCTTGATCGCCACAACATTGGGATCACGCGCCGCCTGTTGCAGAAAGTTCACGACGATGTCGAAGCCTTCATAGGGGTGGTGCAACAGCATGTCCTTTTGGCGCACAGCGGCAAAGATGTCGCCGTCATGGTCGCGGACACGCTCTGGCAGGCGTGGCTGATGCGGGGTCCAGCGCAGTTCGGGCCGGTCGTCGACCACGAGTTCCGCGATGTCGGCAATGCCGACCAGGCCGTCAACCTCGATCACCTCGTTCTCGCCCACGCCCAATTCTTCGCGGATCAGTGTTTTGAGGGTCAGCGGCGACTCCGTTGTAAGCTTCAGGCGCACCGGCTCGCCGCGTCGGCGGCGTTTCAGCGCGGTCTCGAACTCACGCATCAGGTCTTCGGCCTCTTCCTCGACCTCCAGATCGCTGTCGCGCAACACGCGGAACAGGCAATGCCCCGTGACCTGATAGCCGGGGAAAAGTTGCTCCTGAAACAGTTCCAACAGGCTTTCGAGCGGCAGAAAGCGGATCGCGCCGTCGGGCCGGTCCTCCAGGCGGATGAACCGATCCAGCTGCGAGGGGACCAGGATCAGCGCATCCAGCGGCTCGACATCGCTCTGACGTTCGAGTGCGAGGGCCAGGGCCAGCCCCGTATTGCGGATGAACGGAAACGGATGTGCCGGGTCGATCGCGAGTGGAGTCAGGACCGGGAAAACCTCGTCCAGAAAAAACTGCTCGAGCAGAACCCTGTCCGCCCCGGTCAACGCGCCATGATCGACGACAACGATGTTCTCGCGCGTCAACTCGGCTTTCAGCGATTGCCAGGTGCGTTGTTGGGTGCGCAGCAACTCCATCGCATCGCGGTCCACCAGCGCGAGTTGCTGCGCCGGGGTGCGCCCGTCGATCGAGCGCGTCTCGATCCCCGCGCGCACCTGCGCCCGCAGGCCGGCGACGCGAACGGTATAGAATTCATCCAGATTAGAGCCCGAGATTGACAGGAACCGCACCCGCTCCAACAGCGGCTGGTGGGGATTGCCAGCCTCCTCCAAGACGCGGCGATTGAAGGCGATCCAGCTCATCTCGCGATTCTCGAAGCGCTCGGGCGAGGTGATGTCGATGCTCGGCACCAGGACGGGATCGGGTGGTGAAACGGATGTATTCAGAAAATCCGCGCGCATTGGGCTGATCCCTTTATTCTGCCCATCCGGCATGTTTGCGAACGAGGTCGACAGTTACGTTGCGCTTTTGCTCCAATGCGGCCGAGTCGATCAATGCGACCAATTTTTCGGCCCCCTCACAAGAGCGTTCCATGCGCGCCACCATGTACCGGATCACCCGAGGTTCGACCCTGACCTGACGGTCTGCAAAGAGCTTCACCAGGAGCGATGACAACAGGTTGTCATCCGGTGGCTCGATTTCCACGAGCGGCAGCGGCTCGAGTCGCGAACGCAGATCGGGCAACAGAACCTGCCATGCCGCGGGCGCCCCGGCACCCGTGACCAGAAGGGCGCGGCGCGTCTCTGCCATCAGGTTGTAGAGATGGAGCAACGCCTCCTCCGCCAGGCGCCGGCGCGCGGGCGCGGCCTGCGCCAGCCGGTCCACGTCCTCGACAGCAACCGGTTGCGCGGCGAGCGACGGAATACGCGCATCCCCGAGGTCGAGGGCCGCAGTGATGGTGGCATCCGCCATGCCTGCCCAGACATGGACAAGATGCGACTTTCCCGATCGCGCCGGGCCGGTCAGAGCCAGCCGTGCACCGGGCCAGTTCTGCCATCCATCGACAGCCGCCACCGCCCGGGAATTCGAGTCTGACACCAGAAAATCCGCCCGCGACAGCGCGGGCCGGTGGGGCAGGTCAAAGGTCAGTTGCTCGAACTCGCTCATTCGTCCCGGGGCGGATCCTGCCGCGCGGCAGTCTCTTCGGCGCTGATCTTGCGCTGCCAGTCCATGCTGCCGCGATAGAGCCGGCCGGATTTGTACCGGTCTGCCAGAAAGCGAACCATCACCCCGATACCCGCCGCCGTCGGCACCGCCAGCAACAGGCCGACAAAGCCGAACAGGCCACCAAAGGCCGTCAGCGCCAGCATCAGCCAGACCGGATGCAGGCCGACACTGTCGCCCACCAGTTTCGGGGTCAGATAGTTTCCCTCCACCGCTTGCCCGGCGACAAAGATCGCGAGCACGGCAAGGATCCATTCCGGTTGGCCCCAATACTGCGCGATCGCAACCCCGACCGAGAGCACGCCCCCCGTGATCGACCCGACAAAGGGGATAAAGCTGATCAGGCCCGCAAACAGCCCGATCAGCATGCCGAAGTTCAGCCCCAACACCGTCAGGGCAACCGCATAAAAACAGCCCAGAATCAGGCAAACCGTCAGTTGCCCGCGGACAAAGCCGGCCAGCACGCTGTCGAGCTCACCCATCACCTCGTGGATCGTGTCACGATGCTCTCGCGGCAGCATGTCGTCGATGGCGGCCACCATCTTGTCCCAGTCATGGAGCAGGTAAAAGGCGACCACCGGCGTGATCACGACCAGGCTGATGAAATCCAGGATCGCGACGGAACCCGACAACAGCCCGGAAATCGCCGTGCCGCTCCATTGTTTGATTTGCCCGCCAAGCCCGGACATCGCCGTGCGCAGCAGGCTGTCTTCGTCTTTCAGCCCCGGCAGCCACCGGGCAAGGAACGCGCGCACCACCTCGATATAGGCGGGCAGATCGGCGATCATCTGCCGGATCTGCTCGATCAGGACCGGGATCACCAGCAGAAACGCCAGGATCAGTATCGCGATGGCCCCGATCGTGATGACCACCGTCGCCATGGTGCGCGAGAGGCCCATGGCCTCCAGCCGGTCGGCGATAGGGTCGGTGAAATAGGCAATGGCGGCGGCCAGCACAAAGGGCAACAGCGTATCGCCCAGCAGCCACACCAGGAACAGGGCAGCGGCAAGGCCCAATCCCCAATAGCGTAGCTGCTCGCTCAGCGTCATAAAGTGTTCCGGTCCCTGCCTGCGATCGTGGCCCTAGATGAAGACCCGCCCATCCTGCGTCAAGGGGGCAATCAGGTGAAGCCCCCGCGTCGCGGCTGGACAGGCGCGGGCACAGGCGGCACTCTCCGCCCTGAAAGGAACCGACGATGACATTGCCGCCCCAGCCAGAGGTCTCGGTCGAGGTGCTCGCCCCCTATCTGGCCGATACCGTCCCGGGTTTTGGCACGCTCGAGAGCCTTCGCAAGTTCTCCGACGGGCAGTCGAACCCGACCTATGCCCTCACGGCCAGTTCCGGGCGCTATGTGCTCAGAACCCAGCCGATGGGCGCGTTGCTGAAATCCGCCCATCAGGTCGACCGGGAATACCGGGTGATGCAGGCGCTGGGGGGCAGCGGTGTCCCGGTGCCGCGCATGGTGCATCTGGCCAGGGGGACCGGGCCGCTCGGCCGCGACTTCTATGTCATGGCGCATCTCGAGGGGCGGGTGTTGTGGGATCCTGCCCTGCCGGACTGTCGGGCCGAGGAACGCACAGCGATCTATGACGAGATGAACCGCGTGCTGGCGGCACTCCACGATGTGGATCCCGCGGCGGTCGGGCTGAGCGATTTCGGCAGGCCCGGCAACTACTACGAGCGCCAGTTCTCGCGCTGGTCCAAGCAGTATCAGGCCTCGATGCTCGAGCCTCTGCCCCAGATGGATGCGCTGATCGACTGGGTGGGCAAGGAGATGCCCCCCGATGACGGCGTGGTCAGCCTTGTCCATGGCGACTGGCGCATCGACAACCTGATGTTCGCGCCAGAGGCCCCCCGGATCATCGGCGTGCTCGACTGGGAGATCTCGACCCTCGGGCATCCGATCTCGGATCTCGCCTATCAGTGCATGCAATGGCGCCTGCCCAACAGCGGCAGCATGCGCGGCCTGGGCGGGGTCGACCGCAGCGCCATCGGCCTGCCCAGCGAAGCCGAGTATGTCGCGCGGTACTGCGCGCGGCGCGGGATCGGCAAACTTGACAACTGGCCGTTCTACCTCGCCTTTTCCTTCTTTCGCCTCATCGCGATCCTGCAGGGCGTCGCCCGGCGCGCGCATGATGGCAATGCCTCGAACCCCGAAAAGGCCCGCGAACTGGCCGAGGCAATTCCCGTGCTCGCCCAACTCGCCACCGATGTCATCGAAAAGGAAACCTGATGTCAGACCCCATCCTAGTGACCCGCGAGGGCGCCGTTCAGATCATCCGGTTCAATCGGCCCGAGAAAAAGAACGCGATCACCAACCAGATGTACACGACCCTTGTCGACACGCTCGAAGCAGCCGAGGCGGACGAGGCCGTCTCGGTCCATGTACTGCTTGGCCATCCGGGGGTGTTCACGGCGGGAAACGACATGGGCGATTTTCTTGCCGTCGCACAGACCGGCGCAACCGCCGAGCGTCCGGTGGCCCGCTATCTCAAGCTGCAGCCCGAGATCAAAAAGCCGATGATCGCCGCCGTCG
>JBCCHW010000008.1:0-35452 GCA_039028555.1 Pseudomonadota bacterium | reverse complement strand
CGGGCGCCCGGGCGCGCGGCGCTGGCGCCGGGTGCTGTCCGAAGGGGCGCATCGCGACGGGGCGAATATTGCGCTGATCGAACAGGCGCTGGCCGAGGTGAGCGCGCCCCGTCAGGCCGCGGAATGACCGGTCTCGACGGGCTGACAACCCGGGGCTGGCAGGTTTTCGACCATGACCCCCGGCTGGCCATCTGGGCCGATGCGGCCCTGCCGCTCGCGCAACAGATCGCCGCGGATCCGCAGGCGCGTGGCGACTGGCTGCGCTGTGGCGGGACGTGGTTTGCGGGCGTGAACATCTTTCCCAACGGCGCTGATGGGGCTGTGCCCGGGCGGGTGCCGCCGCTGGACTGCGCGGCGCTCGAGGCAGGGCTGGCCTCGGTCGGTGCTTCTGAGATTGCGCTCGATGCCGCGCAGATCTCGATCTGCTATCCCGGATATCCGCAACCCTGGGACGGCGAAAGCCCGGCGAATTTCCGCTTTCGCCGCGACCGCGACGCGGCCCATGTTGATGGCTTGCTGCGCGATGCCAACCGCAACCGCTCGCTCGGCGAGGTGCACGGCTTCATCCTTGGCATTCCGTTGAGCGAAACCCCGGCAGAGGCCTCGCCCCTGGTGGTCTGGGAGGGCTCGCACGAGGTCATGCGGGCGGCGTTTCGTGCGCGTCTCGCCGGGATCGCGCCCGCTGAGTGGCACCGCGAGGATGTCACCGAGTGCTATGTCGCGGCCCGCCGCCGGGTGTTCGAGACCTGCCGCCGGGTGCGCGTGGCGGTCGCGCCCGGATCGGCCTATCTGGTCCATCGCCTTGCGCTGCACGGTGTGGCGCCATGGGGCGCGGCGGGCGGCCAGACCCCCCGGGTCATCGCCTATTTCCGGCCCGACCCGTTTCCGGGTGCAACGCCTGACTGGTGGCTGGAGCTTGCCTGACCCGCCGGGCGGTCACTGATTGGACGGGGCGGGCTTGAACAGGACGGTGGACGAGCTTTGCCGCAAGACCAGCTTGTCGCGCTGGAACGAGGTTTCGCTTAGCTGGTCCAGAAAGCTCATGCCCAACAGGCCCGATTTCAGCGTGCCGGGATGCGAGACCGCGGCGGTGATGTCATGCACCCGGATCGGTCCGATTTCGACCGTCTCGAGCCGGATCGGCGCCACGGTCGAGCGTCCGTTCGCCGTGGTGACCGGCATCGAAAACTCAAGCTGCGCCACATCAATGCCCAATCCCGCCGCCTCTTCATAGGGGATCAGCACCATCGACGCGCCGGTATCGACCAACAGCCGGATCTGGTAGCCGTTCACCTCGACATCGGCGCGGTAGTGGCCGTCCCAGGCGCGGCGCAGCTCGACCTCGCCCGCGCTGCGCGACAGCGCCATCGAGGGCACGACCTCGCCTTTCAGCCGTTGCATGGCCATGAAGATCGAGTCCTGATGATGCCCCGCCAGACCGATGCCCATCACGACCAGACCCCAGATCGCGACGTTGATCCAGGTACGTCTGCCGCCAAAGATCAGCACCCTCAGCGCGGCGCTGACGATGATTCCGGTGGCAAAAACCGTCAGATAAACCAGCCGCGCAGGATGACCGGGGATCAGCATTTCGGCGTTGGGAGGGCCGCTGAGCGTCATCGACAACGCAAGCAATCCAACAATCAGAATTGGCCAGAAGAACATGGTCGCTCGATGCCGTCCTCAATCTCGTCGGCCGATCGTACTCTGGCCCGTGGCTTCCATACAGGGTGCCACTTATCAAAGCCCTGGCCGGGTAAACACAAACCCGACTTTAACATGCTCGTATGACCCTGTCGCGAAAAACCGAACCGGAGGTGGACGGGCCCCGACGTCAGGCGCCGGGGCGGTTTTTGCGCCTGCCGCCGCGCCGTTTGGCGAGCCGTCCCTGGCGCGCGGGCAGCTCGGCCATCAGCGTGCGGCGTTCCTCGGGGCTCATCCGGCTCCAGCGGCTGATCTCGTCGCCCGTGCGCAGGCAGCCGATGCAGATACGGGCCTCGGGATGGATCACACAGATCTTGACGCAGGGGCTCTCGACCTCGTTGCGTTGCCAGATCTCGTCGGTCTCATTGGTCATGGTCGGTGCCGTTCCGCCTAATCTGCGCCAACCGGTCCAGCGCGCCCTGCAGGATATAGGCCGCGGCGAGTTTGTCGATCACCTCGGCGCGACGTTTTCGGGAGGAATCCGCCTCGAGCAGCGCGCGCTCGGCCGCAACCGTCGACAGGCGCTCGTCCCAAAAGGCGATCGGAATCTCGTGGAACTGGCGAAAGTTGCGCGCAAACGCCCGGGTGGATTGACAGCGCGGCCCCTCCGAGCCGTCCATGTTGCGCGGCAGGCCCAGCACCAGCCCGGTGATGCCGCGCCCCGCAATCAGCCCGGCCAGATGCGCAGCATCGGTCGTGAATTTCCGGCGTTTCAGCGTTTCCAGCCCCGTGGACGTCAGCCGCAGCCCGTCCGAGACGGCGACGCCGATGGTCTTGGTGCCCAGATCCAGCCCCATCAGGGGGCCGGAGAACCCGGCAAACTCCGCGATATCGTCGGTGATCATCGCGCGCGCATCACTGGCTGATGACGCCCATGACCAGGGCCTGTTCGCGCAGGAATCCCGCATCCTGGCCTTTCAGCGCGGCCTGGCTGAGGTCAAAGACCCGCCGCGCCTCGGCCATCTCGCCCAGCTGCACATAGGAATTCATCAGGCGGTACCATTCTTCGGCATCGCCGCCCTCTTGCGTCAGGCGGTCTTCGAGGCGGGCGACCATGGCGAGGATCATCTCCTGGCGCTCGGCCGTCGACATCTGGCCGGCGGCCTCGACCTCATCGGGTGTCGGGCCGGGGGCAGGGGCCGCGCCCTCGATCACGCCCAGCCGGGCGGCATGGCTCTCGACCGCCGCGAGTTCGGCGCCGTCGAGATTTTCGCGCGACAGCTCCAGCGCCTCGAGCGCCTTTTCCGGCTGGTTCAGCGTCGCATAAGAGGCGATCAGCTGGGCATGTTCCTGCGCCGTGCCGCCCTGGTCGCGCAGCCGCGTGTCGAGGCGCGCGACCATGTCGCTGACCATGGCCTGGCGGTCTTCGGGGCTCATGTCCTCGGCGGCGGTGATATCGGCCTCGCTGGGGCCGCGCCCGTCGGCATTTGCCATGCCCCGGTTCTGGAACTCGAGCGCCTGGGCCAGCATCTGGTCGAGAAAGGGCACCCAGGGCGCGTCGGCGGGCGCCTCGTCGCGCAGATCCTGCCAGACCTGGATGGCCTGCGGGATCATCCCGTTCTGCGACAGCGACAGGCCCGCGTAATACCGGGCGATGGCGTTGGTGCGGTCACGCTCGAGCGCGGCGGCAATCGCGCGTTCGGCCTCGGGCGAGACATAGCCGCCGGCGGCCATCACCATCGCCTCGGACATCTGGGCATAAAGATCGGCATCCGCCTCGGCCCCCAGAATGCCCGCCAGCCGGCCAAAGACCCGCCAGGCCTCGTCATAGCGTTCGAGCCGCATGTAGCTGGTGGCGAGGAGCCGGAGCCCCTGTGGATCGTCGGGCTGGTCTTCGAGCCGTTCCTCGAGCCGGGCGACGAGGGCCGCGTATTCGGCGTTCGGCTCGGCGCCGGAGCTTGGCGGCCGCGTGGCCTCGGCCTCGATCTGCGAGGGGCGGCCCGGTTGCCCGGCAACCTGGTGCTCGGGCTCGGAGCGTTCGGCAAAGGGCAGATCCGGCGCGCCCGGCACGCCATTGGCGAAATACACACCTGCGCCCACCAGCGGAATGGCGATCATCGCGATTCCCGCCACCATGCCAGAGCCCATGCGCGGCCCCGTGGTGATCGCCGCGTCCTGTTGGTCGGCGCGGGCGGCGGCGAGCAGGCGGCGCGAGACCTCGGCCCGGGCCCCCTCGGCCTCGGCCGCCGTGATCGTCCCGCGATCCAGGTCGCGGTCGATCTCGCTCAGCTGGTCGCGATAGAGGGCGGTGTCGAGCGCGGTGCGATCCAGCGCCTCGCGTCGGTTCAGCACCATGGGCAGCACGATCACCAGACCGGTGATCAGCGCCACGGCGGCGGCGATCGCGATGAACCAGAGCATGCATCCTCCCACGGGTTCCCAGACACCTAGTCGCCCGCCACGATCAAGGCAATGGCGCTGTTGACGCGCGCGACGCCGCGCACGCGCCATGTCGCGCGCAGACCCTGAGCCGCCGCAAAGCCGGGCGAAACCTTGCGCTTGCTCGCTTATCCGGGCACTTTAACAGGATGTCATCCGCCAGGAGAGCCGAGATGCAGCGCTATTCCGAATTCGCCGTCGCCCGAGAAGCCCTGCGCTATCACAAGGGCTGGGAACGCGCCTGGGGCAACCCCGAACCAAAGGTGCGCTATGACGTGGTGATCGTTGGCGGCGGCGGGCATGGTCTCGCCACGGCCTATTACCTCGCCAAGAATCACGGCATCACCAATGTTGCGGTGCTGGAAAAAGGCTGGCTGGGCGGTGGCAATACCGGGCGCAACACCACGATTATCCGCTCGAACTACCTGCAGCCATCCTCGGCCGCGATCTTCGAGCTGTCGCGGTCGCTGTACGAGGATCTCTCGCAGCAATTGAACTTCAACATCATGTTCAGCCCGCGCGGCGTTTTGATGCTGGCCCAGACCGAGCATGAGCTGCGCGCCTGGAAGCGCACCGCCCATGCCAACCGCCTGGCCGGGATCGAAAGCGAAATGGTCGACCCCGCCCGTGTGAAGCAGCTGTGCCCGATCATGAATATCGAGGGGCCGCGATATCCGGTTCTGGGCGGGCTCTGGCAGGCACGCGGCGGCACGGCGCGCCACGACGCGGTGGCGTGGGGCTATGCCCGCGCGGCCTCAGCACTTGGGGTCGATATCATCCAGCAATGCGAGGTGACCGGGGTCGACAGCTCCAACGGGAAAGTGATGGGGGTGCAGACCTCACGCGGGGCGATCAAATGCGACAAGCTCGCCATCGTGGTCGCAGGCCATACCGGGGTGCTGGCCGAGATGGCCGGGTTCCGCATGCCGGTCGAATCGGTCGCGTTGCAGGCGCTGGTCTCCGAGCCGATCAAACCCTGCATGGACATCGTCGTGATGGCCAATACGGTGCATGGCTATATGAGCCAGTCCGACAAGGGCGAGATGGTCATCGGCGGCGGCGCTGACGGGTTCAACAACTACACCCAGCGCGGCAGCTTCCAGCATGTCGAAGAGACCGTGCGCGCGCTGACCGAGACCTTCCCGATCATCTCGCGCCTCAAGATGCTGCGCCAATGGGGCGGGATCGTCGACATGACCGGCGACCGCTCGCCGATCATCGGCACGACCCCGCTGGATGGGTGCTTCATCAATTGCGGCTGGGGCACGGGCGGGTTCAAGGCGATCCCGGGCTCGGGCTGGGCGACGGCGGGGCTGATCGCGCGGGGCGAAGACCCGATCGCGGGCCCCTTTGGCCTCGATCGCTTTACCGAAGGCCGGATGATCGACGAAAGTGTCGCCGCGGCGGTGGCGCACTGACCCGGGGCGCCCCGGTTTTCGAGCCTGTCCGCCAGCGTCAGGACTAGGTCGGTCCCACCTGTTTCTGGTCGGAGTTGGGGCGGTATTTCTCGAGCTCCTTCGCGCTCGGCGTTCTGGGCGCGAAGGCAAAGATCATCACAATGAAAAAGACGATCAGCCCGATTATTCCCATAACGACGGGCGGGATCTCGATGCCCAGAATCGCGTTCACCATCGCCATCGGGTCAAACGATTCGATGGCCTCGATCGTCGCGGCCGCCTCGTCGCGGATCACCTCCGGCTCGGGCAGGGGCAGCGATCCGGGCTCGTTCTGCAGCGGGCCGTGGCTTCCGGTCGCCGGCGGGAGTTCAGATCCAGGGGTTTGCAAGCCGGCAGCCTCGACGCTGCCAGTCTCGGATGGCTTTGGTTCAGGTTTCGGCGCTTGTTTCCAGTCGACCAACTTAGTCCCTCCGGCGGTATCCGGGCCCCTGCGATCCCCACCCCCTACAAGGTCGCAGACAGGCTTTGTTGTGACGGGTATGAGCAGTTGCATTCCCGCCGCCTATGCAATTTGCTATCACACTCGGAAACATGGCCATTTTAACGTGCAAAGATGGCCGTTTTGGGAGATTGCGCGATGCTTGTCCTGACTTGCCCCTATTGCGGTGCTCAATGCGAAGAGACCGAACTTGTCGCCGGGGGCGAAGCCCATTTGACGCGGTATGGTCCCGAAAGCCGCGATGAGGACTTCGAGGGCTATCTCTTTTACCGCAAGAACCCAAAGGGCGTGCATTTCGAACGCTGGCGCCACGCCTATGGCTGTGGCCAGTGGTTCCACGCCGCGCGCTGCACCGTGACGCTGGAGGTCTTTGGAACCTATACCGCGCAAACGGGCGAACCCCCTGCCGAGCTGATTGCCGAGATCAAACGCAAGCGACCCGACTGGGAGGGCTGGGCATGACGCATCGCCTCGACACCGGGGGGCGTTTGATCGACCGCTCCCAGACGATTTCGTTCGAGTTCAACGGATCGACGCTCAGCGGGCATCCCGGCGATACGCTGGCCTCGGCGCTGCTGGCCAACGGGAAAAAGATGGTGGGGCGGAGCTTTAAGTACCACCGCCCCCGCGGCATCGTCGCCTCGGGCGCCGAAGAGCCGAACGCGCTGATGGGTCTGGGCGCGGGCAAGAGCTTCGAGCCCAACCAGCGCGCGACCACGACCGAGCTGTTCGACGGGCTGCGGGCGACGAGCCAGAACCACTGGCCCTCGCTCGAATTCGATGTGGGCGCGATCAACGCCGCGGTGGCGAGCGTCGCGCCGGTTCTCTCGGCCGGGTTCTACTACAAGACCTTCATGTTCCCGCGCGCCGCGTGGAAACATGTCTACGAGCCCTTCATCCGCCAGGCCGCCGGTCTGGGCAAGGCGCCCAAAGAGGGGGATGAGGCGAGCTATGAGCATTTCCACGTTCACACCGATGTCCTGGTCATCGGCGGCGGCATGGCGGGGATCGCGGCGGCCCGGGCGGCCGCCTCGTCAGGCGCCCGCGTCATGCTGGTCGAGCAGACGGCGAACTGGGGCGGCCGGGCGCTGGCCGATGATCTGCGCATCGACGGGCTTGGCGGGCCCGACTGGGTGGCGCGCGAGATCGCGACGCTCGAGGCCATGCCCAATGTGAGCCTGCGCACGCGGTGCATGGGCGCAGGCATGTACGATCACGGCTATGCGATCCTGTATGAACGCGTCAGCGATCACGCACCGGCGCCGGGCGTGCCGCGCCACCGCCTGTGGCGGGTCAGGGCCGAGCAGATCATCGTCGCCTCGGGCGCGATCGAGCGGCCGCTGACCTTTGCCATGAACGATGTGCCCGGCGTGATGCTGGCCTCGGCCGTGCGCGACTATGTCGAGCTTTACGGCGTGCTGCCCGGCAAATCGGCGGTGGTTGCCGCCAATAACGACGATGCCTATCGCACCGCGCTCTCGCTGCATCGCGCAGGTGTCGAGGTCAAGGCCGTCATCGACACGCGGCGCGAAGCGATCGGCACGCTGGCCGATCAGGTCCGCGGTCTGGGCATTCCGGTGCGCGAGCAATCCGGGATCGCCATGGTCAAGGGCAAGACCGAGGTCGAGGGCGCCGAGGTCGGCCAGCTGTCGGGATCGGGCCAGATCACCGGGCCGGTCGAGACCTTTGTCTGCGATGTGGTCGCGATGTCGGGCGGCTGGTCGCCGGTCGTGCACCTTTATTCCCATTGCGGCGGCAAGCTGCGCTGGGACGACGAACAGGCGATGTTCCGCCCCGCGCCCGAGCGCGCCGCGCCGCTGGGTCAGACGGGCGAGATCAACACCCGGTGCGCCGGGGCCGCAAACGGCGAGCTTCAGGCCGAGCACTGCCTGGCCGATGCGCTGGCCGCCGGGGCCGCGGCGGCGCGTGCCGCAGGGTTCACCGCGGATGCGCCCGAGATGCACGCCGATGCCGTCGACGAAGCCCCGATCAACGCGCATTGGTTCACCCCCTCGACCGGCAAATACGCCCATGGCACCAAACATTGGGTCGATTTCCAGAACGACGTGACCGCCGCCGATGTGCGCCTCGCCGCGCGCGAGGGGTACGAAAGCGTGGAACATACCAAGCGCTACACCACGCTGGGCATGGCAACCGATCAAGGAAAGCTCTCGAATATCAACGGTCTCGCGCTGTTGGCTGAGCAATTGGGCAAGGCGATCCCGGAGGTCGGCACCACCACCTTCCGCCCGCCTTACACGCCCATCTCGATGGGCGCGATCACCGGGCGCAACGTGGGCCCGCTGTTCAAGCCCGTGCGCAAGACCCGGATGCAAGGCCGGCATGCCGAGAACGGGGCCGATTTCGAACCCGTCGGCGATTGGTACCGGCCCTATTGTTTCCGCCGCCCCGGCGAGGACCGGGAAAAGGCCGTGACGCGGGAGATTCTGAACACGCGTGAGCGGGTCGGCCTGCTCGATGCCTCGACGCTGGGCAAGATCGCGGTCAAGGGCCCCGATGCGGGCACATTCCTCGACCTCATCTACACCAACATGATGTCGAGCCTGAAGCCCGGGCGCTGCCGCTATGGCCTGATGTGCACCGAGAACGGGTTCCTGTTCGACGATGGCGTGGTGGTCAAGACGGGAGAAGACTCCTATCTGCTCCACACCACCTCCGGCGGGGCCGACCGGGTGCATGCCCATCTGGAGGAGTGGCTCCAGACCGAATGGTGGGACATGAAGGTCTATGTGACCAACGTGACCGACCAGTGGGCCCAGGTCGCCGTTGCCGGGCCCAAGGCCCGCGCGGTGATCGAGGGGGCAGGGGTCGCCGCGGATATCTCGGCCGAGGCGCTGCCCTTCATGAGCTATATCGAGACCGAGATCGCAGGCTGCCCGGTGCGGCTCTACCGGATCTCGTTCTCCGGCGAACTCAGTTACGAGATTGCGACGCCCGCGAATTACGGGCCTGCGCTGTGGGACGCGTTGCTGGCCGCGGGCGAGGCCCACGGGATCATGCCCTATGGCACCGAGGCGCTGCACGTGATGCGGGCCGAAAAGGGCTTTATCATGATCGGGGACGAAACCGACGGGACCGTGACGCCCCACGATCTGGGCCTCTCATGGGCTGTCTCCAAGAAAAAGACCGACTTTATCGGCAAGCGCGCGATGGCGCGGCCCGATCTGGTGCGCACCGACCGCAAACAGCTGGTCGGCCTGATGACCGAGGAGGCGGGCGAGGTTCTGCCCGACGGCGCCCACGCGGTCGAGGCGATGACCGCGCCGCCGGTACGCACCATCGGCCATGTCACGTCGACCTATTTCTCGCCGACGCTGGGGCGCTCGATCGCCATGGCGCTGATCGAGGGCGGGGCGGGGCGCATGGGCGAGGTGCTGAGCTTCCCGCTGGAAGGGGATCGGATGGTCAAGGCGACGATCTGCGACCCGGTCTTCCTCGACAAAGAAGGAGCACGCCAGAATGTCTGAGCCCGTCACGGTACTGAACGGCGCTGTGGCCCACGAGGGGCTGAGCGTGCGGATCGAGGATCTGGGCCCCGTCGGCCAGATCACCCTGCGCGGCGACCTTGCCGCGCCGGATCTGCAGGGTGTGGTCTACGAGATTGCCGGTGTCGGCGTTCCCGCGCCCTTGTCTGCGGCCTTTGACGGCACGCGCGGCGCGCTGTGGATGTCGCCCGATGAGCTCTTGATCCTGACCGCTTATGACGCCGCCGGCCCGGCCATTGCCCGCATCGGCGAGGCGCTGGCGGGCACGCATCACATGGCCGAGGATGTCTCGGACGCCCGCACCCTGGTGCGCATCACGGGCGCAGGCGCGCAGGAACTGATGGCCAAGGGCGCGCCGCTGGATGTCTCGGACGCCGCATTTCCGGTTGGCACCATGCGCCGGACCCATTTTGCCGAGATCGCCGTGGGCATCTGGCGCCGCGACGATATGACCTGGGAAATGATGTGTCTTCAGTCCTTTGGCCAGCATCTCTTTGACTGGCTCGCCGCCTCGTCACTGGAGGGGGCCCGAGTTAATTATTTTTAAAGTGGAAATCCGGTTTGCTGCACGTGCAATGGTGCAACGCAACAAGTGCGCCTATATTGCCTGACATAACGATACGGAAACGCACTGGGGTTGGCTCTTAGAACCAGTTTAAGAGGACCCAAATGCAACATAAAAGAGACGAGCAAATGACTTCGATCAGCACGCAAGAGCTGGAAGTGTACATCGCACGCGGGCGCCAGTTGCGCGCCCTGATGATGCGGAACGCCGGCCGCAAGGCCGTTGCGGCCATCGGCAAAGGGGCCGACGGGATTTCGGCGCTGTTTCGGCGCATGTTCGCCGGCTCGGCCACGGCCCGCTGACCACGCCTGACGGCTGAAAACAGCCCGCAAAACGCTCCGGGGCCGCTGCATGCGGACCCGGGCAGCAGCCTGAAAACCCGAAAGGCTGCAAAAAAAAACCTTATGTGACAGGCCCATCTTTTCGTTGCAGCGCAGCGAAAGCTATGTCACGGTTTTCTCAACCGAAACAAATGAAAGGAGGTGGTCCGATGTCAAGTGAGACTTTGGAGAGTTTGGGACTGAGCAAGCGGGAAACGATGGGGGGCAGCCCCTCCTGACCACCACCTCTTGGCAGTGGCGAGCATGGCTCGCCCAAACTGCTCTATGCTCACGAGGGGTCGCGCACGGCGCGGCCCCTTTTCTGTTGTTGTTGCAGTCGTTTTCGTGGCGGTCGTGTCTGCGACGGTCGTTTTACGCAGCGGCCCTTTTGCCGGTCAGGGGCGCCAGCGACCGCGCGGGAAACCCTGCCAAACGGGCGCCAGACAGCGCCATCCCCCCGGAAAACCTGCCGAACAAACCCGCTCAGATCTTGGTCGCCGCCGCCGGCGGTGTTCGCGCCTTGCGCGCCGCGACCGCCTCGCGATGCGAGATATATGTGGCCGAGCCGATCACCACCGCCCCCCCGATCAGCACCCAGGGGTCGACCGGCTCGCCGAAAATCGCCATCCCCAGCATGGTCGCCCAGACCAGCTGTAAAAACCCGACCGGCTGGGTCACCGTGATGGGCGCGCAGCCGAATGCCCGCGTCATGCTCCAATGCCCGGCGGTGGCGAAAACCGCCGTCAGCGCCAGCCAGCCGATCTGATCCCAGCTGGGATCGACCCAATCGGCCAGCGCCACGGGAAACAGGAACACCGTGCAGCCCAGCGACAGCATGATCACGATGCTGGTGGCATCGATCGTGTCGGTCATCCGCTTGGCAATCAGGAACGAACAGGCAAAACAGGGCGCGGCAATGACCTGGGCCAGATGCCCGGGTGAAATCTCCTGAACGCCGGGGCGCAGGATGATCAGCGTGCCGGCAAAGGCAACCAGAATCGCGATGATCCGGCGCAGCTTCATCGATTCGCCCAGAAACAGCGCGGCGCCGAGGGCGACATAGATCGGCGCGGTATAGCCAATCGCCGTCACTTCGGCGATCGGTACCCGGGCCATGGCGTAAAACCACAGCATCACCGCAATCGCATGCACAAGGCTGCGGAACGTGTAGATCGTCCACGCCCGGCGCCCGGGCGGGTTGCGCACCAGCGGCCCGGCCAGTGGCAACAGCATGATCAGCCCGATCAGATAGCGGATAAACGCCCCCTCTGCCGCCGGCATGCCGTTGCCCAGATGGCGCACGATACAGGTCACTGTAACAAAGCAGAGCGTTGTGAACACCATCCAGCCGATCCCCTGCAGGGTTCGGTCCGGGGCGGTGGCGGAAGCTTCGATCATCTATAGGGGATGGCCGCGATCCCGGCAGGTGTCAATGGCCCGCAGGACGCAAAACGCGCAAGGGAGGTTTGTGGGGCGCCGCCAGACCCATGCGCGCGCAGGTCATCGGACCCTCGGCGCTTGCATTTTGGCGTGGCGCCATTAGACGGGCGCCATCATGGATAACGCGCCCCCGACCCGCCGGCCGCCCGGCCGCCCAACCGTCAAGATCCGCCCCGACAAGGGCCGCCGCCTGGCCGAGGGCGCGCCCTGGGCCTTTGCCGACGAGGTCGCGATGGACCGGCGCACCCGCAGCCTCGCGCCCGGCGAACTGGTGCATCTGGTCGAAGGGGATCAGAGCCACGGCCTCGCCGCGTTCAACAGCGCGAGCAAGATCCCCGCGCGGCTGCTCGACCCCGATCCGGGGGCGGCGATCGACGCGGCCTGGTTCGCGCGGCACATTGCCCATGCCCTGACCCTGCGCGAGGCCCTGTTCGACGCGCCCTTTTACCGGCTGGTCCATGCCGAGGGCGACGGGCTGCCCGGCCTCGTCATCGACCGTTTCGGCGAGGCGCTGGCCATCCAGCCCAACGCGGCCTGGCTCGACCGGCGCCTCGACGCGCTGATCGAGGCGGTGGTGCAGGTGGCAGGGGCGGGTGCGGTCGTGGTCAACGCCACCTCCCGCGCGCGCAAGCTCGAAGGGTTGGAGGAGTATCTCGACGTGGTGCGCGGCACGGTCGCGGGGCCGCTTGCCGTCACCATGAACGGCGCCACCTATTTCGCCGATCTGACCGGCGGGCAAAAGACCGGCCTTTTCTATGATCAGCGCCCCAACCACGCCTTTGCCGCCGGGGTGGCGGCGGGGGCGCGGGTGCTCGATGTCTTTTCCCATGTGGGCGGGTTCGCGCTGGCGGCGCTGGCCGGGGGGGCAGCCTCGGCGCTGGCGGTCGATTCCTCGGCCCCGGCGCTCGAGCTCGCTGCGCAAGGCGCCGAGGCGATGGGCGTCACCGGGCGTTTTGCCACCCGGCGCAGCGATGCCTTTGCCGCGCTCGAAGAGCTGGGGCAGGGGGGCGAGCGCTTTGACATGGTCATCTGCGACCCTCCCGCTTTTGCGCCCAACAAGGCCGCCTTGCCCCAGGGCCTGCGCGCCTATGAGCGCCTCGCCCGGCTTGCAGCCCCGCTGGTCGCGCCGGGCGGCTGGCTGGGGCTTTGTTCCTGCTCGCATGCCGCGGAGCCGGAGGCGTTCCGGCGTGCCTCGGCGCGCGGCATCCGGGCGGGGGGGCGTATGGCGCAACTGGTCCATTCCGGCCGCGCCGGGCCCGATCATCCCCAGCACGCCTATCTGGTCGAGAACAGTTATCTCAAGGCCCTGTTCTTTCGCCTGAATGACTGACGCGCCCCCCAGACTCGTCATCGACGCCTGCGTTCTGTTTGCGCGGATCCCGCGCGGCATCGCGCTGAACGCGGCGGAGGCCGGGCTGGTCACGCCGTTCTGGAGCGCGCGGATCCTGGAAGAGTGGCGCCGGTCCGCCGCGCGCAAGCCCGGCGGCGAGGCCGCAGCCCTGATCGCGGGCGCGATGAATGCGCGCTGGCCGCAGGCGATGCTGCCCGCCGACCCCGCGCGCGAGGCGGCGATCCATCTGCCCGATCCCGCCGACGCCCATGTGGCCGCCGTCGCCGCGGGGCACGCCCAGGCGATCCTGACCTTCAACATCCGCGATTTCCCCCGCCGCACGCTGGCCGGTCTGGGGCTCGAGGCGCTGCATCCCGACGGGCTCTATTGGCTGCTCTACTCGCAGGCGCCCGGGGTGATGGGCGCGATCCTGCGCGAGATCGCCGCCGAACACGGGGCCGCAACCGGCGATGAGGTCCGCAGGTTGCTGAAACGCTCGCTCTTGCCCCGGCTGGGCAAGGCGGTGGCCGCGGACTGGTGAGCCAGGACGCCCGGTCGGGATGCCCGGTCTGGATGCCCGGTCGGAATGCTCTGTGGCGACGCTCTGTGGGGCGGGATGTCTTTACCCGTCCTCGCCCATCATCCGGGCAAACCCGCCTTCGAAGGCAGCCTCGAGATCGGTCAGCGAAACGGCGCTCTCGCCCAGCGTAACCTTGCTGCCCCCGACCGAGCCGACCCGGCGCAGCGGCATCTGCGTCGCAATCGCCGCCTCGGTCAGGCGGGGCAGGTGCGCGTCGTCGCAGGCGACCAGATAGCGGCCCTGATCCTCGCCAAAGAACCACTCGGCATCCGAGAGGGTCGCGTGCCCGGTCACGGTCACGCCGATGCCCGCCGCCAGCGCCATTTCGGCCGCAGCCACGCCCATCCCGCCATCCGAGAGGTCATGCGCCGCCGTGATCAGACCCTGTTTGCCGAAGTACCGCACCAGTTCGCCGGCCTTGGCCTCGGCCCGCAGATCGACCGGGGGCGCGTCGCCCTCGGCCCGTCCGAACAGCTCCCACAACAGCGCAGACTGGCCGAGATGCCCGGCACTTGCCCCGATCAGCATCAGCGCATCGCCATCGCCGGGCGCCATCGTGATCAATTCGTCCAGCGAGGCGAGCAGGCCGACCGCGCCGATGGTGGGCGTCGGCAGGATCGCGCTGCCATCGGTCTCGTTATAGAGGCTCACATTGCCCGAGACGATCGGCATGTCGAGCGCCCGGCACGCCTCGCCGATGCCCTGGATGCAGCCGACAAACTGCCCCATGATCGCGGACTTTTCCGGATTGCCGAAGTTCAGATTGTCAGTGGTGGCGAGCGGTCTGGCCCCGCTGGCCGAGAGATTGCGATACGCCTCGGCCACCGCCTGTTTGCCCCCCTCGACCGGGTTGGCAAAGCAATAGCGCGGGGTCACGTCCGAGGTGAAGGCCAGCGCCTTTTCGGTGCCATGGACCCGCACCACCGCGGCGTCAGAGCCGGGGCGGATCACCGTGTCGGCCATCACCGTGTTGTCGTATTGCTCCCACACCCAGCGGCGCGAACAGTAATTGGGGCTGGCGAGCAGGGTTTTCAGCGCCTCGGCCGGCGCGATTGCGGGCACCTCGCCCACGGGTTTCGCGGCCGCCGTCGGCACCCAGGGCCGGTCATATTCGGGGGCTGTGCCCGAGAGCGCTTTCAGCGGCAGATCGGCCTTGGTCTCGGCGCCGTGGCGCACGAGAAAGCGGTCTTCCGCGATGGTCTTGCCAACGATGGCAAAGTCGAGATCCCATTTGTCGAAGATCGCCTTGGCCTCGTCTTCCTTGTCCGGGCGCAGCACCATCAGCATGCGCTCCTGGCTTTCGCTCAGCATCATCTCATAGGCGGTCATGCCGGCCTCGCGGCAGGGCACCGCATCCAGATCGAGCTCGACGCCCAGCGCCCCCTTGTCGCCCATCTCGACCGCCGAACAGGTGAGGCCCGCCGCCCCCATATCCTGGATCGAGATCACGGCGCCCGAGGCCATCAGCTCGAGACAGGCTTCCAGCAGGCGCTTTTCAGTGAACGGGTCGCCGACCTGCACGGTGGGGCGCTTCTCCTCGATCCCCTCGTCGAACTCGGCCGAGGCCATGGTGGCCCCGCCAACCCCGTCGCGCCCGGTCTTGGCGCCCAGATACACCACCGGCATGCCGATGCCCGAGGCCGCCGAGTAAAAGATCTTGTCCGCGTCCGCCAGGCCGGCGGCAAAGGCGTTGACCAGGCAATTGCCGTTATAGGCGGGGTGAAAGCGCACCTCGCCCCCCACCGTCGGCACGCCGAAACAGTTGCCATAGCCGCCGATGCCCGACACCACACCTCCCACCAGCGCGCGGGTTTTCGGATGCTCCGGCGCGCCAAAGCTGAGCGCGTTCATCGCCGCGATGGGTCGCGCGCCCATCGTGAAGACATCGCGCAGGATCCCGCCCACCCCGGTCGCGGCCCCCTGATAGGGCTCGATATAGCTGGGGTGGTTGTGGCTCTCCATCTTGAAGACCACGGCCTGCCCGTCGCCGATATCGACCACGCCCGCATTCTCGCCCGGGCCGCAGATCACCTGCGGGCCGTCGGTGGGCAGGGTGCGCAGGTGCTTTTTCGAGGATTTATAGGAACAATGCTCGTTCCACATGGCCGAAAAGATGCCGAGCTCGGTAAAGCTGGGTGTGCGGCCCAGCAGGTCCAGTATCCGTTGATACTCATCCGGCTTCAGCCCGTGTTCCGCGGCAAGCGCCTGAGTGACCTCAGGCTCGGCCGGCGTGGCGGGTTTCCTGGCCGCCGCTTTGGCTTTGGGCTTTTCGGCGGGCTTTTTCAGGGGCTTTTCTGACATGGCAGGCTCCGGCAATGAACGGGCTGGTGAGACCAGAAAGCGGTCGATAGATCAAGCCCCGCAGAGCAGGTGCGGCAGCGGCGCAGGTCTAGCTGGCGCACGATGTCTCGCCCGTGCTGATCGCGATGTCGAGCGTCTGCAGCAGGCGGTTGAGCGTCGCCGTGTCGCCGACCGCCGGGCCCGCCAGACGCAGCTTTGACTTTGCCTCGCCGAACGACAGGAAATCGGCGCTGACGATCTCGTCGGTCTCGCCCACGATCAAAAGCCGCCCCGTGCGCTCGTCCGAAAACATCGCTGCCCCCTGAACCACATGGTCGAGCCAGCAATTGACGCCCACCTGGGTGACGCGGTCGCGCACCTTTTGCCCGGTCATCGCAATCTCGACGGTCATCTGCGGCCCCTCGGCAATGTCGAAGAGATCGGGCCGGGTGGTCGCGGGCCTGGCGGGTTCGGGGGCCGCGGGCGCGGCCTCGGTCACCTCCGGCGCGGGGGGTGTTGCGGTCTGATCCGCAGCGCAACCGGCGGCAAGGGTTACTAGGGCGAGGGCGGCGAGAGCGGCGAGACGGCTCACGCGGTGGCCATGGTATCGACCAGCCCCTTGAACAGCTTGGCGCCGTCCTCCCCGCCCAGCCGGGGGTCGGCCAGCCGTTCGGGATGGGGCATCATGCCCAGCACGCGGCGGTTCCCGCTCAGCACGCCGGCGATATCGGCCATGGCGCCGTTGGGATTGCCGCCCTCGGTCCCGTCGGGCCGGCAATAGGTAAAGGCGATCCGGTCCTCGGCCTTCAGCGTCTCGAGCGTCGCGTCGTCGACGATGTAGTTGCCCTCGTGATGGGCGACGGGCACGCGGATCACGCCGCCATTGCCATAGGCCCTAGTATAGGGGCTGTCGGTCGTCTCGACCTTTAGGTGCACATCACGGCAGACGAATTTGAGCCCCGCATTCATCATCAGCGCGCCGGGCAACAGGCCGGTCTCGGTCAACACCTGAAAGCCGTTGCAGACCCCCAGCACATGGCCGCCCCTGTTGGCAAACTCGGCGACCGACTTCATGATGGGGGAGCGCGCGCCGATCGCGCCGCACCGCAGGTAGTCGCCAAACGAGAACCCGCCGGGCAGGGCGATCAGGTCGAGCCCGTCGGGCAGGGTGCTGTCCTTGTGCCAGATCCGCTGTGCAGGCGTGCCCGTGGCCTGGGTCAGGGCGACTTCCATGTCCCGGTCGCAATTCGAGCCGGGGAAGACGATCACGGCGGTTTTCATCCTGGTCCCTTTCCTGTCTGCCGGGTGAGAGGCCCGGGGAGCGGCCTAGTCCATCTCGATGCGGTAGTTCTCGATCACCGTATTGGCGAGCAGCTTTTCACACATCTCGGTCAGCTTTGGCTCGGCCTTTGTCTTATCTTTCTCGTCCAGGTCGATCTCGATCATCTTGCCCTGGCGCACATCGCTCACCCCGTCAAAGCCGAGCGTGCCCAGCGCATGGGCAATGGCCTGGCCCTGCGGGTCGAGAACGCCGTTTTTCAGGGTGACAAAGATTCGCGCTTTCATGGGTTTTGTCCTGCTCGGGATGCCTCGGGCCTGCATACAACCCCTCCCGCGCCGGAGCAATTGCTAAGGTGCCGCGCGCGGCGCCCCGTGCCGGATGACCGAGACGACCAATGTTGCCAGAACCACGCCGTTCAGGATGTGCCACATGAAATGCGTGCCAAAGGGCACCGACCCGCACAGCGGCAGGTCGAGCGCGCGGAACGTCAGCGAGGCGACAAAGATCCAACCCGCCGCGATCAGCCACCCGCCTGCGGGATGCGCCTGACCGCGCAGGTAAAGCCCCACCACGAACAGCGCGATCATTGCCGGGAAATAGCTGGTGCTGCCGCCGATATAGGGGGTGATGGTCATGCGGAAGAGCCACGAGAGGAACACCGCAGCGGCCAGAAACAACACCGTCGCAACGCCTGCCTTCCACCACTCGAGGCCGACAAAGCGATTCATCGCGATGGCGAAAAAACTGAATATGAACAATCCGATCGGGATGACATCTGCAAGTGCCGCCCAACCGGTTGCATGGGTGTGGAACAGGTAGGATCCGACACCGATCACGATGATCAGAATGCTCAGAAGCATCACCGCGCCATCGGTGCGCCCCGCGCGCCGGGCCATCATCAGGCACCAGATACCTGCCAGGATAAAGGCGAGATTGGTGATCGCGTTGATCGGCTCGGCCCAGTATTCAGGGCCCATCCGCTCGCAATACCCGTCGATCTTTTGTGTCAGTTCCATCGGCTCACCCGCGCAGCTGCTTCATCGGCGATATAGGGCGCCCGGCCTAGTGCACCAGCTTTGGCCCGGTATGACCGGTCCCGTTTTGCGGCATGATGCCGAGACGTTTTGCCACCTCTGAATAGGCATCCGTCAGGCTGCCGAGATCGCGGCGAAAGACATCCTTGTCCAGCTTTTCGCCCGATTTCATGTCCCACAGGCGGCAGCTGTCGGGGCTGATCTCGTCAGCCAGGATAATGCGCTGGAAATCGCCCTCGAAAATCCGCCCCGTCTCGATCTTGAAGTCGACCAGCTTGATCCCGACGCCATAGAACATGCCGCTGAGGAAATCGTTCACCCGCAGCGCCAGCGCAACGATGTCGTCGAGGTCTTGCTGGGTCGCCCAGTTGAAGGCGATGATGTGTTCCTCGGCCACCAGCGGGTCGCCGAGCTTGTCGTCTTTCAGGCAGAACTCGATGATCGGGCGGGGAAGGGGCGTGCCTTCCTCGAGCCCCAGACGTTTTGAGAGCGTGCCGGCGGCGACGTTGCGCACGATGATCTCGAGCGGGATAATCTCAACCGCCCGAATGAGTTGCTCGCGCATGTTTAGGCGGCGGATAAAGTGATTTGGCACCCCGATTGCGGTCAGTGCCACCATGACATGCTCGCAGATGCGGTTGTTGAGCACGCCCTTGCCGTCGATCACGTCCTTTTTCTGGGCGTTGAACGCGGTCGCGTCATCCTTGAAATACTGGATCAGTGTTCCGGGCTCGGGCCCTTCATAGAGGATCTTCGCCTTGCCTTCATAGATCATTCTGCGGCGCGCCATGTGCGTTCCCTGGTCCTTTGAGGCGGGTACACGCGTGCACCCCGAAGCTCTGCTGATTACAGTGGGGGATGGTTTTTGCCAAGAGGGCGATGCGCCGCCTGTTGCCATGCGCGCCGAGCGCTTATATCTGAGAGCGCATCTGCGGCCCAAGGAGAATGTCATGACCCAGTTCAACGATCGTGAACGCGCGTTCGAAGCGAAATTTGCCCATGATGAAGAAATGCAGTTCAAGGCGGATGCCCGCCGCAACAAGCTGGTCGGCCTCTGGGCGGCTGAACTGATGGGCCACCCGGACCCCGAAGCCTATGCCAAGGAAGTCATCGCCGCCGATTTCGAGGAAGCGGGTCACGAGGACGTCTATCGCAAGCTGGCCGGCGATCTGGGTGACAAGGCCACCGAGCACGAGATCCGCCAGATGCTCTCGGAAAAGATGATCGAGGCCAAGGAGCAGCTCCTCGCAGAGGAGTGATCAGCCCGCCGGCAACAGGGCCTCGACGGCCGCCGTCACATCGGCGCTGTCGGGCTCGATGCGCGTACCGAAAGCCCCGGCAAGCTGCCCGTTGGGCGCGATCAGGTATTTGTGAAAGTTCCATCCCGGCGCCTGATCGGGGCCCAGCTCGGCTCGCGCCCAGCGATAAAAGGGGTGCGCATCGGGGCCGCGGACATGGGTGATCTCGGTCAGCGGAAAGTCGAGCGCAAAGTTGACGGCGCAGAATTCCTTCACCTCGGCCTCGGTCGCCAGCTCCTGCCCGCCGAAATCGTCCGACGGCACGCCGATCAGCACAAAGCCCCGGTCGCGATAGCGGTCATAGAGCGCTTGCAGCGCGTCATACTGATAGGTGAACCCGCAGCGCGAGGCGGTGTTCACGATCATCACCGGGCGTCCCTGAAACTGGGCCAGCTCCAGCGGCGCGCCATCGATGTCGGTAAAGCTGAAATCGAATGCCGAGGGATCCCGCGCCATGGCCACGGCGGGCATCGCAAGGATCGAGGTGACAAACAGGCGTCGTGTGAGCATGACCGGTCCTCCTGCCTCCTAACATAGGGCGCGGGCACCAGGATCAAAACCGTCGCGTCAGCGTCGTGACCCCGCCGCATATGGTTGACGCGGCGCCAGCCTGACGGCAAGAGGGCGCGATGAGCGTGCAACCGATCCTGACCCTGACCGACATCACCCTTGGCTGGGGCGGCAGGCCCCTGTTCGACGGCCTGACCCTCGCCGTCATCCCCGGCGACCGGATCTGTGTCGTGGGGCGCAACGGGTCGGGCAAGTCGACCCTGATGAAGCTGATGGCCGGGCTGATCGAGGCGGATGGCGGCGAGCGGTTTGTCAAACCCGGCGCCTCGGTCAGCTATCTGCCGCAAGAGCCTGATTTCGCGGGTTTTCCCACGCTTGGCGCCTATGCCGCCGCCGATCTCGACCCGGCAGAGACCTGGCGGGCCGAGATGGCGCTGGATGGGCTGAAACAGCCCGGCGAGGTCGATCCCGCCGCCGCCTCGGGCGGGGAGCGCCGCCGCGCCGCCCTTGCCCGGGTGATCGCGGCGGATGCCGATCTGATGCTGTTGGACGAACCGACCAACCACCTCGACATCCACGCCATCGAATGGCTCGAGTCGCATCTGGCCGAAACCCGCAAGGCCTTTGCGCTGATCTCGCATGACCGCGCCTTTCTCACCCGCCTGTCGCGCGCAACGCTGTGGCTCGACCGGGGCGAGGCGCGGCGCAACCCCCAGGGTTTTGGCGCGTTCGAGGCATGGCGCGACCGGGTGATGGAGGAGGAGGAGGCCCAGCGCCACAAGCTCGACCGTCTGATCAAGCACGAGGCGCATTGGGCGGTCTATGGCATCTCGGCCCGGCGCACCCGCAATCAGGGCCGTCTGCGCCGGCTGGAGGGGCTGCGCCAGCAACGCCGCGACCAGATCGGGCCCACCGGCCGCGCGGCGATGGAGCTCACCTCGGGCGAGAAATCGGGCAAGCTGGTGATCGAGGCCAAGAACCTCGCCAAATCCTTTGGCGACAAGACCCTTGTCAGCGATTTCTCGCTGCGCCTGATGCGCGGCGAGCGGCTGGCCCTGGTGGGCCCCAACGGCACCGGCAAGACGACCCTGCTCAACATGCTGATCGGCGAGGTCGCCCCGGATGCGGGCAGTGTGCGCATCGGCTCGACCGTGCGCCGCGCCGTCTTTGACCAGAACCGCGCCGAGCTCGACCCCCACAAGACACTGTGGGAGAGCCTGACCGAAGACAAGCTGCTGGGCGTCAAGGGCTCGAACGACCAGATCATGGTGCGCGGCCGGCCAAAACATGTGGTCGGCTATCTGAAAGACTTCCTGTTCAGCGAGAAACAGGCCCGCGGCCCGGTTCGTGCCCTGTCGGGGGGCGAGCGCGCGCGGCTGTTGCTCGCCCGGATCATGGCGCGCGACAGCAACCTGCTGGTGCTGGACGAGCCGACCAACGATCTCGACATCGAAACGCTGGATCTGTTGCAGGAACTGGTGGCGGAGTTCGACGGTACCGTGCTGTTGGTCAGCCACGACCGCGACTTCCTCGACCGGGTGGCCACCACCACGATCGCCATGGAGGGCGACGGCAAGGCCGTGGTCTATCCCGGCGGGTGGAGCGATTATCAGGCGCAACGGGCCCCGATGGCGGCACCCGCCGCCGCCCGTCCGGCGAAACCCGACGCGGCCGAGCCCGCCCCGCGTGCGGTGCCGACCAGGCCCGGGCTGTCGGGCAAACAGGCCCATCGTCTCAAGCAACTGCCCGACGAGATCGCGCGGCTCGAAGCCGAGATTGCTCGCCTCGAGGCGTTTCTGTCCGATCCCACCCTGTTCCAGACCGCGCCGGAGAAGTTCACCAAGGCGACCGAAGGGCTGGCGACGCGCAAATCGCGCCTGGATGATGCCGAGGAGGAATGGCTGATCCTCGCCGAACTGAGCGACCAGACCGCCTGACCAGGGTGCGAAGCCCCCGGTCCCTCGCGGTGCCCCGGGGCTCGGCTACGTCCCTGAGGGGTCAATCGCGATGCGCCGGGCCGCCAGCGCCATGGCGCCGAGGCAGACCAGACCCGCCGCCACGAACCAGCCCAGGATCTGCTGGATCTCCGCATAGCTCATCGCCCCGTCGCCGGAGCTCGAGAAGGACGCCACATAAAGCGCGATGGCCAGAATCAGCCGCCCGGCAAAGCTTTGCAGCGACACATATGTCGCGCGCGTCGCGTCGGCCAGAACGGGTTGGATGCGCGCCAGGATAAAGGGCCGCGAAAAGGCATTGGGCACCATGCGCAGCAACAGAACGCCGATCGCGATGATCTCGTTGGTCGCCGCCAGAACCGCGATCAGGCCGACCTGCAGCGCGAAAGCCGACAGCAGGATCCCGCTCAACCCGATCCGCGCCCGCAGATCCGGCGCCCACAGCGAGGCCGCCACCGATACCGCCATCATCGCGGCCGAGACGAGGCCGGCAATCAGCGGGGTGTCGGCCTCGGTCCCCGTGCCCTGCAGCGACTCGAGAATGAAGGGTTGCGCGATCACAAAGGTCAGGTGGCTGAACACATAGATCGCCACGCTGAGCACGAGCAGCCACAACAGCACCGGTTGCGAAAAGGCCAGACGCAGTGTTTCGAGCTGGATCGCCAGTCCTCCCGCGCCGGGCGCGGCCCGGGCGCGCGGCGGCTCCCGAAAGCCAAGCGCGATGATCAGCATCACCGCCGAGGCGATCGCGGCGGCCACAAAGGGCCAGGTCTGCGCCACCATGAACAGCCCGCCCCCCGCCACCGCCGAGACCGCCAGCGCCACGAAGTTGTACCGCCAGGCCTTGATCTCCTGGCGCTCGACCTCGTGTTCGCGGCCTTCTGCGGCAAGGGATTCATACAGCAACGCGCTGTCGGTGCCCGAAGACAGCGCCGTGCTGGCCCCGATCAGAATCTGGCCCAGGGCGAAAACGGCAAATCCCTCTCCGGCGACCAGCAACATGGCGCCGATCAGCCCGGTTGCAGCGGCGGCCACCAGGGTCCGGCGCCGCCCCAACCGGTCAGACATATAGCCCGAGGGCACCTCAAAGACCGTGGTCGCAAGATCGTAGATCGCGTACAGCACCAGCGCATCGGCCGCCGACAGGGTGTTCTGGAAATAGAGAAACCAGACAGCCTGCCAAAAGGTCAGGTTCTGAAAGAACTTGAACCAGGGATAGAGGGCAATATTGGTGCCGGTACCACGTTTCGAGCCAAGGGCGATCATCGTGCGCGTCTCATCCTGACTGGCGGCGACTGCGTCGCGGGGCGCCGTTTTCGCGGTTGATCCGGCCACGTGTTGATCTGGCCACGGGTTGGTCCGGCCATGGGTTGATCTGGCCACGGGTTGACCTCGCCATGGGGCGATGCACCCGCTCGGTCGTCACTCACAACCTTATCGCCGGTGCTGGTGCGGGTTCAACCGGCAAGACGCGCGCGCCGCGCCCCCTGGCCAACGCGCTCTTGACTCGGGCGGCCCGCGCCCGGCTAGTTGATCGGGAAAGGTGGGCTCGATGGCATGGCATCTCGACGGTGCGGCGCAGGCGGCATCGCGGAAAATCGCAGGCTCGGCGCAGTCCACGGGCGCCGGTTATGCGGCGGGTCTGTTGACCTGGCTGCTCTGTGCCAGTGTCTTTGTGGTGGTCAAGGGGACCGAGGACGAGATCCCGCCCTTTACCATGAGCTTCACGCGTCTCTTGCTGTTGCTCCTGTTGATGCTGCCGCTGGTGCATGCCCATTTCGCCGAGATGCGCGCGCTGCTGCGCACCCGCGGGCTCGAGGTGCTGAGCGTCGGCGCCATCGGCATGGGGCTCTCGCAGGCGCTGATGTATCTCGCGCTTCACACGACCAGCGCCACGAATGTCGGCATTGTCAGCGGCATGGCGCCGATGATCACGCTGGTGCTGGCCCGGCTGGTGCTGGGCGAGGCGATGACGGTGTGGCAGGGGCTGGGCTCGTTGATCGCGTTCGGCGGGATCATCGCGATTTCGGTCAAGGGCAGCCTGGCGTTGCTGATGGGCCTGCAGATCGGCCTGGGCGAGATCCTGGCGTTCGGCGCCGCCTCGATGGTGGCCGCCTATACGGTGCTGATGAAGCGCTCGCAGTTTCCGCTGCCGCCGCTGGCGCTGTTGACCCTGTTGATCGCGGGCTCGGTCCTCTCGCTTTTTCCGCTGTTTCTGTGGGAGCAGGCGACGGGCAAGGTGATGCATCTGACAATCACCGGCATCGGGGCGATCTTTTATGCCGCCATCATCGGCGGCGGGCTGATGTACAGCGCGTATAACTGGTGCATCGGCATTCTGGGCCCGGCGCGGGCGGGCACGCTGATCTATTCCCAGATCGTCTTTGTCACCTTCTTTGCCTGGCTGTTTCTGGGCGAACAGCTGTTCTGGTACCACTATCTCGGCATCGCGCTGGTCGCTATCGGCATCGTCTTTGTGGTGACGCTGGGGCCGAAACCAGTCGGCGAGAGCAAGAACGGATCTGACTGACCCGGGCAGGTCGCAGGATCCTGCTCATGTGTTTGACCCTCAACCAAAATTCTTTTTCAACCTCGGTCAGGTTGAAACGATTTTGGTCTGGGCACCTTAACGGTCGCGGCCCGCGGGGCCAAAGATGTTGCTCAGCAAGACCTTCATCACGCGCGTGTAGTCCTTGAAATCGCCGTCCCTGGTCTTGCGCGACTGCAAAAAGCCGAACGCCTCCGGCTTGTCGTTCTTGCAAAAGGTGATGTTGACCGAAAAGCCGACCGGGGCAGGCGGGTTGGTCCGCGCCTTCTCCTTCATGCGGCAATCATGCTGGCTGTTGGGCGGGCCGACGGGGTTGAAATGCAGCACCACGCGATAGCCGTGATCGAGGCTGCCAATGTCAACGGCGCGAAACCGGGTCGCCTGGCTGGCACGCGCCGGCGGGCGGATGGCGGCGGCCAGCTTCTCCGCCGTCGCCCCGGTAAAGGGCGTGCCATGCACCTCGGTCGGGATCCCGCCATTTTGCTGCATCACCACCAGATCCGACATGCTGATCGCGGTGTATTTGCCCACATGAGTGATCACCGTCCCGTCGTCACAGGCGGCCAGCAGGGCCAGAAACGAGAGCCACAGTTTCTTCATCCGATCCTCCCCGCGGCGAGACGCTCGCGGTGAAACACGTAGATGCCCGAGGCGACGATGATCAGCGTGCCCAGCAATGTCCAATGGTCGGGAAACTCGCGAAAGACGACATAGCCGATGCCGGTCGCCGCCACGATCTCGAGATATTGCAGCGGCGCCAGCGCACCCGCCTCGGCGCGCGCCATGGCCTGGGCGATCATCTGATGGGTGAGGCAGGCCAGCGCACCCGCCGCCGCGAACAGCCACAGCACCTCCTGATTGGGCCAGGTGAGCGTCAGCGAGGGCACGCCGGCCGCCGTGCCGATGCCCAGCGTCAGGCTCAACACCGCCATCGCCGTCGCCCCGGTCCAGAACTGCATCCCGATCCGCCCGCCGCCGGGGCTCATGACCCTCAGCACCAGCATGTAACCTGCAAAGGCAAAGGCGGTGATCAGCGGAAACACCGCCGCCCAGCCATATTCCTCGACATTGGGGCGCAGCACCACCATGGCGCCGATCAGCCCCGCGCCGACGCCCACCATCCGCCGCCAGCCCACCCGCTCACGCAGCACCAGGGCCGAGAGCACGGTCAGGATCAAGGGTTCGACGAAAAAGATCGCCAGCGCATTGGCAATCGGCATCACCTCGAGCGCCGTGTTGATGGTCAGAATGGCGATCGCGGCAAAGAACCCGGCCAGCATATGAGCCAGCTTTGGCGGCGCCCATTCGCGCACCAGGCTGACAATCGGGATCAGAAACAGCGTCTGGGCTGCAAAGCGCCCCAGCGCCACCTCGCCCGGCACCACAAACTCGGTCGCCAGCTTGGCAAACAGATCCATGAACGGCGCGATCATCATGGCGCTGGCCATGATCGCAATGCCGGTGGGGGCGGTATGAGGGACAGCGCGCATCCCTTCGCATAAGCCCTTTCGGGCTCAGACGTCCAGATCTTCCGCGAAGCGGGCGTTTTCCTGGATGTATTCGAATCTCAGCTCCGGCTTGCGGCCCATCAGGCGTTCGATCAGGTCGCCGGTTTCGCCCTGATCCTCGGCGTCGATGGCGACCCGGATCAGCGTGCGCGATCCCGGGTCCATCGTGGTTTCTTTTAGCTGCGCGGGCATCATCTCGCCCAGGCCCTTGAACCGTGTGAACTCGGTTTTTCCTTTTCCGCCGAGGCCCTTCTCAAGCAATTCTTCAAGTTGCACATCATCCGCCGCATAGGTCGATTTGGTCCCCTGGGTCACGCGGTACAGCGGCGGGGCGGCCAGATAGAGGTGCCGGTTCTCGATCAGGGGGCGCATCTGGGTGAAGAAGAACGTCATCAGCAGCGAGGCGATATGGGCGCCATCCACATCCGCGTCGCACATGATGATGACCTTTTCATAGCGCAGGTCCCCGTCGGTGTATTTCGTGCCGGTCTGCACGCCCAGCGCCTGCATCAGGTCCTGCAACTCCTGGTTCTGCGCCATCTTGCCCGCGGTGGCGTTGGCGACGTTCAGGATCTTGCCGCGCAGCGGCAGCACCGCCTGGGTCTTGCGGTTGCGCGCCTGTTTGGCCGAGCCGCCGGCGGAGTCCCCCTCGACCAGGAAAATCTCCGACCCGTTCCGGGTCGCGTCCGAGCAATCGGCCAGCTTGCCCGGCAGGCGCAGTTTCTTGGTGGCCGATTTACGCTGGGTTTCTTTCTCCGCGCGGCGGCGGGCACGTTCCTCGGCCCGTTCGATCAGGAAGTCCAGGATCGCGCCGGTGGTCTTGGGATCTTTGGCCAGCCAGTTGTCGAAATGGTCCCTGACCGCGCCTTCGACCAGTTTCTGCGCCTCGACGGTGGCGAGCCGGTCCTTGGTCTGGCCGACGAATTCGGGTTCGCGGATAAAGGCCGAGATCATGGCCGAGGCTGTGCCCGCGATGTCTTCGCGGGTGATCTGCGTGGCCTTCTTGTTGCCGACCAGTTCGCCATAGCCGCGCAGCCCCTTCAGCACCGCCTGCCAGAAACCCGCCTCATGCGTGCCGCCCTCGGGCGTCGGGATGGTGTTGCAATAGGAGGCGACCGAGGCATCGCGCCCCGGCGCCCAGACAATCGCCCATTCGACCGAGCCGGGCCTGGACCCGAAATCGACCTTGCCCGCGAACGGGGCCTGGCCGTAAAACTCGGTCCCCTCGAGCGTCGACAGCAAATAGTCCTCGAGCCCGCCGGGGAATTTGAAACTGTCCTCCGCCGGGGTCTCGTCGCCCGGCTTCAACAGCTCTTCGGCGCATTTCCAGCGGATCTCGACCCCGCGGAAGAGATAGGCCTTGGAGCGCGCCATCCGGTAGAGCCGCGCGGGCTTGAACGCCGCCCGGGGGCCAAAGATATCGGCATCGGGGTGAAACACCACCCGCGTGCCGCGCCGGTTCTGGGTGGGGCCGACCACCTCGACCCCGCCCTGCGCGTGCCCGCGCGAGAACTCCTGGGCATACAGCTTTTTGTTGCGCGCCACCTCGACCCGCAGAAAATCGCTGAGCGCGTTCACGACCGAGACGCCGACCCCGTGCAACCCGCCCGAGGTCTCGTAGGCCTTGCCGGAGAACTTGCCCCCCGCATGCAGCGTGGTCAGGATGACCTCCAGCGCGGATTTCGTGGGGAATTTGGGATGCGGGTCGACCGGGATGCCGCGCCCGTTATCGGTAATCGCACAGGTTCCGTCGGCGAGCAGTTCCACCTCGATCCGGCTGGCATGGCCCGCGACCGCCTCGTCCATCGAGTTGTCCAGCACTTCGGCCACCAGATGGTGCAGCGCGCGCTCATCGGTGCCGCCGATATACATGCCGGGGCGTTTGCGGACGGGCTCGAGCCCCTCCAGCACTTCGATGGCGGAGGCGTCATAGTCACGCTCCGGCCCTTCCTCGAACAGGTCGACGGCGGTCATTCGGTGCTCTCCCGGCACTTGGCTGCTCAAGCCTCTATTTATGCCCGGAAGGGCGCCCGAGCGCAACATCTAGCCGCCCGCCGGGTCGAAAACACCGCGGGAAGCCGACCGGTCGCGCGGGGTGTGTGCCTAGGGTTGCAGCACCACGGGGATGATCGTGCGCCCGGGCGGGAAGCCTTCGCCGTCGGAGGCGTCTTCCTCGAACACCTCAAGATGGCCGATCTGGCGCTCTGGCACGCGATAGCTGACGGGGAACGAGAACGGGCCGGGCCCGTCGACCCCGCCGCCAGTTGTAAACCCATCGGCGAGCACGCTGCCGTCGCGCGCCAGCAGGCGCCAGACCACGGTGCTCTCAAACGTGCGTGAGCACCCCGTGACCGTGAACCCCGGCGAGACGCGCGCGCCCGCCCTCGGCCGTTCGGCGATCACAAAGGCCGCCTGATCCAGCGCCCCGTCAGCAATCTCGCAGGCGATGAGTTCGGGCGGTGGCGGCGGGGGCGGTGTCTCGGTCGCACAGGCGGCGGTGACAAGGACACTGGCGATGGCAAGTTTCGGCAAATACATGTCGGCCTCCAAGGTATGAGCCGACATGATACCTCCAATTCCGGTTGAACGCATCAAACCGCGGTTCCTGTGATCCGGCCGGCAGACGGGCACCGCTGTTTGGGGCATCCGCCGGCCGCGCCGTGGGCGCAGGTCACCGCCGGCCCATCAGCCGGTCGAGCGACCAGGTATCCATGCTCCGCATCGTCAACAACAGGAACGAGCCGGCGACGATGATGAACGACGGATAGAAGAGCTGGTTCAGTGTGCCCGGGCGCTCTCCCGGCATCCAGTACCAAAAGGGGTCGACGATCGACTGCCAGACCGAGATTGCGACAAACAGATTGATGACAAGCTGGAAGATCAGGAGCGGATAGCGATACAGCCCAAGTGCCAGAAAGATCGCCGCGACCACCTGCACCCAGCCAAAGCCGATCAGCAGATAATCGATCGAGAAGAGACCGGCATAGTACTTCTCCGAGACGGCCTGGCCGACGCCGGTGTTCAATCCCTTGGCCAGCCCCCACCAGAACAGCAGCCCGGCGAGGCTTACCCGCAACAGGAGCAATGACAGATTGCGCATGGTCGTTGACTGCATGACGGGTCTCCTCGGCCGATATCCCTGTCGTGGTGCGGCGCTTGGCCGGCTTTGCGGGGGTCGACACCAGCTATCTGTGGTTGCGCGCGTTGACTCCGACAGCGAAAAGCGCCGACCCGCGAACTTGTGAAATGCCGTGTTTTCGCGGGCGCCCTATTTGCCCATGGTCATGGCGCAGAGGATCTCGAACATGATCGTCGCGCCGTTCAGCGAGGTGAGGTTTTCCGAGTCAAAGGGGGGCGAGACCTCGACCATGTCGGCGCCGCGGATGTCGAGGCCCGCCAGCATGCGGCACATGCCCTGCGCCTCGCGCATGGTCAGCCCGCCCGCCTCGGGCGTGCCGGTGCCGGGCGCAAAGATCGGATCGAGGCTGTCGATGTCAAAGCTGACATAGATCGGCGCGTCGCCGACGATCGTGCGGGCCTCCTCCATGCACGCCTTCCAGCCGCGCTCCTCGACCTCTTCGATCTGCATCACCCGCATGCCGGTGTCATACGAGAACTTCCACATCTCCATCGAGTGGAGCGAGCCGCGAATGCCGATCTGCACCACCTTTGTCGGGTCGAGCAGGCCTTCGTCCACCGCGACCTTGAACGGCGCGCCGTGGTGAAAGCGGCTGCCCATGTAATCGTCGCCCGTGTCGGCATGGGCGTCGATATGGATCATCCCCAGCGGCCGGTCGCGGGCGATGGCGCGCAGGATCGGCAGGCTGATCGAATGATCGCCGCCACAGGTCAGCGGGCGGATGCCGGCCCCGTGGACGCGGTTGAAAAACGCCTCGATCTCGGCATGGGCGCCGACCAGCTCGTAGGGTTTGCGGATCCAGGCATCGCCGATATCGGCACAGCGCGCGGCCTCGAACGGGCTCGCCCCGGTCGCCTGGTTCATCCGGCGCATGAACGAGGACATGTTGCGCACCTCGCGCGGGCCGTGGCGGGTGCCGGGGCGGTTGGTGACACCGCCGTCATAGGGCACACCGCAGATGCCGATCTCGGGCGGGGCCGCCTCGAAATCCTCCACACTCGGCAGGCGGAAGAAACTCGCGAGGCCCGTATAGCGGGGGCGTTGCATCGGGTCGTCGTAGTCGAGGGTCTCGCGGTCGGTCATGGGGGCGCCTTTCTGTGGGGTGCGGGTCAGCCGGGACGCCCGGCCCTGGCCGTGCTTTCTCGGTCTCGCACCCGGTGATCATAGTCGACGCTGATCGTGCCCATTATCCGGTCCCAGATCGAGAGGAAATTTCCGAAATTGCAGGTGAATCTTGCATGATGCTGGTCGTGAAACGTGGTGCAGAGGCCGGGCCAGGGCAGCCGCGCCAGCGGACCGGCGAAGTATTCAAAGCCGTTATGCCCGATCTGGCCGTTCACATGGTCGATGACGCGGTGTGCGATCACCACCTCGAACGGGATCGGGGTCACCAGCGGCAGCACCAGCAAGAACAGCTGATGCACACCCGCGTCCACCGGGTGATCCGAGTAATTCGACCACGGCGTCGGCGCGACCGAGAGGTGGTGAATGCGGTGAAACCGATAGAGCGGGCGCCAGTGCATCAGCCGGTGCGCCCAGTAAAACCATGCATCATACAGCAGCAGCGTCAGCACCAACAGCGCGGCCCCGGTCCACAAGCCGGGCGCCACCGGGGCAAACAGCGTGGCGCCGTTCATCTGCGCCGCGATCCCGCCCGCCATCAAGGCCGAAATCGGGACCAGCGCGACAAGGCTGTTGCGGATCTCGCGCAGAACAAAGCGGGGATCGGGTTTGCGGTGCTGGATGCGGCATTGCGGGGCGGCTCGATTGATCCGCTGCAACAGGGCGCCCAGCCCGAAGTAGGCGGCGAGATGGCCCAGATAGGTCAGGCAGAAACACAGAAGAAAGTCGATCAGCATCGCGGCCCCGATTGTTTGCGCCGTTGATGCCGGGGTATGATTAATACCGGGTTACTCCTCACGGCGCTGGCGCTGGCCCGTCCGGCGCAATAGGCTCGGGTGATGAGCGATCCCCGATTCATCCACTTGCGCGTTCACTCCGCCTATTCGCTGCTCGAAGGGGCGCTGCATGCCAAGAAACTGCCCCGTCTGGCCGAAGCGCTGGGCATGCCCGCGATTGGCATCTGCGACACCAACAACCTGTTTGGCGCGCTGGAGTTTGCCGAAACCGCGGCGCAGGCGGGGGTGCAGCCGATCATGGGCCTGCAACTCGCGGTCAGCTATGCCGAGGCCGCCCCGGGCGAGAAACCCGTGCCCCCGGCGCAGGTGGCGCTTTATGCCCAGAATCAGGCCGGCTGGCAGAACCTGATGGCGCTGACCAGCGGGGCCTTTCTCGAGACCGATTCCAGCGTCGAGCCGCATGTGCCGCTGGCGGTGCTCGAGGCCCATGCCGAGGGCGTGATCTGCCTGACAGGCGGCGCCCCGGGGCCGCTCGGCCAGGCGATTCTGGCGAACCGGGTGGCCGAGGCGCGCGCGCTGGCCGAGCGGCTGGCAAAGGCCTTTCCCAACCGCCTCTATGTCGAGCTTCAGCGCCATGGCACCGGCGACACCCGCCGAACCGCGCCCGAAGAGGCAAGCGAATCCGCGCTGATCGACATCGCCTATGACCTTGGCCTGCCATTGGTCGCCACCAATGACGTCTATTTCGAAAGCCCGGATCTGTTTCAGGCCCATGACGCCTTTATCTGCATCGGCGAGAGCCGCTATGTGAACGAGAGCGACCGGCGCATGCTGACGCCCGAGCATTATCTCAAGACCCAGGACGCCATGGTGGAGTTGTTCAGCGACCTGCCCGAAGCGATTGAAAACACGGTTGAAATCGCCCGTCGCTGCGCCGTGCGCCCGCATACCCAAGCACCCATCCTGCCCAAATTCGCCGATGACGAGGTGGATGAGCTGCGCCGTCAGGCGCGCGAGGGCCTCGCCGCCCGGCTGGCCGTGATCCCGCACGCCGCCGGGGTCGCCGACTACGAGGAGCGGCTGGATTTCGAGCTCGATGTGATCGAGGGCATGGGCTTTCCCGGCTATTTCCTGATCGTCGCCGATTTCATCAAATGGGCCAAGGAGCACGACATTCCAGTCGGCCCCGGGCGCGGCTCGGGCGCGGGCAGTCTGGTGGCCTATGCGCTGACCATCACCGATCTGGACCCGCTGCGCTATAACCTGTTGTTCGAGCGCTTTTTGAACCCCGAGCGGGTCTCGATGCCCGATTTCGACATCGACTTTTGCCAGGACCGGCGCGAAGAGGTGATCCAGTACGTTCAACAGAAATACGGCCGCGACCGGGTGGCGCAGATCATCACCTTTGGCGGGTTGCTCTCGAAGGCGGCGGTGCGCGATGTGGCGCGCGTGTTGCAGATGTCGTACTCGGCCGCCGACCGGATCTCGAAGCTGATCCCGGTCGAGGGGGTCAAGCCGGTCTCTATCAAACAGGCCCGCAAGGACGAACCCCGCATCAACGAAGAGGCCCGCGGCGACGAGACGGTGGAGGCGATGCTCAACATCGCCGAGCGGCTCGAAGGGTTGCTGCGCAACGCCTCGACCCATGCCGCGGGCGTGGTGATCGGCGACCGCCCGCTGGTCGAGCTTGTGCCGCTCTACCAGGACCCGAAATCGGACATGCCCGCGACCCAGTTCAACATGAAATGGGTCGAGCCTGCGGGGCTGGTGAAATTCGACTTTCTGGGTCTGAAAACCCTGACCGTGGTGCAGAACGCGGTTGATCTGTTGAAACTGCGCGGTGTCACGCTCGACATCTCGACCATCGACCTCGAGGACAAACAGACCTTCGAGCTTTACTCGCGCGCCGACACGGTGGGTGTCTTTCAGGTGGAAAGTGCGGGCATGCGCGACGCGCTGCGCCAGATGGAGCCCGATTGTATCGAGGATATCGTGGCCCTCGTCGCGCTCTACCGCCCCGGCCCGATGGAGAACATCCCGAAATTCTGCAACGTCAAGAACGGCCGCGAACAGCGTGAAAGCATCCACCCGCTGATCGACCCGCTGTTGGACGAAACCCAGGGCATCATCGTCTATCAGGAACAGGTGATGCAGATCGCCCAGGTGATGGCCAATTACAGCCTCGGCGGGGCCGACATGCTGCGCCGCGCCATGGGCAAAAAGATCCAGGCGGCGATGGATGCCGAAAAGCCCAAATTCCTGACCGGGGCCAAGGAAAACGGCGTTGACCAGAAAAAGGCCGAGGAGGTCTGGAACCTGCTCGACAAATTCGCCAATTACGGGTTCAACAAATCCCACGCGGCCGCCTATGCGCTGGTCAGCTATCAGACCGCCTGGCTCAAGTCCAATCACCCGGTCGAGTTCATGGCCGCCGTGATGAACCTGGACCTGCATCAGACCGACAAGCTGAACATTTTTGTCCAGGAGGCACGGCGCACCGAAATCCCGGTGCTGGCGCCCTGCGTCAACCGCTCGATCGAGCGGTTCACCGTGCGCGAGGGGCAGATCCTCTATGCGCTTGGCGCGCTCAAGAATGTGGGCGCCGAGGCGATGGGCCTGATCGTTGCCGCGCGTGAGGCGGGCGGTCCTTTTGCCGATCTCTTTGACTTTGCCCGGCGGGTGGATCTCAAGGCCATCGGCAAGCGCCCGGTCGAGATGCTGGCCCGCGCCGGCGGCTTTGACCAACTGCACGCGAACCGCCGCCAGGTGTTTGAAAGCGTCGACGCGCTGGTCGATTACTCAGCCGCGATCCATTCGGAGAAATCCTCCAACCAGGTCTCGCTCTTTGGCGCAGAGGCGGATGCACTGCCCCCGCCGCGCCTCGCCCGGGCCGAAGACTGGCTGCCCACCGAACGCCTGCGTGAGGAACACCAGGCCGTGGGGTTCTACCTCTCGGGCCACCCGCTGGATGATTATCAGGGCGCGCTCAGCCGCAAGCGGATCGCGACGCACGCCTCGTTCATCCAGCGCGGCGGCAAGGGGCGCATCGCGGGCACGCTCGCCGCCGTGCAGTTTCGCAAATCGGCACGCGGCACGCGGTTTGCCTTCATCCAGTTCTCCGACCCCTCGGGCGCCTACGAGGTCATGGCGTTTTCCGACGTGCTGGCCGAGGCCGAGGAGAAGCTGGTGCCGGGCACCAATCTGGTGCTGCATGTGGAGGCCGAAGAAGGCGAGGGCGGCGGGCGGCTGATGCTGCGCGCGGTCCAGCCGGTCGAGGATGTGATCGCCGATGCCGCCGCCATGGGGCTGAAGGTCTATATCGACGCCGCCGCGGCGATCCCCTCGATCAAGGCGCGGCTCTCGTCGGCGGCGGCGGGGCGGCTGAAAGGGCGCGGACCGGTGCATCTGATCTTTGACCTAGACGGGCTCGAGAGCGAGGTCGAGATGGTGCTGCCCGGCGAATGGCAGCTGGGCCCCGAGATGAAGGGCGCGCTGAAGGCGGCGGCGGGCGTCACCGCGATCGAAGAGTTCTGACCCGCCCCGATGCGGGTGCTGCCTGCCTGAATTAATCCGTAGAGCCTATCAAATTATCTTTTTCAACGGAATTGCGTCTTGGTGCGCGCATCCCCACCTCCCTGGAACCACAACAACTGTACAAACGTACAATAAGGGAGGTCGGGATGTTCTTTTTCCCAGCAATCGCAAGACAGACCATCAGCCTGTTCCAAGGCGCCGAGATCGACGACCTGATGTCGAAACCGGGCCGCCAAGGGCCGGCGAAGGTCGACACCCCTGCGCGGGTGCACCCCATGGATCTGGAAGACCTGGTGGAGCAGGACCCCTGCGCCGTTCGCCAGGTACTGAAAGAAGCCGGGATCGATCCGGTCTTTGCCGATGTCTGCCAAACAGCTTGCGACTGGCCCGAGCCCGAAAACACCGGGCGGCCCGGCCTGTCGCGCGACGACAGGGCCTGACCCTCGTGACCCCGCGTCGCGAAACAGGGCGACGCGGGTCTTTCAAAGAACAGGACGTGAGGAGACGACCATGAGCGACCATGCAGATACGTCTGTCAGGGCCCGGCAAGAGTTCGAGCGCCACATCGCCCGGGCACGCCGGCTGAGACGCGAGACGCTCGGCGATTTTGGCCGCCGGGCCCGGATGTGGGGGCGCAGACTGATCCCGGATGCCGGGCAGGCACCGGCCCTGACGAAAGCGCAACAGGAACAGATGATCCGGACGATGCCGGTGTTTTGACAGCACCGTGCCCGCGTGCCCGGCAAGGCTCTTTCGAGCGCCGTTGTGGCGGGGCGGGCGGGCAT
>JBCCHW010000007.1:0-35621 GCA_039028555.1 Pseudomonadota bacterium | reverse complement strand
CGCCGGCGACTTTGTGCTGTTCCAGATCTTTGGCTGGAGCTTCATCCTCGGCCTGATCGCACTCGGCCTGATGTTCCTCGGCGGCTATGGCGGGATGGTCAGCCTCGCGCAGATGTCCATCGCCGGCATGGCGGGATACATGGTGGCGATCTTTGGCGCCTCCGCCATCGACACGATCTCACTCGCGTGGCCATGGTACGTCGCGATCCCCATCGCCCTGATCATTGCGATGATCTTCGGCACGCTGATCGGCTGGCTATCGGTGCGGACGGAGGGGATCTACACGATCATGATCACCCTCGCGATTGCGGCGGCGTTCTTCTACTTCGCCCGCCAGAACTATGTGATCTTCAACGGGTTCTCCGGGTTTAACGGGGTTCTTCCGCCGGACCTGTTCGGCGTCGACTGGCGCGGTCCGGCGGCGTTCTACTACTTGACGCTGTTCTGGGCGGCGATTGGCTATTTCGCCGTTCTCTACATCTCCCGCGCGCCCTTTGGGCTTGCTCTGCAAGGCGTGCGCGACAACCCGCGACGGATGTCGGCGTTGGGTTACAATGTCACCGCGCACCGAGTGGCGGCCTATACATTCGCGGCCTTGCTCGCCGGGATCGGCGGCATTTTGCTGGTGTGGCAGTCGGCGCAGATCTCCCCCGGCACCGCAGGGATCAACGCCGCGATCGACGTTCTGGTCATCGCCGTTATCGGGGGCATGCGTCACCCTGTCGGACCGTTCATCGGCGCATTTATCTACGCCATTCTGGAGATCTTCGCGAAGGATGCGCTCGTCGCGGTCGGCCTGTCCGGAGATCGGTTCCAGCTTCTGATCGGGCTTGGCTTCCTCGTCATCGTCTTCTGGTCGCCCGATGGCATCCTCGGCCTCTGGGACAAGCTGAAAGAAAACCAAAACCGCGATCCCCTAACCGACCGCGGCGGGGATGGGCCATGAACGCGCCGACGTCGATATCTGAGCGTCTTGGCGCGACCGGCACAGCGAACGCGCTGGAGCTGCGGGATGTGTCCAAATACTTCGGCGCGCTCGCCGCCGTGGCGGATGTGAACATCACCGTGCGACCGGGGGAGCGGCGCGCAGTGCTCGGCTCGAACGGCGCGGGCAAGACGACGCTGTTTAACTGCATCACCGGCGACTTTCCCGCAACGACCGGTACGATCCGCTTTTTCGGCGAGGATATCAGCGAGTTTCCGGCGCATGAGCGTATTCGCCGGGGCCTACGGCGGACCTACCAGATCTCGCTCCTCTTCACCGGTCTGAGTGTTTTGGACAACGTCTATCTCGCCTGCACCGGCGTCTCACGCAGCCGTTTCTCCTTCCTGCGCCCGGGCCGGAACGACGCGCTGATGGCGAGCGCGGAGAATCTTGTCCGAGTGGTCCATTTGGAGGACGCCAAGGACACGCAGGTTGCAACGCTTTCATACGGCCAGCAGCGGCAGCTTGAGATTGCGATGGCGCTGGCCGGAGCGCCCCGTTTCATCCTGTTCGACGAACCTGCCGCCGGACTTTCCCCCGCTGAACGGTCCGAACTGATCGAGATCCTGCTCGGACTGCCGGGTCACATGGGTTTCATCATTATCGAGCATGACATGGACGTCGCCCTTCGCGTCGCCGAGAGCGTGACGATGATGCACAACGGCCGGATCTTCAAGGAAGGCAAACCGGCCGAGATTGAGGACGATCCCGAGGTTCAGGCGCTCTATCTGGGGGGTGAGGATGGCTGAAGGCGCCCCCATCCTCGAGGTTCGCGACCTCAACGTTTACTACGGCCAGAGCCATGCATTGCAGGGCGTGAACCTGACGCTCGGGTCTGGCGTTCTGTCTGTTGTCGGGCGCAACGGCATGGGGAAGACGACGCTCTGCAAAGCGATCATGGGTCTGGAGCCGGCGGCTTCCGGAAACATCTCGTTCGCCGGTCAGGCGCTCAATGGGCGGACGCCTGCGGATGTGGCGCGGATGGGCGTCGGCTACGTGCCACAGGGCCGGCGGCTCTGGCGGTCACTGTCGGTCGATGAGCATCTGAAGCTCGTCGAGAAGCGCGGCGGCGCTTGGACTATTGAGCGTATCTACGGAACTTTTCCCCGGCTGGCGGAACGACGGACGAACCTCGGCTCGCAGCTTTCGGGCGGCGAGCAGCAGATGCTCGCGATTTCCCGTGCGCTCCTTCTGAACCCGCGCCTTCTGGTGATGGATGAACCAACGGAGGGTCTCGCCCCCGTCATCGTTCAGCAGGTTGAGGACATGCTGATCCGGCTGGGCGAAGAGGGCGATATCGACGTCCTCGTAATTGAGCAGAATATCGGCGTCGCCTGCGCAGTCGCGTCGGACGTCGCGATCATGGTGAACGGGCGGATCAACCGGGTGATGGACAGCGCCCGGCTGGCGGGTGACCGGGATCTGCAACAAGCGCTGCTTGGGGTGGGTCGGCACGCCCATGACGACACGCCTGAGCCCACAGTCGAAGCTGCGGCTGAGACGCCGTCAGCGCCGGGCCTCACCAAGATCTACATCTCGAACCCCAAAGTCCCCACCCGCTGGTCACAGCCCGTCCCGGTGCGCGTCATCGAAGGCGCGGCACGGACGGTGACGGAGGCGCCAAGTACGGCAACCGAGATCAGGCCGCTATCGCAAACGCGCCTACGCGGCGGCGCGGGGCAGGTGCTCGTAGCAGGCACGCTCGACACCAAAGGGGAGGAGATGCGGTTCATCCGCGACGTCCTGAAGGGCGAAGGGGTGAGTTCGGTGCTGGTGGACCTTTCGACCTCCGGCAAACCTTCGGGAGCCGAGGTTCCCCCTCACGCAGTCGCCGCCTTCCATCCGCGCGGGGTGTCGGGTGTCTTCACCGGCGACAGAGGCTCAGCCGTCGCCGGAATGACACTGGCGTTTGAGCGCTGGATGGCGGGGCAGGAGGGCGTCGCGGGGATCATCGCAGCGGGCGGATCGGGCGGGACGGCGCTGGTCAGCCCCGCCATGCGGTCGCTGCCGGTGGGCGTGCCGAAAGTCATGATCTCCACCATCGCGTCAGGCAATGTCGGCCACTATGTCGGCGCCTCTGACATGCTGATGCTGCATTCGGTCGCCGATGTGCAAGGGCTGAACTCCATCACGCGAGAGGTGCTCGGCAACGGCGCCCGCGCACTGGCCGGGATGGTGAAGGGCCGCCGCGCCGCCGCGCCCACGGCGGCCGACAAGCCAGCGATCGGGATCACGATGTTCGGCGTGACGACAACTTGTGTCCAGCAGGTCTCAGCGGCGCTGGAGGCTGACTACGACTGCCTCGTATTCCACGCCACCGGCACCGGTGGGCGGGCGATGGAGAAGCTGCTTGACAGCGGGATGCTTGCGGGTGTGCTGGACCTAACGACGACCGAAGTTTGCGACATGGTCGCGGGCGGGGTTTTCGCCGCCGACGACACGAGGTTCGAATCCTCAATCCGATCCGGCCTGCCCTATATCGGCGCCTGCGGCGCGCTCGACATGGTGAATTTTAACGCGCCTGAGACGGTGCCGGAGCGGTATAGAAATCGCACCCTCTATGAACACAATCCGCAGATTACCCTCATGCGCACCACGCCTGAGGAGTGTGATCAGATGGGCCGCTGGATTGGCGAGCGGCTCAATCAGATGACCGGGCCGGTACGGTTCCTGCTGCCCGAAGGCGGGGTTTCGGCGCTGGATGCACCGGGCATGGCGTTCTGGGATCCCGAGGCGGACACAGCCCTGTTCAATGCGCTGGAGGAGACGGTCAATCAAACCTCGAACCGACAGCTCATCCGAACCCCGCACAATGTCAACGATGCCGGGTTTGCCGACCTCGTGCTCACTCATTTCCGTGCCTTTTACGGTTCGGGCCAGCGTCACGCCACAAGAGGATGATCCATGTTCGACCGCTCTGATCTGATGGCCAAATTCCGTGCGATGCGCGACCGGGGAGAGCCGATTATCGGCGGCGGTGCGGGCACCGGGCTGTCGGCGAAATGCGAAGAAGCCGGCGGGATCGATCTGATCGTGATCTACAATTCCGGGCGATACCGGATGGCCGGTCGCGGATCGCTCGCCGGTTTGATGCCCTATGGCGATGCAAACGGCGTGGTGATGGAGATGGCGGGCGAGGTGTTGCCGGTGGTCAGAAACACACCTGTCCTCGCCGGTGTTTGTGCCTCGGACCCGTTCCGGCTGATGGATCGGTTCCTGGATGATGTGCGCGCGGCGGGGTTCTCCGGCGTCCAGAACTTTCCGACCGTGGGGCTGATCGACGGCACGTTCCGCGCCAATCTCGAAGAGACGGGCATGGGGTATCAGCACGAGATCGACATGGTCGCCATGGCCAACCAAAAGGACATGCTCACCACCCCATACGTGTTTGATGAAGCGAGCGCTGCCGCAATGGCCGAGGCCGGCGCCGATATCATCGTCACACATCTGGGACTGACCACGGGGGGTGCGATCGGGGCGGAGACCGCCTTTACCCTCGACCAATGCCCTGAATGCGTGGATCGATGGGCAGCCGCTGCGCTCGCCGTCAACCCACATGCCATCGTGCTGGTCCATGGCGGACCGGTCGCGATGCCCGAGGACGCCGAGTTTGTCCTCAAGAACACCCAGAACTGCCACGGTTTTTACGGCGCCTCATCAATGGAGCGCCTGCCAACCGAAGTCGCGCTAACCGAACAGACCCGCAAGTTCAAACAGATCGGGCGCTGAGGGAGAAGGAAATGACCGGAGAACTCATCGGACAACTGATCCTGTGGCTCATCGTAGCCGTCATCGTCATCTTTATCCTGTATTGGGTGATGCACTGGCTCTACCGACGCTCGACCAAGGAGGTCGCCTTTGTGCGGACCGGTTTTCTGGGCGAGAAGGTCGTCATCAATGGTGGCGCCTTTGTGTGGCCGATCATACACGACATCACACCGGTCAACATGAACTCGATGCAGCTCGAGGTGGTGCGCGAGCGCGACGAGGCGCTGATCACCCGCGACCGCATGCGCATCGATGTCGATGCCGAGTTCTATGTGCGGGTGAAACAGACGCGTGAGGCGGTCTCGCTGGCGGCCTCGACACTGGGCCGGCGGACGCTGGAGCCGGAGCGGATCCATTCCCTGCTCTCAGGCAAGTTCATCTCGGCCCTGCGGACCGTGGCCTCGCAGATGACGCTCGAGGAAGTGCACGAGGACCGCAACACCTATGTGGCGCGGGTCAAGGACATGGCGCAGGAGGGGCTCGATGCCAACGGGCTGGAGCTCGAAGGCGTCGCGATCACGGATATCGATCAGACGGGGATCGAGTACTTCAACCCCTCCAACCGGTTCGATGCCGAAGGTTTGACCCAAGTGATCGAAGCGGTGGAGAGCCGGCGCAAGCTGCGCAACGATATCGAGCAGCAGGCGATGATCCAGATCCGGGCCCGCAATCTGCAGGCCGAAAAAGAAGCACTGGACATCGAACGCGAGGCCGAAGAGGCGCGTCTGGAGCAGGAGCGCGAGATCGAGTTCCGCCGCGCCCAACAGCGGGCTGAACTGGCGCGCGAACGCTCGGAACGCGAACGCGACGGGGAGCAGGCAACGCTCGCCAATCGCGAGGCGATCGAGACCGCCCGGATCGCCCAGGAACGCCAGATCACCGAGGCGCGCATCGCCTCGGAACGCGAGGTACGCCAGCGTGAGATCGAGCGCCAGCGCGTTGTCGACGAGGCCGAAATCGCCACCCGCGAAGCCGTCGAAAAAGCCCGCATCGCCCAGGAAAAGGTCGTGACGGAGGAGCGGATCCGCACGCAGCAGGAGACCGACGCCGCCGAGATCGCCGCGCGGGAGTCGGTCGAACGTGCCCGGATCGCGCAGGAGCAGGCGGTTGAACAGGCCCGCATCGTCCGCGACCGCACGACCCAGTCCGAGGAGATCGATCGGCAAAAGACGGTCGACTCCGCCGGGATCGCGGCGCGAGAGGAAGTCGAGCAGGCGCGCATCGCGCAGGAGCGTGCGGTGACCGAGGCGCGCATCGCGTATGAACAAATGACCCGCTAACGCGAAGTGGCCCGCGACCTCTCGGTCCAGGAAGCCGAGATTGCCGCCCGTGAGGCGGCCGAAAAGCTCCGCATTCTGCAGGAAAAGGCCGTGAACGCGGCCCGCATCAGCTCGGTTCGCGAGGTGCGCGCGCTCGAGATCGATCAGAACGAAGCGGTGGACAGGGCCGAGATTGCCGCGCGCGAAGCGGTTGAAAAAGCCCGGATCGCCCAGGATCAATCGCTGACCGCCGAGCGTATCGCTTTTGAGCAGGACGAGCGGGAACGCCAGGTGGCCCGCGATCTGAAGGTGCAGGAGGCAGAGATCGCGGCCCGCGAGGCCGCGGACAAGCTGCGCATTCTCCAGGAACAGGCTGTGGCGGCGACCCGGATCAGTTCCAGCCGCGAGACCCGGTCGCTTGAGATTGCGCAGAACCAGGCGGTTGATGAAGCCGAGATCGCGGCCCGCGAGGCGGTCGAAAAGGCGCGGATTGCCCAGGACAAGGTACTGGCCTTCGACCGGCTGGAGACCGAAGAGAGCGTCGAGGCCCGCGAACAGGTCAAAGCCGAGGCGGTCGAGGCAGCACGAATTGCGAAAGAGAAGAAGCTCGCCGCCGAACGCATCGCCTATGAACAGGATCTTCGCGAGCGGGAAATCGCCAGAAATCGCGCCGTCGACGAAGCGAATATTGCCGCCCAGGAGATGATAAACGCCGCTCGGATCGAGGAGGAGGCGAAAACCCGGGCGGCCGAGATCGCCAAGGAAGAAGCGATCGAGGCCCGCAACATCGAGCGGCGCAACGCACTGGAAAAGCTCGAAGTGGCGCGGACCCAGGCGCTGCGCGAGGTCGAGATCACCTCGCAAGAGGCCATCGAACGCGCCCGCGTCGCCTCGGAGCGGGGGCTGGACGATGTCCGCATCGAGCACCAGACCGAACGCCGCCGGCTAGAGATCGAGCGCGAGAAAAAGGTCGAAGAGGCAGCGATGGAGAAAGCCATCGTCATCGCGACCAAATCGCTCGAAGAAAGCGCCGCCTCGATCAAGGCGGACGAGGCACGGGCAACGGCGGCGGAAATGGCCGCCCGGATTGAGACTGCAAGCGCGGTCGAGCAAGCCAATCGCACCAGATCCGTCGATGTGGTGCGTGCCGAGAAGGAAGCCGAGGAAACCCGGCTCGCCGCCGAGGCGGCGCGGATCCGCTCGGCCGTCGAGGCGGAGGCACAACGGCTCATCAACGAGGCCGAGAACATCCTCACCGATCAGGCGCGCGCAAGCCTTTTCAAGCGCAACATGCTCACCCGGCTGGAGGGCATCATCGCGGCCCAGGTCAAACCGCTCGAAAAGATACAAGAGATCAAGATCATGCAGCTTGGCGGTTCCGGGACCACGGGCCTCAACTGGGCCGATGGCGACGGTGGCGGCGGCGGGGGTGCCGGTGTGGGGCCGGGCGGCAGCCCGACCGACGAGGTGATCAACTCAGCGCTGCGCTATCGCGTGCAGGGGCCGATGATCGACAGTCTGATGAACGATATCGGGATCGACGGCTCGAACCTCGCCAAGGCCGCGATCTTTCGCGACGCCAATGACATGGCCCGCGCAACCAACGAGTCGTTCAAGGTCGCCGCCGCCAAGCGCCAGGCGGAAGAGGCCAAGAACAAGAAGGACGACGGCTAGATGGCGCGGGTCTATATCAGTTCGGTGATCGGGGCGCCGGCCGCCCGCGTCTGGGAGCGCGTGCGCGATTTCAACGGTCTGCCGCGATGGCATCCGAGGATCCGCGACAGCCGGATCGAGGACGCATTGCCCGCCGACAAGGTCGGGTGCATCCGAAACTTCAACCTGCAGAACGGCGACAATATCCGCGAGCAGCTGTTGGGCCTGAGCGATTACGACATGTTTTGCACCTATGCGATTCTCGACTCGCCGATGCCGCTCGAGGATTACATCGCCACCCTGCGCCTGACCCCGGTAACCGAGGGCGATCGAACCTTCATCGAATGGACGGCGGAGTTTTCCTGCGACCCCGGTGCTGAAGACGACCTGGTCAACGGGATCGGGACAAACGTGTTCCAGAACGGTTTTGACGCCCTCAAACGGCATTTCGGAGGGGCGGCATGACGGATGGATTTTACCCCGCCCGCAACCGGGAGCAACGCCAGGAATGCCCGGCGGAGGCACAATGATGCCGCGCGTTCTTCGCAGTACCGTGCTGGATGCCCCGGTCGAGGCGGTTTGGGAGGTGGTGCGCGATTTCAACGGGCATGACCGCTGGCACCCCGCCGTCGCGGAAAGCCATGTCGAACGCAATCGGTCGCCCGACTGTGTCGGATGCGTGCGCAACTTCCGCCTGACGGGGGGAGAGAACCTGCGTGAGCAGCTGCTGAGTCTCAGCGATCTCGAACAGACGTTCTCCTATTGCCTGCTTGATACGCCGGTGCCGCTGTTCAACTATGTCGCCCATGTAAGGCTTTATCCCGTGACAGACACCGACTCGACCTTTTGGGAGTGGGAGAGCCGGTTCGACACGCCTGCCGGGCGCTCGCAAGAGCTGGCCGCGATGGTGGGCGACGATATCTATGTGGCCGGCTTCGAGGCGATCCGCACCCATATGGGGCTCGGCCATGCTTGAGGTCGTCGTCACAGAGAACCTGATCGATGCCGCCGCTGCCATGTCGCCGCAGGCGCGGTTTCTGGGCGGCGGAACGCTGGTGATGCGTCAGGTGAACTACGGCGATCAGAGGTTTCATCGGATCGTCAGATGCCGCGAGCGGCTTGATGGTGTTCGGGTCGAGGGCGGGCGGTGCGTCATTGGCTCTGGCGTCACCATGGCGGCGATCATGGCCGCGCGCGAGCTTGCTTTTCTGGCGCCGGCGGCGCGCGCCGTCGGCGGGCCGGCGGTGCGCAACATGGCGACCGTTGGCGGCAATCTGATGGCGCCGCATCCCTATGGCGATCTTGCTGTCGCACTGCTCGCGCTCGATGGGCAGGTGTCGATGGCCGATGACACGGTGATGCCGCTCGACCAGTATCTTGCCACCCGCCACGGTCTGGTCCGGTCGGTTTCGATCCGGCGTCCGGCGGGCGATGAGTTCCGCTTTCGCAAGGTGAGCCGTGTCAAGCCGAAGGGGGTGTCGGTCATGAGCATGGCGGCTCATCTGGGGCGCAACTCCGGGCGGCTTTCGGATGTCTCGGTTGCCTATGGCGCGATGGCAGATACGCCGGTGCGGGTGACTGCGGTCGAGCGCGCGCTCGAGGGTGCGTCGCTTGACCTGGCCGGGATCACGCCCGCGCTGAATGTGGCGACCGAGGGCCTCTCACCGCCGGACGATGCGCTCGCGTCGTCGTGGTATCGCCGCGAGGTCGCCCCGGTACATCTGCGCCGTTTGCTGATCGGGGAGGACCGCCGATGAAGACGCCCGTGACCTTCACGCTGAACGGTTCCGAAGCCGCCGCCTTTGCCGATCCGGGGCAGAATCTTCTGGATCTCTTGCGCCGGGGCCTCGGCGATCTCTCGCCAAAATATGGTTGCGGGCAGGGGACTTGCGGTACCTGTACGGTATTGATCGACGGCGAACCGCATCTGAGTTGTCTGGTGCTCGCCGAAGCAGCTCAGGATCGCCGGATCGAAACCGCGGGCGGGCTGGCAGATGGACCAGATCTGCACCCGCTCCAGACCGCCTTTGTCGAGGGCTTCGCGGCGCAATGCGGGTACTGCACGCCCGGGATGCTGTTGGCAGCCAAGGCCTTGCTCGACCGAAACCCGACGCCGACCCGGGACGAGGTGATCGAGGCCATTTCGGGCAATCTCTGCCGTTGCACCGGCTATGAGCCGATCATCGAGGCCATCTTGACCGCGTCCCGCGCGCCCAATCGTGCGCCCAATCGCGCGCCCGGTCGCACGAACGGGAGGGCGGGCTGATGGCCATGGAGTTTCGCAAGGACCTGTTCGCCGATGAACGCGACGACAATCTCAACGAGATCGGCCGCCCGCATATCCGTCAGGACATTCTGGGCCATGTGACGGGGCGCTCGCCGTTCTATGACGATCATCTCTTTGACGGGCTTCTCCATATGCGCTGTGTGCGCTCGCCGCACCACCATGCGCGAGTCCGCTCGGTCGACAGCACCGCCGCAGAGCGGATGCCGGGTGTGGTCCGAGTGATCCGCCCCTCCGATATCCCCGTGAACATGAACACCCTGCTCGCGCTGTTGAATTTCGGGCGCGATGACGAGCCGTTGCTGACGCCGGAGAAGGTCGCTTACAAAGGCGAGCCGATCCTGGCGATCCTTGCGACCACCGAGCGCGCCGCCCGGGACGCGGTTGCCCAGGTTACAGTGGATTGGGAAGAGTTGCCCCATGTCCTCGATGTCGAAGAGGCGCTGAGCCCCGATGCACCGATGGTCAACGCAACCTATCCCAACAACACCTTCGACTATCACGACCGCTATGATCACCAGAAGCTGCGCTTTGGAAATGTCGAGGCCGGGTTCGCCGACGCCGATCACATCGTCGAGGGCGAGTACCAGATGTCACCCATCGAACAGGCGCCGATGGAGACCTGCGGCGCGATCGCGGCGCCGGAAACAAATGACCGGTTCGTCTGCTACACCTCGACCCAGGCGCTGTTTTTCTCGGTCGCCGTTGCAGCGAAGCAAACCGCCCTGCCGAGCTCGCGCCTGCACTTCATTGGTGGCACGGTTGGGGGCGGGTTCGGCGGCAAGGTCGACAGCCATCACGAACCGCTGGCGATCCTGGGGGCGCTGCTGACCGGGCGCCCGGTCAAGTACCAGTGGGACCGGGCCGAGGAGATGCAGGTGGGCGCCCCGCGCGGGGCGGAACGCTGGCGCATCAAGGACGGCGTCATGCGTGACGGGCGCATCGTGGCGCGCGAATTCACCGGCTTCTTTGACGCGGGCGCTTACACGCGGCTCTCGAGTTATGCCGTGCAGAAATGCACCGGGCACATTCCTGGGCCCTATACGATCCCCAATATCGCCTCGAACGTCTATTGCGTCTTTACCAACCGCACCCCATCCACCGCGATGCGCGGTTTCGGGATCACCGGCGTCGACTTCGCCATCGAATGCCATATGGACAAGGTGGCGGAGCAGGCAGGGGTCGATCCGATCGAGCTGCGCATTCTCAACGCCTATCGCGACGGCGATATGAAGGCACATCGGCGCGCCGCGAAGAATTGCGCGTTGATCGAGTCGTGTCAGGTTGTTGCGGACAAGGCCGGCTGGGCGCTGGGGGCGGAAGCACGCGCGGCTTCGAGCCTGCGCGAGGGTGGCATCGGCTGGCGGGCCGAGATCCCCGAGACGGTGATCGACCGGGCCGGAGAGATCGGCGAGCGCAAGCAGACCGGCCTCGCGCCCGAACCCTTTGCCGGGGCTGCCCGGCGCGAGACGGTGCCCGCTGGAACAGCGAGTGAGCATCCCGCGACAGGGGCGGTGCCCCAGCGCGAGGACATGGTGATCGAAGCGGAAAGGCTGGGCTTTAAAGTCGCGACCGGAACGCCGGGCCCGACCGCGCCGCCACCTGTTCCGCCGGCAACCCCGCCGGGCGTGCCGGTGCCCTATCCAAATACCGGATCGGGGACATCAGCGCGGACCGCGCCATCCCCGGGGCCGAGCCTTCCTGCCGCAATGCGCAGCACCTCCGCGCCGCCTTCTCAGCCATCAGGTGCATCGGCTCAACCCGACCGGCCGGGGCCCGCGGCGCCCCCTGCGGTCGAGCCGCCCGCGCCGGCGGGGGATCAGGCGCAGGCTGGTGCACGCCCGCCGCGCCGACCCGGCGTCTCGCGGTTCATCTCAGGTCCACGGGGGCGGCGATGACACTCCACCACGGTCGCGGCTTCGCCTGCAACAACAATCCCATCGGCATGAATCTCGGCGGAGACCCCAGCCAGGCGCTGGTGCACGCGACCCCGGATGGCAAGTTCAAGGTTGCCCTTTCGGCGATCGATCTGGGCCAGGGGATGAAATCGGTCACACGCCAGATCGCGGCGGAGGCGCTGGGCGTTCCGATCGAGGATGTCTATGTGGACACGGCGGATTCGGATACCGGGCCCCACGACATGGGCTCCTTTGCCTCGCGCGGGACCCATCGCATGGGCAATGCGGTGATCCGGGCGGCGACCGAGGCGCGGGCCCAGATGCTGGAAGCGGCGGCGGACGAACTGGAAGTCAATGCTGCGGACCTCACCACCGACGGGCGCGGCAATATCCATGTCAAAGGGGCGCCGTCGCGCCGGATCACCGTGGAGGAGACAGCACAGGCCGCCCAGTTCAAGCAGGGGCGCACATTGGCCGGGCGCGGGATCTTTCTGGTTCCGATGTCGGATGTGGATCCCGAAACCGGCGAGATGACACCTGTTTCCTGCTTTGCTCATGCGGCTTTGGTAGTCGATCTGACGGTTGACGACGAGACGGGCGAGGTCGAGGTCACCCAGATCAACTCCGCCTATGAGGTCGGCCGGGCGCTGAACCCGAAACTGGTCGAGCAGCAACTGATTGGCGGGGCGTGGATGGGGGTCTCGCATGCGCTCTACGAGACGACCGAGCCTTGTTACCCGGACCGCGCCCATGGGCCCGAGGACTTCAACCAGTATCTCCAGCCCGGGCCGGGCGATGCGGCACCCCATCACATCTCGGTGCTTGAGCGCCCGGCAGCCGATGCGCCCTATGGCGGCAAGGGGCCAGGCGAGATGTGCGCGAACCCGGTGATGCCGGCAATCGCCAACGGCGTCTATAATGCGGTGGGCGTGCGCTGTGACAGCCTGCCGATCTCACCCGAAAAAGTGCTACGCGGGATCCGTGCCAATGGTGGCGCCAGACCACAGGGAGGGCGATGATGCGCCGCGCGCTCCCCGTCGATCTTGCCCCGAGCGGTCCCGTTGCGCCTGCCCACCCACCCGCGCGCGGCGCCCCGAGCGGAGGCGCGTAATGGCGGTAAGGTCCACGATCGGGGGGCTCGGCTCGGCCGATGATCTGCGCGAGGCACTGATCGGTGCGCAGTACCTGGCCGATGAGGGCCTGGCGACGGCGTCCTATCTGGCTCTGGCTCTGGGCAAGCCGCTGTTGCTGGAGGGGGTGCCAGGTGTTGGCAAGACCGAGGCGGCAAAGGCGATTGGCTCGGTGCTGGGACGCCGGGTGATCCGGCTTCAATGCTTTGAAGGCATCGATGCGGCGGCGGCCTTGTATGAGTGGAACTATCCCAGACAGATGCTCGCGATCCGGCAGGCGGGCGAAGACTATGTGAATATCTATGGTGACGCGTTTCTGATGGCGCGGCCGCTGTTGGAAGCGCTGCGCGATCCGGAGGGGGTGTTGCTGTTGATCGACGAGGTCGACCGGGCGGATCATGAATTTGAGGCCTTCCTGCTCGAATTTCTGTCGGATTTTACCATTTCGATCCCGGAAACCGGCACGGTGCGGGCGCGGGCGCATCCCGTGGTGGTTTTGACGTCGAACCGCACGCGCGACCTGCATGAAGCCTTGCGCCGGCGCTGTGTCTATCACTGGATCGATTACCCTGATCCGGCGCTGGAAGCCGAGATCGTGATGACCCGGGCGTCATCTGTTGTGCGCGCAACGGCAGAAGCGGTTGTCGCCTCGGTGGGGTTGCTGCGTGCGGAGCCGCTGGTCAAGCCGCCCGGTGTTGCAGAAACCGTCGAATGGGCCGAAGCGGCGACGCTGTTGGCGGGGCAGGGGGCGACATGGCCCGAGGCGTTCCGGCGCGCGATCGGGGTCGCGTTGAAGGATCAGGATGACCTTGCCTCTATCGCGCCGCGTCTGGACGACGTGCTGCCGGGGGAGGCCGCATGATGCTGCCCCGCGCCGCCCGCCCCTTGGTGACCTTTCCGCACCTGTTGCGGGCAAATGGATTTGCAGTGTCGCCCGATCAGACGATGGGTTTCGTCGAGGCTGTCGGGCTGTTGGGACCGGGCGATATCGGTGATGTCCGCCGTGCGGCGCGCGCCATGCTTGCCATACCGCCGGATCGACGGGATGCGTTTGAGGCGCTGTTCGACGCGCACTTCCTGGGCGCTGTCTTGCCCCAGGCCGTTCCAGACGATCAAGACGAGGCGGAGGCACATGAAGCAACGGGCCGGCAAGAGGAGGTTGGGGTTGAGACCTCGGATGACCCGGGCGAGGAAGCAACCACTGTGGAACGCCTGGGCTATCGCGACCTGATGGACAGCCCTGACGCGGCAAATGCCGTCCTTTTACGGCACGGTCGGAGCCGCCTGCCGCGGCGGCGGTCGCGCCGCTATGGCGCCGCGCGGCAGGGGCACGTGCTCGATTTGCGAAGGGCGCTCCGCGAGGCTGTTCGCCGGGAGGGCGAGGTGCTCACCCTCCCGCGCCGGCGCCGCCGGCACAGGCAGCGCAAGATTGTGTTGCTGATCGATATTTCCGGCTCGATGAGCGACAGGACCGACAATGCCCTGCGCCTTGCGCATGCGCTGGGCAGGGTGGCTGAGCGGCTGGAAGTATTCACGCTCGGCACCCGCCTGACCCGCGTGACCCCGGCGCTGCGCCATGCCAACGCGGTACAGGCGCTGGAGAGGGCCTCGCGCCTGATTGCTGACATTGACGGCGGTACCCGGATTGGCGAGGCGCTTGCGGCGTTTCTGGCAGTGCCCCGCTATGCCGGATTTGCCCGGGGAGCGTTCGTGGTCGTGTTGTCCGATGGTCTCGAGCGTGGCGCGCCCGATCAGTTAACGGCGGCGATGCGCCGGCTTGGCCGTCTCGCATGGCGGATCGACTGGCTCTCGCCGCTGATCCCCGATGGCGTGCCGCAGACAGAAGCGATGCGGGCGATCCTGCCCGAGCTCGATCATCTGGGCGATGGCTCCACGAGCCGGGCAATCGTCTCCCATCTTGTGCGGATGTCGGAGGCAGCATGATCGACGCGCATCACCATATCTGGCTGCAAAAGGATCTGCCCTGGCTGCTGGGCCCCGAGCGGCCGCGGATTTTCGGGCCGTATGCGCCGATCAAGCGCGACTATCCGATCGAGGAATTCCGGCAGGACGTCGACGGAACGGGCATCGAGAAATCGGTCTATGTGCAGGCCAACTGGGCGCCGAACTGGGCCGGAGACGAGATCGCCTGGGTGCACGCGGTCGCCGACCGGACGGGCTGGCCCCATGCGATTGTCGGTTATGCTGACTTTACCCGGCCGGGACTGGTGCAAACGCTGGATCGCTTGAAACGATATCCGCTGTTGCGTGGGTTCCGCCAGCAACTGCACTGGCATGAGAACCCGTTATACCGTTTTGCCCCTAAGGGGCAGTTGACAGACCCGCGCCTGGTCGCGGGGATCAATGAGCTTGCCGGGCGTGGGTGGTGCTTTGATCTTCAGGTGTTTCCCGGACAGATGCAGGACGCGTCGACGCTGGTTCGGGCATGCCCCGATGTTACTTTTGTCCTGCAGCATGCCGGCATGCTCGAGGACACGTCAAAAGCTGGTTGGACGGCCTGGCGCAAGGGCATGAAGGCCTTGGCGGGGCACGACAATGTGGTGACCAAGCTTTCAGCCTTCGGCACCTTCATCCACCGCAACGATCCGGACTTCATCGCAAAGATCATCGCCGAGACGCTGAAGATCTTTCCGCCGGATCGGGCCATGTATGGCTCGAATTTCCCAATCGAGAAGATCTGGACGAGCTATGCCGAACTCTTTGCCGCTTTCCAGGCCGCCACGGCCGACCTGCCAGCCAAGGCGCAGGCGGCGATTTATCATGACACCGCCGCGCGGGTTTATCGCATCTGAGGGAGAAACAAATGGCACTGACAATTCATGTGTTGGATTATGGGGATATCGAGCTTGAAAACTCATTCCTGGTTCTGGGGCACAATTGCGGCCGGACCCGGCGGGTGCCGACCTATGGCTTTCTGATCCTGGGCGGGCAGTATCCGGTGCTGGTCGATACCGGCTATCGCGACAATGCGATCATGGAGACGCTGGGCATGCGTGGGTACCAGTTCCACGACAACATGATCGAGCAGCAACTGGCCCGTCACGGCGTCAAGCTCGGCGATGTTCGCTATATCCTGCACACCCATCTGCATATCGATCATGCGGGCAAGGACGACCATTTCCCGATGAACACGACCGTAGTGCTGAACCGGCGCGAGATGGAGTTTTCCGTCTCGGGCATCATGTACCCGCAATATCCCAAGCCGGATGTGATGCATCTGGTCGAGCGGATCTACGAGCCCGAAGCGATCCGGTTCCTCGATCTCGAGATCAGCGGCGCCGAGGAGATCATTCCCGGTGTCTGGTGCGAGCCTGCCTATGCCCATACCGAGGGGTCGATGAACGTGATCGTGGAGACGGCCGAGGGCCTCGCCTGTATCTGCGGCGACGTGATCTATGACTTTAACGACCAGATCATAAACCATGTCCGCGTCAACAACTTCATGGAACCGCAGGTGACCGGAAACCATGCGGGATCCAAGCGCAACGAAAAGGCGCAGATGAAGAAGCTGCTCAACAACTTCACCTTCCTCCTGCCGGTTCATGACAAGGGTGCCAAAATCCAGAACGGTCAGGTGGTGGGCCGCCTGGGCATGTCCTGTCCGGGCCCGATTACCGAAACCCTGCCCGCGCGGCAGTGGTTCCCGGCCTGAGCGCTGGCGCAGGGAGAGAGCCGTGGCGCATACCGTCATTGACCCGCGCTTTGCCGAACTGGTCGACCCGAAAGGGGAGGTCGAGCGGCTTGGCTCCGGCTTCACCTTCACCGAAGGGCCGCTTTGGCATCCCGTCGACCAGCATCTGATCTTTTCGGACATGCCCGGCGATGTGCGCCGCAAGTGGACCGCGGCGGGCGGGGTCGAGGAGATCATGCGCCCATCGAACAAGGGCAACGGCATGACCTATGATGCCGAGTTGAACCTGTTGGTCTGCGAGCATGCCACCTCCTCGGTCGCGCAGTTCCGCCCCGATGGCACGCGCGAGGTTCTGGCGAGCCATTTCGAAGGCAAGGAGTTGAACTCCCCCAACGATATCTGCGTGCGCTCGGACGGTGCCGTTTACTTCACCGATCCAACCTATGGGCGGATGCCCGGTTTCGGGGTCGAGCGTGACCTTGAACAGGGGTTCCAGGGCGTCTATCGCCTCCCACCGGGCCACCGGCCCGGGGACGAGCCGCAGCTTGTCAGCGATCGGTACATGTTTGCGCAGCCCAACGGGCTCTGCTTCAGTCCGTGCGAGCGCTGGATGTGGGTCAATGACACCGATCAGGCCAATATCCGGATGTTCGACGTGGCCGAGGACGGGCGCCTCGTGAACGGGCGTGTCTTTGCCAGCGGGATCCGCGAGCCGGGCCGCGCCGGGCTGCCCGATGGCATGAAGGCGGATGCCCAGGGCAATGTCTATGTCACGGCGCCGGGCGGTGTCTGGGTCTATGACTTTCACGGCATGCTGTTGGGCGAGATCCTGGTGCCGGAAATGGTCGCCAACCTGCACTGGGGCGGCACGGACTGGTCGGAGCTTTTCATGTGTGCGACCACCGGCCTTTACCGGATCCAGACCAAGACCCGGGGGAAGCGGGAACCATTTATGGATGCCAGGGCGCCCGCTCCTGCGGTGGCACCGGAGTCCGGTACCGCAGAAGTGAAGGGGCTCTCGATTGCGCCGACCCGTACCGCGTTGTTGATTCAGGACATGCAGAACGACGTGATCATGCCGGGCGGTGCCTTTGCCGACAGCGGTGCGCCTGATCATGCGCAAAGCCAGAATGTGATCCACAATTCGGCGCGGCTGGCGGCGAGTTGCCGGGCGGCGGGTGTTCAGGTGATCCATGTCTGGTTTGTCTGCGAACCCGGGCATCCCGCGCTCTCGTCCACGGCGCCGCTGTTCGCGGGGCTCAAGGATGCCAACGGGCTGGTCCGCGGAAGCTGGGGCGTTCAACCGGTGACTGGGTTGGAGCCCGCACAGCGCGATCTTGTGGTCGAGAAACATTCGATGAGCGCGTGGGAGACCTCTCGGCTCGAGAGCTATCTGCGCCATCTGGGGATCGACACGCTGATCAATACCGGCGCCTGGACCAATATGTCGGTGGAGCACACCGCCCGCTCCGCGGCGGATAAAGGCTTTCGGGTGATCGTGCCACAGGATGCCTGCTCGACGATGAATGCCGACTGGCACCGTGCGTCGGTCGACTATGCGATGGCGCAGGTCGCGACCGTGACCTCGACCGACGAGGTCATCGCGACACTCAAGGGAGGCCGCTGAGCGACATTATGGAAGAACGCGACGTCTCTCCCGCCGGCCGCCTCGCCGAGATTGCCGCCCGCCCGGCCCGGCTGGTGCCGATGATCGGCCAGATGATCCTGGGCCTCGCCCTGCTGGTCGCCCTGGTGCTCAAGGCCTATATGGCGGTTCTGACCGATCATGCTTGCGCGGCGGATGCTGCCTCGCTCGGCAACATGCTGCGTTGTCTGCCAACATTGACGATCATGGCCAATATCCTGACCCTCTCGGCGGGCCTCGAACTGGTGCGGTGCCTGTTCAATGAAAGCCTCGACCGGATCCTGGCGCCGATCATGCTGGCCCTTGGCGCCGCTTTGCTGCGGCTGCTGGCGGGCTTCCCAGAGGCGATCGGCTGGCGCGAGGCGTTGATGCTCCTCGCCCTTGTCGCCGCGATCGGCGCTGTCGCTTGGATCAGCAAGGCGCTGATCAAGGGAAAAACCAACGAGGATCCGTAATCTTGTCCAGGCGCCAACAGAGGAACGGATCGCTCTTGCCGGCATAAGATCCGGTCAGCCGACAAGGGCGCGCGCATCCTCCAGCATCATGTCGGCACATTTCTCGCCCACCATGATGGCGGGCGCATTCGTGTTGCCCGAGGGGACGGTTGGCATGATTGAGCAGTCGGCGATGCGCAGTCCGGCAATCCCATGGACCTTCAGCCTGGGATCAACGACGGCATTCACATCGGTGCCCATCCGGCATGTCGAGGTCGGGTGAAAGATGGTGGTGCCACGCGCACGGATATGGGCGAGCAGCGCGTCGTCGTCCTGGCGGTCCAGGCCTGGTTCGACTTCTTCATCCACATAATCCGAGAACGGGGCCATCTGACTGATCCGGCGCGCGAGCTTCAACCCTTCGATCAGCACCCTGCGATCATAGTCGGTGTCGAGGGCGTTCGCGACGATCCGGGGATGTTGACGGGGATCGGGCGAGGTGATGGTGATCTCTCCCCGGCTTTCCGGCCTCAACTGGCAGACCGACGAGGTCACGCCTGGCCACTTATGCAATCCCGTGCCCGGCTTGTCGGCGCTGAAGGGGATAAAGTGGAACTGGATATCGGGTGTCTCGCTTTCGGGTAGAACCTTTGCAAACGCCCCGACCGAGCCGGCGGACAGCGTCAACGGCCCGGTCCGGCTGAGCGCAAACTGGATCCCTGTCCAGGCGCGGCGCATCAGGTTGTTCACATCGTCATTGACGGAAACGGGTTTGTTCAGCCGATAGAGCGACCGGATCTGCAGGTGATCCTGAAGATCCCGGCCGACACCCGGCAGTTCGTGACACAGATCGATTCCCTGGTCGCGCAGCACCGCCGGCGGGCCGATGCCCGACAATTGCATCAGCTGGGGCGAGTTGATGGCCCCGCCGCAAAGCACCACTTCTCCCCGGCACTGAGCGTGCTTTTCCACACCGTCCTGCAGATAGTGGACACCGCTTGCCCGCCGCCCGTCAAAGCTGATCCGGCTTGCCAGTGCGCCAGTCTCGATGCGCAGATTGGCACGGCCGCGCGCGGGTTTGAGATAACCGGCAGCGGAGGAACAGCGCAGCCCGTTGCGCGAGGTGGTCTGGAAGTATCCCGCCCCTTCCTGCGCCCCGTCATTGAAGTCGTCATTGCGGGGCAGGCCCGCCGCTTCGGCCGCGGCGATAAAAGCGTCGCAGATCTCGCGGCGGTCGCGCATATCGGAGACCTTCAGCGGCCCCCCGGCGCCGTGATGCGCATCTTCGCCGCGCTCGTTATCCTCGGCGCGTTTGAAATAGGGCAGCACATCGTCCCAGCCCCAGCCGGCGTTGCCCAACTGGCGCCAATGGTCGTAATCCTCGGACTGACCACGGATGTAAACCAACCCGTTGATCGAACTGGATCCCCCCAGAACCTTGCCGCGGGGCCAGACCGCGCGGCGATTGTCGAGCCCGGGATCGGGCTCGGTCTCATAGCCCCACGAGAGCGACGAGTACATCGTTTTGTAGTACCCGACGGGAACATGGATCCACGGATTGCGGTCCCTTGGTCCGGCCTCGAGCAACAGCACCCGGTTCGTCGGATCTGCGGAAAGCCGGTTGGCGAGCACGCACCCGGCAGAGCCTGCGCCAACCACGATGTAATCCCAGATTTCGCTCATGACCTTCCCTCTGATCCGGGCATCGTTTTGACGCGCCCGCCTTGGTTACGCATTGAGTTGATGTCTCAATTGCCCGATCCACAATGCGCCATCGGCTCGGCTGCGGAAAGAGCGTTTGCGCTTTTTTCGTGCTGAACGGCAACCGTCCGACCGGCGCCTGCGGAATTTGCTGTGGCGCAACATGACCGCATGCCCTAGCGTCTTTGAATTCCAATCATCGGGGGCAACATGGTAACGGCGAAGAATCTGAAGAAACGGCTCGAAAGCGCGGGCGTGACCACCTGCATTGCGTCCTATGTCGACATGCACGGCGTCTCGAAATCGAAGTTTGTGCCGATGAGCCATTTCGATCAGATGATGAAGGGGTCCGAGATGTTCACGGGCGCCGCGCTTGATGGCGTGCCGCAGGAGATCAACGACGAAGAAGTCGCCTGTATGCCCGACCCGGATGCCGCGGTCATCTGCCCGTGGGAACCGACGGTCGCCCTGATCCCGTCGGACCTATGGTGCGAGGGAAAACCCTTTGACGCCTGTTCGCGCGTGATCCTGGGCCGGCAGGTCGAGCGTGCGCGCGAAATGGGCTTTGTCATGAACATGGGGATGGAGGCGGAGTTCTTTGTCTTTCGCGATGACGGCTCTGACCGCAATCCGGTCTCGCCGCAGCACCATCTCGAAAAACCCGCCTACGACACCTCGCGCCTGCTCGACAACTTTGCCTGGCTCAACGAGTTGGTCGAGGCGATGAACGGGCTCGGCTGGGATGTCTACTCGTTCGACCACGAGGACGGGATCGGACAGGTCGAGATCGACTTTGCCTATGCGGATGTGAAAACCATGGCGGACCGGTATGTCTTTCTGCGCCTGATGGCCAACAAGATCGCGGCCAAACATGGCGCCTATGCCAGCTTCATGCCCAAGCCGTATGTCGAGCGTACGGGCTCTGGCGCGCATTTCAACATGTCGCTGGCGGATGCGACAACGGGCGAGAACCTGTTTAAATCCAAAAAGGATCCGCGCGGCTGTGACCTCTCCGAACTTGGCTATCTGTTCCTTGGCGGGATCCTGCGCCACCTGCCCGCGATCATGGCCACCGTGGCCCCGCAGGTGAACAGCTACAAGCGGTTGGTCAAACAGGGCTCGATGTCGGGCTTTACCTGGGCGCCGATCTTTGCGTGCTACGGCAACAACAACCGCACCAATGCGATGCGCATCCCCAAGGGGGGAGGTCGGGTCGAGTTGCGTGCCGCCGACAGCGCCTGCAATCCTTATCTGGGCGCTGCGATGTGCCTCGCCGCCGGTCTGGAAGGGATCGAGGAGGGGCTCGACCCCGGCGACCCGAACACGGAGAATATGTATCTGATCTCCGAGCGGGAGTTGAAACGCCGCAAGATCTCGATGCTTCCCCGAACGCTCGAAGAGGCCGTGGCGGCGTTCAAGAAGGACCCGCTTTCGAAAGCCGTCTTTGGCGAGGCGATGTTTGCGTCCTGGACCGAGTACAAGGATCAGGAGTGGATGAGCTACCTCAACCACGTCTCCGATTGGGAGCGGGAACGCTACCTGCGCTTTTTCTGATGGAAGTTGCGGAGTTTACCTGCAACCTGCCGCTGGCCGCCGGCGGTTTCCTGCCAGACGCGCGCTGCCGCTATGCGGTTTGGGGCCGGCTGAACCGGGCGCGCGACAATCTGGTGCTGTACCCGACCCGTTTCGGCGGAATGCACGAGCAGAACGCGTTTCTGATAGGCAAGGGGCGCGCGTTGGACCCGGAGCGTTACTGCATCCTCGTGCCAAATATGCTGGGAAACGGGCAATCCTCGTCGCCGTCGAACAGGGCGGATTTTCCGCTTGTGTCGCATGCCGACAATATCGAGCTTCAGCGGCGCCTGATTGCGGCGCGCTTCGATGAGGCGCCGATTGCACTCGCGGTGGGCTGGTCGATGGGCGCGCAACAGAGCTATCGCTGGGCGGTTGCCGAGCCTGACCGGGTCGCGCGCCTGCTGACCATTTGCGGCACGGCGCGCACGACCCCGCATAACCGGGTCTTTCTGGAAAGCCTGCTCGCCGCGCTCGAGGCCGATCCGGCCTATGGTACCGGGGTCTCGCCGGTCAAAGGCTTGCGCGCGGTGGGGCGGATCTATGCCGGCTGGGCCTATTCCCAGCCCTGGATCAAGCGCAGCGGGTTTGCCGATCCGGCCTATGGCGGCTATCCAACGCTGGATGCCTGGCTCGAGGATTATTGGGACAAGCTTTTCATGGCCCGCGATGCGGGCGATATCACCACAATGGCCAGGACATGGATCGCCAATGACGTCGCCGATGGCGGAGATCTGGCACAGGCGCTCGGCCGGATCACGGCCAAGACCCAGGTGATGACGGCAACGACCGATCTTTATTTTACATCCCTTGATTGCCGGGCCGAGGCCGCGATGATCCCCGGCGCGACCTATCGCGAGATCGAGACCGACTGGGGCCATATGTGTGGCTCGGGCCAGTCAGCGCGCGATACCGCCGTGATCGATGGGGCGATCAAAACCCTGTTGGAGGCGTGAGCGCCGGGAGCGCCGTCGCGCTCCCCCAGCTATTTCTGCTCTTCCGTCAGCTCAGGTCGCACGTCCAAACGTGACAAGGCGCGGGAAAGCCGGGCGATCGCCTGCGCACGCTCGGCGGGGGAGAGAGCCTCCGGGTTGGCGAGCGTGAGCGCATCGAGGCTGGGCTCGGTCGTCTGTGCCCCGGCCTCGCCGGTACTGTGCACGCCGATGACGCGATAGGTGTCCACCGGATAGGCCAGACCTTTGACAAGGGCTTCGCCCTGTTCCGAACAGGCGATCTCGTCGCAGACATGGGCCTGGGTTTCATAAGAAATCAGGATCTGGCCGGGCTCCGCGATGCTTTCGAGACGGGCCGCGATATTCACGCCGCGCCCGATTATCGTATAGTCCAGTCGGTCTTCGCTGCCAAAATTCCCCACGGTACAGAAATCGGTATGGATGCCCATCCGGCACCGCAGTGGCTTTGAGATGCCTTGAGCCCGCCATTCATCGGCCAGCGCATCCATCCTGTCCTGCATCGCCAGTGCCATGCGCACGCATGCAAGGGCATCCTCGCGAACGCCTTTTGTTTCCGGGTCGCCAAAAAAGATCAGGATCGCATCACCCACGAACTTGTCGATCGTCGCGCCATGTTCCAGCGCGATCTTTGACATTTCCGTCAGGTAATTGTTGAGCACACGCGTCAGTTCCTCTGATTCCAGACGATCAGCGGTTTCGGTGAAATCCGCGATATCCGAGAAAAACACGGTCAGCTTTTTTCGCGATGCGGCGATTTTTACCTCGCTTCGGCCTTCAAAGATCGATTCATAGACCTGAGGCGAGAGATATTTGGCCAACTGGTTCGACAATTGCTCCAGCTGGTTGGATTTGTCGGCCAATTCCCCTTCGCGGCGCTTCAGTTCCGTGATGTCGGAGTAGACGGCTACGGTGCCGCCATCTTCGGTCCGGCGCTCGCTCACGCGGATCCAGCGACCGTCCTGATACCGCTGGACATGTTCGCGCCCCGGGTTCTTGTGTCGGGCCAGGCGCCTTTCAAGCCACCCCTCGGGATCCTCTTTGGCATCTGCGATAAAGCCGCGCTCGACGGCGGCCTCCATCATTTCGCGAAACGACTTTTCGGCCAGCGCAATCTCGGTGGCGCCGATGTTCAGCACATCCCGATAGCGCGAGTTGGCGAGAACCAGCCGATCATCCGCGTCATAGAGCGAGAAGCCCTCGGAAATCGCCTCGATCGCATCGTTCAATCGGGTGCGCGCCATCAGGGACTCGTCGCGCGCGGCGGCGAGTTCGGCCGTGCGTTCCTTCACCCGGTCTTCGAGCGTGTCACGCGCGTCGCGCAACTCGGCCTCGTAGGCTGCCTGTTTGTCTTCCATCTCGTTATAGGCGGCAATCACCTGGCCGAGCTCGTCCGAACTCTCCCACTCGACCCGCCGGCGTCCGCGGCCCGAGCGTTGCCAATCGATCGACGCGAGCAGCGCGCTCAGCGGCTTTCCGATGATCGTGCGCAAGGCGTACAGGGCCGCCGCCACTTCGATGGCGACCGCGACCAGCGCAATCATCGCCGCAACCAACAGCCGGTTTTGCGTTTGCGCCCACAGCAGGTGCATGCTGGCGACAAACTCCAGCGTCCCGATGACCTTTGGCCCGGTTCCGGCGTCGAAGACGATCTCGCGGCGCAGTTCCAGCAGATCGTCTCGCGGTGTCGCGCCCGGAATGCCGCCCGCCTCGCTCATCAGCGACCCGTCTTCCCCCAGAACACGGGCTGTCAGGATCTCGGGGCTGGTCACGATTGCCGCCAGGGCGAGCGAGATCTGCTCGTTATCCAGGTTCCACAACGGATTCGCGAGCGCCGCTGCCTGTGTCTGGATCTGGCTCTGCAGGCCAAGTTCAAGCCGTTGCACGGCGCCGCGATGGGTCAGATACTCGATCACGCTGAAAACGCCGATCACGGACAGGAAAATCAGCGGGATCGTTATCCGCAAGAACTTCGCGCGTAACGTCCTTGCATGTCCCGGTGCAGGTGTCCGGTTACCATCTTTTTGGCTCTTGGTCAGAGTTGGCCTCCACCAGGGCATTGCCATTCACAGTGAAACTAGCCCAACGTTGTCCAATACCCAAAGAGGGATTGTGGGAAGTCAGGAGTTATTATGCGCAAGTCAGTGCTTTTGACGCTCTGTCTTTGGATCGCCTGCGCCGAGGCGGCCTTTGCCGATACGCGACTACGTTTCGTCACGCTTGACTTCGCCCCTTTCAGCTATCTCGAGGACGGCATTGTCGCCGGGCCCGGGCGCGAACTGGTCGACGATATCTGTGAGCGTATCGCGATTGAATGCAGTTTCGACGCGGTCCCTTGGCGGCGGGCTTTGGAACTGATGCGCTCGGACGCGGTCGACGCGATGATGCCGATCGGTTTCAACGAGGATCGGGCGCGTTGGCTCGACTATTCACCTCCGATGTTCGCGACCGAGTATGGTTTTTTCGTGAGCGCGAGCAACCCGCTCGACTATTCCGATGTCAGCCAGATCGCGGGCATGAAAATCGGCGTTCTCGCGCCATCGAATTCTGAACGGCTGCTAATGTCCCTGCGCGAAGCGTTGATCGAGCGCGATGAGACGCCAATCATCATCGAGAGGCACGCAAAAGATGAACTGGGGATGCGCAAGCTCGCCGCCGGTCGTCTGGATGCCGTCTTCATCAATCAGGACCGGGGGTGGGGATTGATCGACATGGAGCGGCTGGGCCCCAAGATCCGCTATGCCGGAGACGAAACAGAGACCGTCTTTTACACTGCTATTCGAAAGACGTATCCGAATGCTGATCTGGTCGAGGATTTTTTTGACGCCTGGCGAGGCCTCTACGACCAAGGCAAAGCACAGCGGATTATCCGGGCTTTCGGGCTGGATCCTGCACCGGCCGAATGAGACGAAAGACGGTGCATCTTGTGGTATCTGACGTGATGCATTTCCGCCCGAGGGTAGCCGCGATACACTTGTCGCTGACCGTCGGGATCTAAGGCGTAGATCGAGAGAGTGCCATGTCGAAAACCCTAACCTTCTTTGCCGCGATCTCACTGCTGCTGGGCCAAAACGCGTTGGCCGAGGATCGGCTGCGCTTTGTCACGCTCGAATTCGCGCCGTTCATCTATGGCGAGAACAAAATGGTCGCCGGCCCCGGCCGCGATGTCATAGCCGAGGTCTGCAAGCAGGCAAAGATCACATGCACCTTCGACATCTATCCCTGGCGCCGGGCGCAAGAGTTGATGCGGTCTGGCGATGCCGACGGGATGATGGTGATCGGCCGCAACCCGGCGCGCGAAGCGTGGCTGCACTTCTCGCCACCCATGTTTCGCACCGAATACGGGTTCTTTGTGCGCGCAGATAATCCCCTCTCCTACGTTCAGCGTCCCCAGGTTGCGGGGTTGCGCGTCGGGGTCTTTGCCCCCTCGAATACCGAGACCCAACTAAAGGACCTGCGGGCAGAGTTGATTGCGGCGGGCGTTTCACCAATCGAGATCGATGGCCACCCGGATGATGCGGCAGGCATGCGCAAACTCGCCTTTGGCCGGGTCGATGCCGTCTATTCGAACCGCGAACGCGGCTGGGGGATCGTGAACGACGAGGGCCTTGCCGATCAGGTAAGGTATGCAGGAGGCGACAAGGCAATTCTCTACTATGCCGGCATTCGCAAGAACTTCCCGGATCACGCGATGGTCGAGCGCTATTTCGCCGCCTGGCGCGCCTTGTTCGACCAAGGCGTCGCGCAGCGGATCATCGAAGACTACGGGCTCGAACCAGCGCCGAGCGATCCAGATTAGCGGCCTGTCATCCTCGACATCGCCAAACCTGGCAGATCATCGAGGCTCGGTCGCAGCCCGATCAAACCCCGGCAGGTGTCCCCCCTCCGGCTTCGAACTCGATCGAGGCCTGTTCGTCCCCGGCAATGGCCCGCTCAAACGCCGAGAGGCGTTTGTAGATCGACATCAGTTCGACGATCGTCGTCCAAGACATGACCAGAAACTGGAACGAGTTCTCGACGCGCTGGAATGCCCGCAAAATCTGCTGCATCACGCCCAGCGTAAAGCCCGCGGCGACAATCGTCGGGCCAAGCGCGATGTAGGGCAGGATCACGCCCGCTTGCAGATACCCGTACCGGGCGATGTTGAAATAGAGATAGTTCAGATACAGGCGGAAATAGTTGCGCCGGACATTCGAGAAAAGTTCCGTCAGCGTCGGCGGCTGGGCACGCTCGATGTTGTCTTCGCCGATCACCAGCTCCTTTCTGAATGCCGCCTCGACCCGCTGGTTGCGAAACTCGAGCCCGGGCAGGCGATACCCCGCCAGTGCCAACAGCGTGGTGCCAAAGACCGACCACAGGATGGCGATGAAAACCAGCGCCTGGGGAACCTCGCCGACCAGCGGCAGTTCCTTGACGTATTCCGACAGGCCCCAGAGGATGGGCAAAAAGGCGATCAGGGTCATGATGGCATCAATCAGCCGCGACCCAAGCGATTCCATGATCTTGGCAAACAGCATCGTATCTTCCTGGATCCGCTGGGATGCGCCCTCGATATTGCGGACCTTGGGCCACAGCGCGACATAGCGCTCGTTCATCGCCGTTCGCCAGCGAAACACATAATGCGAGGTGAAAAAGGCGATCACCACGGCGGTAAAGATATAGACCATCGCGATCTTCAGAAAGGTCGCCAATTGGGTATAGAAATCTCCCGAGGCAACGGCGTTTGGCTCGGCCAGAGCCTCCTGGATCATGTTATAGAACGAGCCGAACCATTCATTGATCATCACGTCCAACTGGACCTGAAACCAGGTGACAAAGACGATCAGGGCGGACCCTGCGACCGACCATCGGGCCCAGCGATGCGGTATAAACCACATCCAGAAGGCCGCAAACGCGGCATAGCAGAGGATGTTGAACTCATAGAGCCAGACCCGCGAGGGCTCCCACCCGAGCAACTCGGCGATGCCCAGCGGGTCGGCCCAGTCGTAGACGCCAAAATTCCAGATCAGGACGCAGATGAGACCCCATATGGCCCCCGATATCGCGAAGAGCTTTGGCTTGGGAAAGAACGAGATGAACATGGGGCGACCCTTTCGGTCAGGTTGAGGCGTTTGCGCGCGCGTCTTTCGCCAGTGCGACCAGACGGGGGCGGAGCTCTTCGGCAGAGCTGAGCGGGGGATCGAACCAGAGCCGAGCCACCTGGTCGCCCGCGACCAGATCCAGCCCTTCGAGGTCGAGGCAGGCGAGACACCAGGGCGCCTCCGCGCGTTGCAACAGCGCGGTCGCATAAAGCGAGATCGCGTCGGCATGGTCCTCGTTCATATGCGCGACCGCGCCGGCTTCCATCGTTTCCAGCCCGCGATCGGTGACAGCAATCAGATCGGCGCCTGCCATGGCATAGGCTTTCCCGAAACCGGCATTGAAGGACGCCCCCGTAATCGCAAGCTTCCAAAACGCGAAATCTCCAAAATCGGCGTAAAGCGCCGCCTTGGGGTGCCGGGCGAGAAAGCGCGATCTTAACTGTTGGCGTTCGCCCTCGGTCACGCGTGAGGCATGGCCGAACACCGTGATGCGCGGATGGGCGAGCGGATCGCCCCGCCCGGGCTCGCCAATCAGAACCGAGGCGCGGGGGTCGCTCTCCAGCGCGCCGAAATGGCCCGAGAGTTGCGAGATCAGAAAAACCGGCGATCCATCGCTCGCCGTTGCCAGCGATACGCGGCTGGCCATCGGAGTCCCCGAGTCCGGGTCGAGCGACGCCAGGGCGCCATGTCGGGCGGTCCGAAGCAGGGTCTTGGCAGCCCGGCGCACGTCGTCGTCGACTGCCTGCAATACGTCACGCTTAGGCATCACGCCTCCCGGTCTTGCGCCACGAGCCAGCGCGACATCGCCCTGCCAGATTGTGTAACCGGAATACCGGGCGCTTGAGAATACAATTCACCGGCGATGGTGCAATAAGAGGGCGTTGAACTGCCCGGAGATGACCCGGCGCCGGGGTTTGTTCTGCGATTTCGGGCGGGCGAGACCTTCTGCCGATCGAACGCAGTGCAGATGAATTTGAGTCCGCTTGTTACCGCAACGAGGTTTCGTCGCAGGTCTTGACGCTCTGTTGTGGATCAGGTTCATCCGGGCAGGGGATCGCGGCGTATCCACGCCGGGCCCACTCGTGCAGCCTCACCTCGGTCAGGCTCTCGAAGAGATTGTCCAAGGATTTCTGGTCGAGGCAGTCGAGTGACACCGCCGCGACGAACGGGTCGCGCGCCTCTGCCGTGATCGGCCCGTTTTGCGCGATCTCGCCCGCCAGTTCGTCGAGCACATCCTGCCCCAGGCGGATAAGCGCTGGCCGGATCTCGGCGACCAGATCCGGTGTTTCCGTTGGGGGCGGGGCGCCGGCCTTCCACCGTGCGATCCAACACCACTGGATCGCCTTGGCCGCGTCGATCTGCGCCTGAAAGAAATCGAGGACGCTCCCGCGCGCGAGGCCGATCTGTTCCGCCTTTGTCTGGGCGGCCTGCAACACCACCGCTTCGCGTTCGAGATCCTCGACCGGTTTGTCGTTTGCAAACTTCCAGGCGGCGACGGGCGCCATCCAGCCGAGCCGCTCGCCGATCGACCCGAACAAGCCTTCCTGATCTGCTCGTGCGGTGGTTACGGCCATTGTCAGCCCAACGGCGGTCAGGGTGGAGATACAGGCTCTAAACATGTGGCGCGCGGCCCTTCTATCACGGATTGGAGGCGGCTATCGCTGGAAGCATACCGCCAACAGATCCCAGAATCGAATGCCTGTTTCAAGAGATCGGTTCATCGCACAACGATGACTGGGCCCAAGCGTTCCTCATGACCTTGGCGGTACTCTCCCACCGGCAGGGCGCTTCGATGGCCCACCGGGTGTTCGAGCAATCGCGCGGCTGACCAGCATGCATTCTTGCCGATTTCTCAACGTCGGGACGCTGATCGAATCTGCTTGGATCACTGCGGTCCAGTATCCGCGTCAGCCAGGCGGCAGCAGGGCGCATTACGGTCTTGACTATCAAAGACGAATCCTCAATCCTTTAATTTGTGCGATGCAGCACCTTTTGACCCAATGATGGGTTACCCCACATCGACGTGGTCCGCTGACAGTGGAGTCTGACGGCGCGAGTTAATCTCGCGACCGGTGTGACTTCATCAACTGCGCAGGTGCGCGCCAGACAGTTTTGGACATGTGAACTATCAAATCGATCTAGCCAGAGCAGCCCGCGAGCCTGCTGCCAGCCCGGAAGGTATTGATCCGATCATCGTGATAGGTGGCGGGCCGGTCGGGATACGCATGGCGCAAGAGCTTTCGCGCATGGGCGCGACCGTCACCGTCTTCAACGCCGAGAGATGGCGCTCTTACAATCGGGTAAAGCTGACACCCCTTCTGGCCGGCGAGGTCCAGATCGGCGATGTCTATCTCAGCGAATACTTCCCGCGTCCAGGCAGGGTGGATCGGTATGATGGCGTCTCGGTGGTCGATATTGACCGGGATGCAAAGGAGATCCTGACCTCGACCGGCCGCGTCGCGCGGTACTCGAAACTGATCCTGGCGCTGGGATCACGGGCCTTTGTGCCGCAGATCGATGGGAAAGACCTGCCCGGCGTCTACACTTTCCGGGACTTCAATGACACCGAGGCGTTGATCGCCCGTTCGATGCGCGCGCGCCGCGTTGCCGTTATCGGGGGCGGTCTTTTGGGGCTCGAGGCGGCGCGCGGGATGGCGAAGCGGGGCGCCGATGTCACGGTCATCGAACATGAAAACCGCCTGATGCCACGCCAGTTGGACGAATGCGCGTCAGAGATCCTAAAGGCGCGGATCGAGGGGTTGGGTACCAGGGTGCTCACCAGTACCCGGGTCGCGACAATCACCGGAAACTCGCGCGTTGACGGGATTGTCTTGGGCGACGGGAGCCATCTCGACATAGACACGGTTGTCATCTGCACAGGTGTGCGTGCCAACACCCAGATCGCCGGTGCGGTCGGATTGAACATCGGGCGCGGGATCAAGACTGACGCGCAGATGCGCACCTCTGATCCGGACATTTTTGCGATTGGTGAATGCGCTGAGCACGACGGGGTTGTCTATGGCCTCGTCGGCCCATGCTTTGAACAGGTGCTGGTCGTGGCCAATGCGATCGCGGGCGATGGCAAGGGCACATATCAAGGGTCGGTGCCCGTAACAAAGCTGAAGGTCCTTGGGGCCGAGGTCTTCTCGATGGGCGATTTCGAGTCCGTCGATCAACAGCAGGGCGTCAGATCCCTCGTCTGGGAAGATCGGCAAACCGGGCAGTACAGGCGGCTCTTTGTCAATCGGGGGCGTCTGTTGGCGGCCCTGGGGGTAGGCGACTGGCCAGAGGCGACCCGCCTGCAACAGGCGGTGGGCAAACAAGCTCCGCTGGGGTGGTGGGCGCGTCGCTCCTTTTCCCGGTCCGGAGTTATCTGGGGAAACAGCGACGACTCGGTCACGGCCTGGCCGGCATCGGCGATTGTCTGCAACTGTACGGGCGTGACCAAGGGCGCGATCTCGGACGCGATCACCCTGGGTGCGGGATCGCTGGACGAAGTGCGAACAATCACCAGCGCGAATTCGGTCTGCGGGACGTGCAAACCTCTGGTCCTCGATCTGCTCGGGCAGGGAGAGGCCACGGCCAGGGCCGAGCCTGTGCGGTGGTGGCGCTCGCTGCTCTGGGCCTCGGGCCTGGCGGTGCTCATCGCCCTTGCGACGCTGGTTCTGCCGCGGGTTCCGATGCGCAACAGTTTCGTCATCGACGATGTCTGGTTCAAACTCTGGTTCGACGGTGTCTGGAAACAGTGGACAGGATATGGATTGCTGGCCCTGACGGTTGCGGCCGGTGCGATCGGATTGCGGCGGCGTATCGGATTTCTGCGGCGGATCGGTGGATACAACAGCTGGCGTCTGGTGCATCTGATCATCGGTGTGGGCGCCGGGATCGGGCTTTTCGTCCATACCGGTTTTCGGCTGGGCGATGGGTTGAACTTTTGGCTGATGGTGTCGTTCTGTGCCTCGCTCATTCTGGGGGCGCTGGCGGGCCTTGCTACGGGCGCTGAGCACAAGCTTGCCGAGCAAGGCGTCGGTTCGGCAAAATCGCCGCCGCGCACCGTTCCCTATTGGGCCCATGTGATCGCGCTTTGGCCATTGCCAGCGCTGCTTTTGATCCATGTCCTCTCTGTTTATTCTTTTTAGGGGTCGTTGTGGGTGACGCGGAACTCGGTTCTTTGGCTGGTATGGCTCCTCGGCACCCTCGTCGCGGGGGTGGCCGTTGCCTCGGTCATGTATATCGGTGGGTCACGCGATGCGCTGCTGATCGGAGAAACCTCGGGCGCGCATCACCAGATCGAACTGGCGTGCGGCGCCTGTCACGCCGCCGACCCCTTTGCCACGCCAAAGAAAACGGCCAAGGCAATGAACAAGGCCTGCCTCAGTTGCCACAAGGACGAGCTCAAACTCTCGAACGACAGCCATCCGGTGAAGAAGTTCCGCGATCCGCGCAACGCCGATGTGCGAGCAAAGCTCGACGCGCTCTACTGCCATACCTGCCATGCCGAACATAAACCCGAGATTACCCGTGTCAGCGCGGTGACCCTGCCCATGGATTACTGCGCCGCCTGCCATCAGGATGTCTACAAGAACCGCCCCAGCCACGAAGGCTATGGCTTTGGCACCTGCGCCTCGGCAGGTTGTCACAATTTTCACGACAATACAGCGCTTTACGAGGATTTCCTCGTAAAGCATGCAGGCGGGCCGGATGTCAAAGAGGCACCGGTTCTGGCTGATACCGTCGCTCGCCGTGATCTTAATGCGATTTCCCTTGCACTGCTGTCGGCGGATCCGGTGCAGGAACTGTTCCGATATCTCGCCGCACAAGAGGACGCCCCGGATGACTCCAAGGGTGCGGCGGCGCAACGGCTGTCGCGGGTGTTGAGCCCGGCAGATGCGCGGGCGCCAGAGGCATATCTGACAGCTGAAGCGATTGACCATTGGGCCGGTTCGGCCCACGCGCTGAGCGGCGTCAACTGTGCCGGATGCCATGCGCCCAAGGCCGAGGGGCTGACCGAGATCGCAGCGGTTTGGGTAGAGAGCCCGGATCTCAAGATTTGCCAATCCTGCCACAAGGACCAGGCAAAAACGTTCAAAGAGGGACGCCACGGCATGCGGTTTCATCCGAAACTGCCCAAGCCGCGCAAGCCCCCCAAAAACGGGATCGAGGCCTATCTCGCCGAGGTTTTCACCGATGAGCCCTTAGGCCCGCTCACCGTGGCCGAAAGCCGCCTGACCACATTGAAACCCGAGGCGGCAGGCCGCGAGATCGGCAGTTGCGGCACCTGCCACAAACCCCATGATGTCGACCTCGAGGTCGCCGCGGTCGAGGCGTGCGCCGGATGTCACGATGACAATCACACGCGGGCGTACTTCTCGAGTTCGCATCACGATCTGTGGCAGGCCGAGCTTGCCGGCGCGGCGCCGGGCACAGGTGTCACCTGCGCCGCCTGCCATATGCCAAAGATCGAGAACCGCCGGGGTGACCTGTTCACCACCCATAACCAGAACGCCTATCTCCGTCCGAGTGAAAAGATGATCCGGACGGTTTGCATGTCTTGCCACAGTCTCGATTTCGCAATCGACGCTCTGGCAGACCCGGAACTCGTTGAGACGAATTTCAACGGGCGCCCAGCGATGCATGTCGAAAGCATCGACTGGGCATTGAAGCGCGTGAAGAAGGACCCATGACGCCAATCACCAATCCCGCTCCACGCGCAGTTACGACGAGACGCAACCTGAAAGGACATAGCGATGCCGACGAAGACACTCAAGGCAGCAGCCATAGGCTCCGCGCTGGCGCTCACGCCCGTTGCAGCCGCCTCTGATGGGCTCGACCCAAAGGACGTGGCCGATATGCTGCACGCCGTGATGGACAGTGACCGGACGATCTATACCAAGATGATCGTCCAGCGCCTGGTGGCCAAACACAAGCTGATCAAGGCCAGCGAGTTTTACGATGATGATGTGGCGGCTCCGTTGCCGGCACAGATGTTCCGCTTCGGCTCGGAGATGGTCGCCGACAAGACCGACCTGTTTTCTTACTCCCTGCAATCGCTGTGGCCGATCAACAAACAGAACGCGCCCAAAACCGAAATGGAGAAAGAGGGCCTGCAGTACATCGCCGATAACCCGGGCGAAAACTTCTATGGCGAAGAAGAGCTTGGTGGCGAAACATACTTCACGGCCGTCTACCCGGATGTCGCCGTGGCAGAGGTTTGCGCCTCTTGCCACAACGGTCACAAGGACACCCCCAGAACCGACTTCAAGCTCGATGACGTGATGGGCGGTGTTGTGATCCGTATCCCGATCGATGGGTGATGCGGAGCGTCCGGACATCGGCGCCATTCGCTTGGGGCGGTACGCCCGCCCCGGGCCATTTGTTCATGCCGCCCACCGACCCGCAAGGTGGATCGAAGGGCGCAAAATCGGCCTTGAAGGGTCGTGACCCACACCCACAGGAAGGAAGTCTGAAATGACACCCGAACAAGTCACAATGGTCCAGAGCAGCTTTCAGAAAGTTGCACCCATCGCCGACAAGGCGGCGGACATTTTTTACGATCGGCTATTTGAGGTTGCGCCGGAAGTCCGGCCGATGTTTGCCGCCGATATGACCCGTCAGAAAGAGGTCTTGATGCAAACCCTGGGCACGGCGGTGCAGAACCTCCACCAGGTCGAGAAGATTCTTCCGGTGGTCAAGGATCTGGGCGTGAAACATCTGGGCTATGGCGTGAAAGACGAACACTATGACATCGTTGGCGGGGCGCTCTTGTTCACGCTGGAAAAGGGTCTCGGCGATGACTGGAACGACGAGCTTAAAACGGCATGGGCCGAAACCTATGGCACGGTCGCCGGGGTCATGAAGGAAGCCGCCGCCGAAGCCGCGTCAACACCCAACAAAAAAGGGTTCCTCGCCCGCATGTTTGGTTGAGCAGCGTTGAAATGATCATAGATCGGCGCGGAGCCCGGAACGTGGCTCTGCGGCTTTAATCCGTCGACAGCCAGCTCGTTGTCGCCCACCCGCAAGCGTGGCTTGAGGGAAAGGCAATACGTCTAAATCTTGCGTGCCAGGCGCCGGTCGCTATTGGCGGGCGCGCCAGGATTAACAGACCCCCAGATTCTAGATTGGAATGTGTTCTGGAAACGGCTGGCACATACTATTGAATCAAGATATCGATCTGGCGGTTGGTTTCATTCAATTCTTTCTTGAGTGCTTTGAGCTCAGCTTCTTTGGCGGCAACCTGCGCGTCGGACGAGACTGACCGCGTCGCCTCCAATGCCAGCGCCTCGTCATTAAACGCTTCGGTCTGACGCTTCAGCTGTTTACTTAACGCTTCAAGTTTTTGTTGCGAGATGTTTGTGTTGGAGCGCGCCTTCTCGATCTGTGATTGGCGTACAGTTTCGCTGCGGTTGACAGTTTGCAATTCGTCTTGCAGTGCCGAGAGTTCCTCGTTCGCCATGATTTGCTCTTCTTGAAGGCTCAATTGTTCGGCCTTGGCATTTTCCTGGCGTTCCTTTGCGGCTATCAATCGCTGCGATTGGCCACCACCGGCTTGGAGATCGGCTTTTTCCTGCAGATAGGTCGCGCAGCCAGG